>JAEMQS010000137.1 GCA_016463765.1 Solirubrobacteraceae bacterium | reverse complement strand
CGAGCGCCAGTGCGCCGCCGGAGAGCAGGAAGCTCTGGATGTCGACGAGCTCGACACCGGGGTCGAACAGGTCGTAGGTGATGACCGACACGGTGGCCCACGCGAAGGTCGCCAGCGTCGCTGCGGGGAGGCCGCGGCGCAGCGCGACCCAGGCGAGCGGGAGCAGGCTGACGAAGACGAGCCGGTCGTCGAACCCGACGAGCAGCGAGGGCGGGAGCAGGAGGACGCCCGCGGCCATGAAGACGTCCTCCGGGGTGACGCCCTCGGCCTTCGGGCTCGCCGCGCGCAACGACGTCCCCTGGATCCATGCGCCGATGGTCAGAAGCACGGGTGTGATCGCCAGGGCGGCCACCGCATCCCCGATGAAGAACACGCGCACCTGTTCGGGGAAGTCCTCGGGCGGGAGGTCGTTGAACGCCACGTCGATCCCCATGACCGCGAGCCCCGCGAGCAGCGGCGCGCCGACCACGCCGATGGCGCCGAAGAGCGCGACGTCGCCGAGCCGTGTCAGCGGCGGTTCCGCGCGCAGGGTGCGACGCAGCAGCCAGCCGGCGAACGCGAAGATCGCGGCCTGCGAGACGGCGAACGCCAGAGCCACCAGGAACGTTCCGCGGCCACCGACGAGCGCCCACTGGGTCAGGTCCGCGACAACGATCAGCGGCGCCCACCGCGGGCCGAGCAGGATGACGAGGGCGAGACTGAGCCCGGCGGGCGGATACCACGGCGAGATCCCGCTGTCCTGGGCGAGTTCGATGCCCCATGCGGCGCCGCCGACGTAGAGCGCGACGAACAGCACAAGGACCGCGACGCGCACTTCCCAGCGCTCGCGGGTCCAGGGTCCGGCAGCCGTGGAGCGCCCCGGGGTTTCGCTCACGGGTCGAACCTTACGGATTGGGGAGGCCGACGTGGACAGGTGCTCGGCCGCCCCTCAAGGTCCAGGGTCCGGAGCCGATCGCTCGGGACGATGGCCCCTGATTCCACGAGCGCCGTCGGCGGCGTTACCGCGCCCGCCGACCCGACCACCGCCACCACGCCGGTGCCGGCCACCCAGAAGCCCGCCGGGTCGGGCGGAGATGCGTTCGGCGAGGCCCTGAAGGTCGCCCGCGGCGTCTCCTCAGAGCCGGCGCCCAAGCCGACCGCGCCCTCCGGGCAGGCCCTGACCCGCGCGCAGCAGCTCGGGATCGAGGGCGGCGTCGGCGCCTACGACGTGCTCGGGCGCTCCTACGCGCGCCTCGAGGGCGGCAAGGTCGACGGCAAGTGCGTCAACACCTCGGGCAACGCCCGCAACGGCCAGATCTTCGAGCGCATCGAGCGCGACGGCCAGATCTTCCACGTCTACGACGACCGCACGGTCCGCGTGGGCGCGCCGAAGCCGAAGGCACCGGCGCCCGCCGAGGAGCCCGCCGCGGCGACCCCGGCGACGACCGCGGCTCCGGCGACGACGGCCAAGCCGGCCAAGGCCGACAACACCGCCGGCGGCTCAGCCGCCGCCTAGCTCCTGCACCCGCCGTTCGGTCTCGGCGTCGACGTCGAGCGGCTCCTGTCCGCGCGCGGCCCGGCGGGCGTTGCGGGCGATGACGAGCTGGCGGATCTCCTCGCGCAGCCCCGCGTCCACGGACGCCTCGGGCGTCAGGCGCCGGATCTCCTCATCGACGTCCAGCGGCGGCTTACCCCGCGCCGCCCGGCGGTCGTTGCGCGCGGCGACCATCTGCCGGATCTCCTCGTCGCGCAGCGCCTCGGCGCCCGCGCCGCTCGCCGAAGGTCCCTCGGAGTCGAGGTCCAGGTCGCCTTGCCCGATCCGGTCGTACACGCCGGTCGAACCGGCCGCGATGAGCACGCCGACGATGATCGCCAGGCCGACGACGGCGACCACGACGATGTCGAATCCGGGCGCCACGTGTGCATCGTGTCACGCACGCGTGCTGGTTCGGACGGTCCTCCTTCGCTACCCTGTGTGCGACGGCGAGTTGACTGGCGAGTCAACTTCGGGACCAGACCCCGCCGCCGCGGCCGCCCGTACGCGTCCGTGAACCCCCCGCTTAGGAGAAAACGGCAGATGGTCGACTTCACACTGACGGACGATCAGATCGCGCTGCGCGAGCTGGCCCATGATTTCGCCGAGAAGGAGATCCGCCCCGTCGCCTGGGAGCTGGACAAGGACGGCGGCTGGCCTCAGGACATCATCAACAAGGCCCACGAGATCGGCCTGATGAACACCCACGCGCCCGAGCGCTTCGGTGGTCCGGGCCTCGGGTACCTCGACGGCTGCATCATCGAGGAGGAGCTCGCCTGGGGCTGCTCCGGCGTCACCACCTCGCTCGGTGCCAACGGCCTGGCCTCCGCGCCGGTCGCCCTCGGCGCCTCGGACGAGGTCCAGGACGAGTTCTTCGGCGAGCTCATGGCCGAGCCGAAGCTCGCGTCCTTCTGCCTGACCGAGCCGGGCGCCGGCTCGGACGTCAGCTCGATGCGCACGCGCGCCGAGAAGAAGGGCGACAAGTACGTCCTCAACGGCCAGAAGTGCTTCATCACCAACGGCACCTACGCCGACTGGTACACGGTCTACGCCAAGACCGACCCGGACGCCGGGCACCGCGGCATGTCGGCCTTCATCGTGCGTCGTGACGACACCGTCGTCATCGACAAGAAGGAAGACAAGATGGGCCAGCGGGCGTCGAACACGGCGACCGTCACGTTCAACGACACCGAGGTCCACGAGAAGTACATCCTCGGCGAGGAGAACAAGGGCTTCAAGCTCGCCATGATGACCCTCGACCGCACGCGCCCCGGCGTGGCGGCGATGGCCACCGGCATCGCGCAGGCCGCGTTCGAGTTCGCGACGAACTACTCCAAGGAGCGCGTGCAGTTCGGCGTGCCGATCGCGATGCACCAGGCGATCCAGTTCATGATCGCCGACATGGCGACCAAGGTGCACCTGTCGCGCCTGGCCACGTACAACTCGGCCGTCCTGCTCGACCAGGGCAAGCGCAACACGATCGAGTCCTCGCACGCCAAGCGCTTCGCGTCGGACTCCGCGATGGAGATCGCCACGGACGCCGTGCAGGTCTACGGCGGCTACGGCTTCATCAAGGAGTACCCCGTCGAGAAGCTCATGCGTGACGCGAAGATCATGCAGCTGTACGAAGGCACGTCGCAGATCCAGCGCCTCGTCATCGCGCGCGAGACGCTGCTGCCGCGCCGCGCGGAGGCTCCCGCCACCGCGTAGGTCGCAGCTCGCAGGACTGTGGTGCGAAGGCCGCCCTCCGGGGCGGCCTTCGTCGTTCTCAGAGGATCACGCAGGTGGTGATGCCGGTGGCGATGAGCTTGCCGTCGGCGTCGGTGACGCGGCCCTCGGCGGTGGCGATCTTCCTCCCCCGGTGGACCACCTCGCCCGTGGCCTTCACGCGCCCGGTGTCGACGGACATCGCGCGCAGGTACTGCACGTGCAGGTCGACGGTCGTGTACGCCTCGCCGGCGGCGAGCGTCGTGTGGACCGAGATGCCCAGAACGGTGTCGAGCATGGTCGCGGCGAGACCGCCGTGGACCATCCCGATCGGGTTGTAGTGCCACTCCTGTGGGACGCACGAGATCGAGACGTTGCCCTCGGCGATCTCCGGCAGCTCGAAGCCCATGAGCTTGGCGATGGGCGGTGGGGGGAACTCGCCCGCGGCCAGGCGCTGCATGTACTCGAGGCCGCTCAGGGTGGCGGCTTCGGCGAGGAGCGGCCTGGGGTCCTCCCAGTCGATGGTGCGCTCGCGGGTGGCGGTCTCGGGTGTCATGGTGGTCCTTCGAGTCAGTTGTTTCAAGCAACCTACTGGATCGACGGTGACCGCGCCATACTCGACGTGGTGTCACACCGTCCCGATACCGACCGCGCCGTCGCCGACGTCACCTCGCTGGACGACGCCCGCGCGGCCGCGGGCGCATCGGGGGCGGGCAGCGCCGACGTCCTCTCCGGCGCGCTGCGCAAGGCGGGCCTGCTCCCGCTGCTGGTCCTGCACCTGCTGCGCGACGGACCGTCGTACGGCAACCAGCTCATGGAGCGCATCGGCGAGCTGTCGGGCGGGCTGCTGGCAGTCAACCCGAACACGATGTACCCGCTGCTGCGCTCGCTGGAGGGCAAGGGCCTCATCGCGGGGGAGTGGGAGCACCCCGAGCGCCGGTCGCGGCGGTTTTACCGGCTGACCGCGGAGGGCGAGGCCGAACGCGTCGTCCTGGCCGGCGAGCTGGCGCCGAAGCTGGCGGCGTTCGCGGTGTCACTCGAGGCCCTGCGCGCCGAACTCGGCCGCTGAGCGTCACATCCTGGTCGCTGGAGCGACCACTATGCGACGCTCACCGCTTTCGCGGTGGGTTCGAGGAACCTCGCCACCGCGGCGGCCTCTTCTCGCACCGCGGCTCGCGGGATCTTGCCGAACGGCTCGAGCGTCACGGTCGCCTTCGTCTTCGTCGCCTTGATCGACCACGTCCCCGCGACCATCCCGTCCACGAGGAACGTCGCCTTGATCCGCAGGTTCTTCGTCGCCACGCGCGGACGGTGTTCGTCGGCGATGACGCGCCGCCGGTCCTTGTGGGCGAGCAGCACGTTGTCGAACTCGGGGAGCAGGACGACCTCGCGGCCCGGCGCGTCCTCCGGTGGGCGCGGGGCGTCCGGCAGGTCGAAGTACCCGCCGTCGAAGGCGACGAGCTCGTCCGCCATCGCGTCGACGACCGGTCGCAGCGCCGGCCGCCCTGACCACGTCTGCAGGTCCTCGACGGTCGCCGGGCCGAAGGCGGCGAGGAACCGGCGGACGAGCTCGGCGTCGTCGCGCTCGCGCGGAGGCGCCAGGTCGGTCAGCCCGAACACCGGATCGCGCCCGTAGCCCCACCGGTCGTCGGTCGGGACCATCACCAGCGGCAGGAGCAGTCGCGCGGCATACCCCATCACGCGATCGTCCTGGCCGGGAAACTGCTCGGCCAGCAGCGGCCGCAGGGCGTTCATGGTCATCGGCCCGTGCTCGCGCAGCAACGTCTCGGCGGCGGCGAGCACCGGCTCGGGATCCATGCCGCGGCTGCGCTCGCCCAGGATGTTGCGCGTGCGGTCCGGTGGGCCGAAGCACAGCGCCCAATCCTCGGCGGCGACGGTGTGCAGGGTCCCGCGCATGAGCGGCGCGCGCACCGCGGCTCCGGCGCGCAGCGCGTCCAGCAGGTCGTCGGAGGTGAACGACGCCATCCGCGTCCAGAGCCCCACGAACGGTGGCCGCGGCTCCTGCGCCTGCAGGCCGGCGACCCGGCGCAGCATCCCGACGACGTCGTCGGTCGACGACCGCTCCAGGAGCGATTGGCGCGCGAGGGTCGCGCGGTTCAGCTCGCGCAGGGTGAGAACGCGCCCGGGCACGCCCGAAGCCTAGACTGGACCGCATGTTCGTCTTCACCGCCGCCGTGGTCGGCGCGGGCACGATGGGCGGTGAGATCGCGCAGGTCATCGCGTCCGCCGACATCGATGTCGTCCTCAAGGACGTCGACCAGGCCGCCATCGACACCGGCCTCGATCGAGCCCGCGAGGTCACCGCCCTCCAGCTGTCCAAGCTCGTCTCCAAGGGCAAGCTCTCCCAGGAGGACGCGGACGCGCGCGCCGCCGAGATCCTGGGCCGCATCGACGGCACGCTGAGCTACGACCGCTTCGGCACCGTCGACCTCGTCATCGAGGCCGTGCCCGAGCGCATGGAGATCAAACAGGCCGTCATGGCCGAGCTCGACGACCTCGTCCCCGGCCACACGATCCTCGCCTCGAACACGAGCGCGCTGTCGATCACCGAGATGGCCGACGTCACGGCGCGGCCCGACCAGGTCATCGGCCTGCACTTCTTCTACCCGGCGTCGCGCATGCGGCTCGTCGAGATCGTGGAGGGCGAGGAGACGTCGCCCGAGACGGTCCAGGCCGCCGTCGCGTTCGTCAGCCAGATCCGCAAGTCGCCGATCGTGTGCGGCGAGGCACCCGGGTTCGTCGTCAATCGGATCCTCATGAGCGCGGTCAGCGAGCTGTGGAAGGCCCAGCACGAGTCGGGCGCGG
>JAEMQS010000136.1 GCA_016463765.1 Solirubrobacteraceae bacterium | reverse complement strand
AGCCCGAGGTCGCGCAGGCGCTTGACGTCCTGCATGGCCTCGAGGTCCTGCTCGTAGTACGCGACGTCGTCCATGTCGCGCACCGGGAGACCCGAAGCGCGGCGGATCGCGAGGACGAAGTCCAGCTGCATGTTCGTCATCCGCGAGATGTCCTCGGCGGTGTACTTCGGGTGTCCGCCGAGGGCCTGCGCGGCGAGGAGCGCGGTCAGCGTGCTCGCCGCGGCGGCCTCGCGGATGGTCTCGCGCGGGACGCCGGCCTCCAGCAGGCGGTCGAGCAGCCGGCGACGGGACGCGACCGCGGCGTCGTCCAGACCTTCGAGCAGATCGTCCAGCCGATCTTCGGCATCACCCTCCACGGCGGCCAGACTACGACGCTCGCGGACATCGGCGGTCAACGATCCGTAACCTGTGGAGTTCGCACAGCTTTCCTGGAGGAACCCCGCATGGCCCCTGGCCGCGCCGCCCGCACCGCCGATGAGTCCCCCGAGCGCCCGAGGCGCCGGCGGATGAGCGGCGCGCAGCGCCGGCGGGAGATCCTCACGGCGGCGATGGAAGTGCTCGCCGAGCAGGGCTACCACGCGGCGTCGATCGACGACATCGCCCAGGCCGCGGGGGTCTCGAAGGCGCTGATCTACGAGCACTTCGAGTCCAAGGCGGCCCTGAAGACGGCGCTGCTCGAGGAGCAAGGCGGCGAGCTGCTGCGGCGCGTCGCCCTCGCGGTCGATGCCAGCGACCCCGCCGACCAGCAGCTCTATGCCGGCCTGGACGCGTTCTTCGGCTTCGTGCAGGAGCGCCAGATCGCCTGGGCCATGCTGCACCGCGACGCGGTCGAGCTCGGCGTCGACGACGCGCTGCGCACCATGCAGGACGGGGCCACGCGCATGGTGGCCGCGATGTACGACACCGCCAACGGCGGCACGCTGCCGAAGGAGCGGGCGGAGATGCTCGCGCGGATGCTCACCGGGGGCGCGCAGTCGCTGGCCACGTGGTGGATCGCCAACCCGGACGTCCCGCGCCGTCAGGTCGTCGAAGCCGCCATGGAGTCGGCGTGGGTCGGCCTCGCCGAGCTGCGCTCCGGCGTGCGGTACCGGCGCCCGGGCGGGGGCCGCGCGGTCGAGCGCCGCGCGCACGTCGTCCGCCTGTAGCGAAGGCATCCGGCCCGACGCGCAGAATCCCCGGGGATGATCGTCCTCGGGATCGACCCCGGCACCGCCAACACCGGGTACGGGGTGGTCCGTCGCGGGCGCACGCTGTCCGCGCTCGACGGCGGGGTGATCGTCACGTCCTCGTCCGCGCCCGCCGAGCGCCGCCTGGCTGACATCCACGCGCGGGTGTGCGAGCTCATCGACGAGCACGCGCCCGACGCCGTCGCGCTCGAGGACCTCTACTTCGGCCAGAACGTCCGCAGCGCGTTCGCGGTGGGGCAGGCCCGCGGCGTGGTCATGCTCGCCGCCGGTCAGCGCGACCTGCCGTGCGCGTCGTACACGCCCCAGCAGGTCAAGAGCGCGGTGTGCGGGAGCGGCCGCGCCGCGAAGGACCAGGTCATGCGCATGGTGCAGACGCTGCTGCGGCTTCCCGAGCCCCCGCGGCCCGACCACGCGGCCGACGCGCTCGCCGTCGCCATCTGCCACGTCAACCGCGCGCCGATGCAGGCCGCGATGCGCGGGGCGGCCGCATGATCGCGCTCGTCCGCGGCGAGGTCGCCGTCCGCCGTCCCGATCACGTCGTCGTGGACGTCCAGGGTGTGGGCTACCTGCTCGCCGTCTCCGCGCACACCCTCAAGCAGGTCCCGGCGGTCGGCCGGGAGATCACGCTGCTGACCCACCTCGTCGTGCGCGAGGACGCCATGGCGCTGTACGGCTTCGCCACGGAGGAGGAGCGCGAGCTGTTCCTGCTCCTGCTCGGCGTGCAGTCGGTCGGCCCGAAGATGGCGCTGGCCGTGCTCTCGGGCGGCTCGCCGCGCGAGCTCGTCGCGACGCTGGCCGCCGGGGACGTCAAGCGGCTGACCGCCGTGCCGGGCATCGGGAAGCGGACGGCCGAGCGGATCGTCGTCGAGCTGCGCGAGAAGGTCGTGCCCGATCACACGCCGATCGACGGCACCGGTCTCGGCGACATCGTCGTCAGCCGCGGCGGGGACGACCCGCGCAGCCTCGCCCGCGACGGGCTGCTCGAGCTCGGGTTCACCGCCGTCGAGGCCGAGAAGCTGCTGTCCGGGGCCACGGGCGACGCGCCCGAGGAGCTCATCGCCCACGCACTGAGGGCCGCACGGCCGTGACGTCCGGCCGCATCCAGTCACCGGACGCCGCCGTCGAGGACGACGAGCTCGAGCGCTCCCTGCGCCCGCGGGCCTTCGACGACTTCGTCGGGCAGCACGCCGTCAAGGAGCAGCTGAGCGTCGCCGTCGAGGCCGCCATCGCGCGCGGCGAGGCGCTCGACCACGTCCTGCTCGCCGGGCCGCCCGGCCTGGGCAAGACGTCGCTCGCGCAGATCATCGCTACGGAGATGGACGCGCCGTTCGTGCAGACCGCCGGCCCCGCGCTGGAGCGCAAGGGCGACATCGCGGCGTTCCTCACCGCGCTGGAACCCGGCAGCGTGTTCTTCGTCGACGAGTTGCACCGGCTGCCACGCGCGCTGGAGGAGACGTTCTATCCCGCGATGGAGGACCGCCAGCTGCCGATCACGGTCGGCACCGGCGCCGGTGCGCGGGTGGTCACGCTCGACCTGCCACCGTTCACGCTCGTGGGCGCCACCACGCGCTCGGGGCTGCTGACCACCCCGCTGCGCGACCGCTTCGGCCTGCAGCACCGCCTGGATCCCTACGACCACGACGACCTCGCCACCATCGTGCGGCGGTCGGCGTCGATCCTGGGCGTCGAGATCGAGCACGCGGGGGCCGAGGCCATCGCGGCGCGGTCGCGGGGCACGCCGCGCGTCGCCAACCGCCTGCTGCGCCGGGTGCGCGACTACGCCGAGGTCCGGATGGGCGGCGTCGTGACCCGCGAGGCCGCCGACGCCGCGCTGCGGATGCTCGAGGTCGACGACGAGGGCCTGGACCGGCTGGACCGCGAGATCCTGCGCAGCGTCTGCGTGACGTTCGCGGGCGGGCCGGTCGGCCTGTCGACGCTCGCCGCGGCCGTGGGGGAGGAGTCGGACACGATCGAGGACGTCTACGAGCCGTACCTGCTCCAGCGCGGGTTCCTCCAGCGCACCCCGCGCGGGCGCTGCGCGACGGCGCGCGCGTTCGTGCACATCGGCCTGCCCGCGCCCGAGCCCGAGCAGGGCTCGCTCATCTAGCGGCGGTCCGCGCCCGCCGGCGGGCGTTGACGACGAGCTTCTCCAGCTCGATCGCGGCGAAGTACGTCACGGCGATCCCGACGCACAGCGCCCAGTGCTCGGCGCCGAGCGCCTCGAGGCCGAGGATGTCGCGCGACCACGGGACGACGATCAGCAGCACCTGCAGCACCACGGTCAGCGCGACGGCGCCGACGAGCGCGCGGTTCGAGAAGACCCCGAGGGTGAAGACGGACACCCGCTCGGACCGCATCGCGAACCCACCGGCGAGCTCGGCGAACGCGATCGACGTGAAGAGCACGGACTGCCACGCGTCGTCCCCGCCGTTCCACAGCAGGTAGGCCGGGACGAAGGTCAGGACGAGCAGCAGGGTGCCGCGCGTGACGATCCGCCGGCCGCGGTCGCTGCCCAGCAGGCTCTCGCCGAGCGGCGTCGGCGGGCGCTTCATCACGCCCGGCTCGGCGGGCTCCACGGCGAACGCCATCGCGGGCAGGCCGTCGGTGACGAGGTTCAGCCACAGGATCTGGAGCGGCAGCAGCGGGAGCGGCATCCCGGCCAGCGGCGCCACCACCATCACGCCCACCTCCGCGAAGTTCCCGCTGAGGATGTTGCGGATGAACTTGCGGATGTTGTCGAAGACGACCCGCCCCTCACCGACCGCGGACACGATCGTGGCGAAGTTGTCGTCGAGCAGGACCATGTCGGCGGCGTCCTTCGTGACATCGGTGCCGGTGATCCCCATGGCGACGCCGATGTCGGCCTGCTTGAGCGCCGGCGCGTCGTTGACGCCGTCGCCGGTCATGGCGGCGACGTGGCCCTGTTCGCGCAGCGCCTCGACGATGGCGATCTTGTCCTGCGGTGACACGCGCGCGAAGACCGACACCTCGCGGACGGCGCGATGCAGGGCGTCGCGGTCGAGACCCTCGAGCTCGGCGCCCGTCATCGCCTGGTCGTCGGGGCCGATGAGGCCGAGGTCCCGCCCGATGGCGGCGGCGGTGAGCGGGTGGTCGCCGGTGATCATCACGGGGCGGACCCCGGCGGCCCGGCAGGTGGCCACCGCGTCGCGGACCTCCGGACGCGCGGGGTCCACCATGCCCTCGAAGCCGACGAACGTCAGGTCCTGCTCGAGCGCGTCGCCCGTGGGGATGGCGCCGGGATCGGGCCATGCGCGGTAGGCCACGCCGAGGACGCGCACGCCTTCGCCGGCCAGCTCCTCGGTGGCGGCGAGCGCGCGCCGGCGCAGCTCGGCATCGAAGGGGACGATCTCCCCGCGGAGGTTCACGGTGGTGCAGCGCGGCAGCAGGCCGTCGACCGCGCCCTTCGTGAACGCGAGTCGGTCCGGCCGTCCCGCGGCCTCGAGGACGCCGGGCAGGTCACGCAGGGGCGCGGGGACGGCCTCGACGTCGCCGGGCAGCGCGTGGACCGTCGTCATCCGCTTGCGGTCGGAGTCAAAAGGGTGCTCATCGAGTCGGGGCAGCGCGGCGTCGAGGTCGTGCTTCTCCAGGCCGTACCGCGACGCGACGGCGACCAGCGCGGTCTCGGTCGGATCGCCGAGCAGGGAGCCGTCGTCGGCGCGCTGGGTGTCGTTGCACAGGGCGCCGCCCGCGAGCAGCAGGCGCAGGACCGGGTCGGCCAGGGCGTCCGGGTCGGGGTGCTCGGCCTCGGGCGCGTCGCTCAGGTCGCGCCGGTCGCCCGCCATGTCCAGGACCACGACCGTCATCCGGTTCTGCGTGAGGGTTCCGGTCTTGTCCGAGCAGATCGTCGTGACCGACCCGAGGGTCTCGACTGCGTACAGCCGGCGGATGAGCGCGTGCTTGCGCAGCATCCGCTGGGCGCCGAGCGCGAGGGTGATGGTCACCACGGCCGGCAGGCTCTCCGGGATGGCCGCGACCGCCAGGCTGACCGCGGTGAGCAGCAGGGTCTCCAGCGACTCGCCCCCCAGCGCGCCGAGGGCGATGACGAGGACGACGACTGCGCCGGCGGCGAGCGCGAGGTTGCGCACCAGGGTGTCGAGGCGCTGCTGGAGCGGGGTGCGGCCCGGGTCGGCGCCGTGCAGGAGCTCCGCCACGTGCCCGAGTTGGGTGTCCATCCCGGTGGCGGTGACGACCATGGTCGCGCGCCCCGCGGCGACGCTCGTCCCGGCGAACGCCATCGACGTCCGCTCGGCCAGCGGCGTGTCCGCGGGGACGGGCTCCGTGTGCTTCTCGACGGGCACGGACTCGCCGGTCAGGGGCGACTCCTCGACGCGCAGGGCGTGGGCTTCCAGCAGCCTCCCGTCCGCGGGCACGCGCGCGCCCGCCTCGAGCAGGACGACGTCGCCGGGAACGACGTCGGTCGCCGGGGCGGTGGTGGCGGCGCCGTCGCGCAGGACCGTGACCACGGGCGCGGCCATCGCCTGCAGCGACGCCATCGCGCGTTCGGCGCGGTACTCCTGGCGGAAGCCGATCCACGCGTTGAGCACGATGACGACCGCGATGACGATCGCCTCGGTCACGTCACCGAGGGCCGCGGAGAGCACCGCCGCGGCCGCGAGCAGCAGGATCATCGGCGCCGTGATCTGGGCGGTGAGAATCGCTGTCGCAGAGACCTCGTCGGCTTCGCGCAGCCGGTTGGGCCCGGCGATGGCGAGGCGGGTCTGTGCGTCCTCGGCGGTCAGTCCGCGGCCGGGGTCGACGCCGGCCGCGGTCGTCACGTCGGAGGCCGCCGCGGCGTGTGGGTCGGGCGCGGTCGGCGGCAAGACGTCGGGCACGATCGCGATGATGCCACGGCGCC
>JAEMQS010000135.1 GCA_016463765.1 Solirubrobacteraceae bacterium | reverse complement strand
GTCTCGAACGCGCGGTGGGTCAGCAGGCGGTGGTACCCGACCGTGATGCCGAACCCTGTCGGCAGATAGAGCGCCACGAGGATGGCGAGGTCGAGGGCACTGACGCCGTTGTTCCAGAACAGGGCGATGGCCCCGATCACGCAGAGGAACGGGACGACGACGGCACCGATGTTCACGTAGCGAGCCGAGCGGGTCATGGGACGCACCGTAGTTCGTCGCCAGGGTGCAGTTCTTGCGTGAAAGTTCACGATCGAGGTCGGAAATTTGTACGCTGGGTGATAAATGGAGACTGCCCGTCGCGCGTCCGACCTGCCGTGGCCCGAACTGCCAGGGGAATTGGCCCCCGCGTTGCGCGCGGAACTCCCCACGCTGTCCGCGGAGATCGTCGACGCGATCGTCGAAGCCGTGCCCGTCTACCGCCGCCCGCTGCGCGGCGAGTTCGCCGCCGGCATCCGCGTCGGCGTCGACCAGTCGCTCCAGCGGTTCGTCGACCTCGTGCAGGACCCGTCGGCCGACGTCACCGCGATGCACGCGATCGTCCGCCGGCTGGGCGCCGCCGAGCAGCGCGCAGGCCGCCCGCTGGAGGCGCTGCAGTCCGCGTACCGGGTCGGCACCCGGCTGTCGTGGCGACGGCTGGGCCGGGTCGCGAGCGCCGCGGGCTGCGGGCCCGACGACGTGCAGCGCCTCGCCGAGGCCCTCTTCCTCTACATCGAGGACCTCGCGGCGCTGACCGTCGAGGGCTACGCGGGCGCCCAGGCCGAGCAGGCAGGCGAGCGCGCCCGCCGCCGCCGCGCCGCGGCCCACGCCCTGCTCGCCGACCCGCAGGACGCCGCCGCGCTGACCGATGCCGCGCAGCAGGCCGGGTGGGAGGTGCCCGAGCGGCTCGCCGTCGCCGTGGTCACCGATGACGCGGCGGCACGACGCGTTGCCCGCGCGCTGGGCCCTGCGGCGTTGGTCGCGGGCTACGGCACCGCGCTCGACGTCGTCGTCATCTGGCCCGACCCCGACGGCCCGGGCCGCGCCGCTGAGCTGCGGCGCGCCCTCGAGGACGCCGACGCGCCGGCGGGCATCGGCCCGGCCGTGAAGGCCACCGAGGCCCACCGCTCGCTGCGACTCGCGCGGCGCTGCCTGCGCCTGGGCAGCCGCGGGGTCATCGGGGCGTCGCCGTGGAGCGCGGACGAGCACCGCGCCGAGGTGGCGCTGGGCGCCGCCGAGTTCGAGCTCGACGAACTCGCCCGCGCCCGGCTGGCGCCGTTCGACGAGCTGCGTCCCTCCGCGTCGGGCCGCCTGCAGGAGACCCTGCTGGCGTGGCTGCGCGCCGACGGCCACCGCCCGACGGTCGCGGAGATGCTCCACGTCCACCCCCAGACCGTGCGCTACCGGATGACGCAGCTGCGCGAGCTGCTCGGGGACGCCCTGGACGACCCCGACGCGCGCTTCGAGTTCGAGCTGGCGCTGCGGGCGCGGGCGCTCGGGGTGCAGCCGGAGCGGCGGCGGCGCTGAGACGCACGTCGAGAAGATCGCGCTCAGCGCGAACTTCTCTACGAGGATCGTGCGGCGAGCACCGCCCAGAGGTCCGCGGCCAGCTCGGCCTCACCCTCGTCGAGATCCCGGTGTGTCACACGGAGAATCGTCACGCGATGCACCGCCTCCATGCGGCGGTCCTTGCGGCGGTCCTTGTGGAACCCCCGCGTTGTCTGGTGGGGACCGCCGTCCAGCTCCACACCGACTCCGGCCCCGCGGAAGAACGCGTCGAGTTCGGTGACGTCGCGGTCGTCGAGCTCGAAGAGGACGTTGTGCTCGCAGGGCGGGAACCCGTGGCGATGCAGGAAGCGGTGGAACTTCTTCTCGAGCTCGAACTTCAGGCCGCCGGCGTTGGGCCTGCGCGCGGCGAGACATCGCCGGAGCGCGGGCCGCCCCGGCTGACGTCTTCCGGCGCGCTCGATCGCGGCGTCCACCGCGCGGATACGCAGGCGCCGGAGGTTCTCGGCCTCGTGCACGGCGACCTCCAGCTGTTCCGGCGTCAGGATCGCGGCAAGGTCCACCAGCGTACGGGCGAGCGTGGTGACAGCCACGCCGTCCTTCGTCGTCACATCACGCGGGTCGAGGTTCCCCTCGTAGGGGCGCAGCCGAGCGCGCCGCGCCCGGCGGGTGGGCGCGGTCACCTCGACGGGCCCGTCGTACCGACGCAGCAGGCCCCAGCGCACGGCGGCGCTGCGGTGGCTCAGGACGGCACCTTCACCGCACGCCTTGACCGCCGCCCGCTCGAGTTCGACGCGCGTCGGCTTCGAGCGCCCCACGAGATGCACCCCGCGGAAGATCTGCGTGAGCCATCCGCGCTTGCCCAGCCGAGACTGCCGCGAGCGGTCGCATCCAACGCCACGAAGCTCCGCCGTGGTCAGCACCCACCCTTCCCGCCGTGCAAGCACGACGATGGGATCGTCGTCGAGAAGATCGCGTCCAGCGCGAGGTTCTTGCGGCATATCGACGACGCTCCCACGGCCCCGCGCCCATCCCGCCGAATGACGCACAACCAGCACAGAACCTCCGCACATCCGACGCAGTCCGCGCACCTGCGACCATGAAGGACATGGGCGGCGGCTCCTCCATTCAGCTCATCCGGCTCTTCGGCATCCGGATCGGTGCGAGTTACAGCTGGTTCTTCGTCCTGTTCCTGCTCATCTGGCTGCTGTCCGGCTACTTCACGGACGTCACCGGGGACAGCACGCAGGGCTTCATCTACGCGGTCAGCGCCGCGGTCCTGTTCTTCGTCTCCCTGACGATGCACGAGCTCGGCCACGCGCTCGTCGCCCGCCGCGAGGGCATCTCCGTGGTCGGGATCGACCTCTGGTTCTTCGGCGGCGTCGCGAAGATGAGCCGGGACACCAATTCCCCGGGCGAGGAGTTCCGGGTCGCCGCCGCCGGGCCCGCCGTGACGCTGGTCATCGTCGCGATCTGCGCCGCGATCCTCGCCGTCCTCGATTCGCCGAGCGCCGCCGGCCAGGCGCTGACCTTCAGCAGCGACCCAGGGGCGTCGGCGATCGAGGCGCTCGTCGGCTACCTCGGCGCGGTCAACGCCTTCCTGCTGGTGTTCAACCTCATCCCCGCCTTCCCGCTCGACGGCGGCCGGCTCGCCCGCTCCCTCGTATGGAAGATCACGGGCGACCGCAACAAGGCGACGCGTGCGGCCGGGTACGCCGGCCAGGGGCTCGCCTATCTCATGATCGGCCTGGGCCTGGCGATGGCGCTGTTCTACGAGGACGCGTTCGGCGGGCTGTGGCTCGCCGTCCTCGGGTGGTTCCTGGCGACCGCCGCGCGCAGCGCCGTCGTCGGCACGAGCTTCACCGAGAAGATCGACGGCATCACCGTCGAGGACATCATGGACCGCGAGCCGGTGACCATCCCGGCCGACACCCCGGCGCTGCGCGCACAGGACGAGTGGTTCCTGCGCTACCGCTGGGGCTGGTTCCCGGTCGTCGACGCGACCGGGACCTTCCTGGGGCTGCTGCGCGCCGAGCGCGTGGACGGCGCGATCGCCGCGGGCCAGCCGATGCTCTCGGCCGGCGAGTTGCTCGACGAGGACGCCGCGACCTGGCGCGTCGGGGCCTCCGAACCGCTCGAGGTGCTCCTCGGACGCCCGGAGCTGCGCCAGCTCGGCGCCCTCATGGCCGTGGACGACGAGGGCCGCCTGCGGGGCGTCGTCACCATGCAGCAGGTCCAGCGCGCGCTGACCGCCGTCCTGCCCAGCCGCGTCTGACCCGGCGTCTAATCCCGTCCTGGGCGGTCCGATTTCGCCCGCAACCACGGGGAATCAGGCGCGTCCAGGGTGACCCCGGAGACGGCCGGTGACCGTATAGAGTCCGGACCAGTCCCCCACGGAGCAGCCACCCGGATCACATGCCTTCACATGACGTTCTGATCATTGGCGCCGGGCTCGCCGGGCAGCGTGCGGCTCTCGCCGCCGCCCAGGCCGGAGCCTCGGTCGCCATCATCTCCAAGGTCCACCCGGTGCGCTCGCACTCGGTGGCCGCCGCGGGCGGTATCAACGCCGCGGTGAGTGTCGACGACGACTGGCGGTCACACGCCTACGACACGGTGAAGGGCTCGGACTTCCTCGGCGATCAGGACGCCATCGAGGTCATGTGCTCAGAGGCGCCGAAGGAGGTGCTCCACCTCGAGCACATCGGCGTCACCTTCCACCGCAACGACTCCGGCCAGCTCGATCTCCGCGCGTTCGGCGGCGCCTCGGTCAAGCGCACCGCCTACGTCGCGGACATCACCGGCCAGGCGATCCTGCACGTGCTCTACGAGCAGCTGATGAAGCACCACGAGACCGTCGACCGGTATGAGGAGTGGTTCGTCACGTCGCTCATCAAGGACGAGACCGGCGCGTGCGTCGGCGTCGTCGCGCGCGACATCCGCACCGGCCGCATGGAGACCTTCACGGCGAAGTCCACGATCCTCGCCTCCGGCGGCGCGGGCCAGGCCTTCAAGCCGACGACCAACGGCCTCATCTGCACGGGCGACGGCATCGCCCAGGCGTACGAGATCGGCGCGCCGCTGATGGACATGGAGATGATCCAGTACCACCCCACCACGCTGGTGGAGAACGGGTTCCTCATCACCGAGGGCGCCCGCGGCGAGGGTGCGCATCTGCTCAACGGCGACGGCGAGCGCTTCATGGAGAAGTACGCGCCGAACAAGATGGAGCTCGCCTCGCGCGACGTCGTCTCCCGCGCCGAGCAGACGGAGATCAACGAGGGCCGCGGCGCCGGGCCGAACA
Organism: Solirubrobacteraceae bacterium; assembly: GCA_016463765.1. Taxonomy (GTDB): domain Bacteria; phylum Actinomycetota; class Thermoleophilia; order Solirubrobacterales; family Solirubrobacteraceae; genus Svornostia. The sequence continues at coordinate 1,329 of JAEMQS010000135.1, read as the reverse complement.
AGGAAGGCATCTACCTCGACATCACGGTGGTGCCGAAGAAGCGCACGCTCGAGGCGCTCCGCGAGATCGTCAACATCGGCAAGGACTTCGCCGGCGTCGACATCACCGAGGAGCCGATCCTCATCCGCCCCGGCCAGCACTACATCATGGGCGGCGTGAAGACCGACGTCGACGGCCAGGCCCCGGGCATCCCGGGCCTCTACGCCGCCGGCGAGGTCGCCTGCGTCTCGGTCCACGGCGGCAACCGCCTGGGCGCGAACTCGCTGCTCGACACGCTCATCTTCGGCCGCCGCGCCGGCGAGCACGCCGCGGCGCGCGCGCTGCACACCGCGATGCCGAAGGTCGACGACACCAAGCTGCGTGAGGACGAGCAGCGGATCAAGGACATCATCAGCCGCCCGAAGGACGGCCGGCGGATCTCCGAGATCAAGGACGAACTGGGCACGACCATGAACCAGTACGTCGCGGTGTACCGCGAGGAGGAGGGCCTCCAGAAGGCGCACGAGGTCGTGCGCCGCCTGAAGGAGGAGGCCAAGACCGCCTACGTCGACGACCAGGGCACGGTCTTCAACCAGGACGTTCTCGGCGCCATCGAGCTGGACTACATGCTCGAGTGCTCCGAGGCCATCGTCGTCGCCGCCATCGAGCGCAAGGAGTCGCGTGGCGCGCAGTTCCGGGTCGACTACCCGGACCGCAACGACGAGGAGTGGCAGAAGCACATCGACATCTCGCGCAACGGCGACGACGTGCCGCACGTGAGTTACTCGCCGGTGACGATCACCCAGTGGCAGCCCGAGGAGCGCAAGTACTGATGGCCGAGTTCAAGCTCAAGCTGCGCCGGTACAACCCGGAGACGGGCGAGGCGCCGTACTGGCAGGAGCACACCGTCGATCTCGAGCCGCACCGCTCAGTGCTCGAGGCGATCCTGCAGGCCAAGAACAACGAGGACGGCTCGATCGGCGTCCGTTGTTCGTGCAAGGCCGCGATCTGCGGGTCGTGCGGCGTCCGCGTCAACGGCAAGCCGGGCCTGGCGTGCCACACGCACCTCGACGCCGCGCTCGCGTCCGCGAAGGACGGCGAGACGATCGTCGTCGAGCCGATGGGCAACATGCCCGTCATCAAGGACCTCATCGTCGACATGGACGCGGTGCACTGGAAGAAGATCCAGCGCGTCACGCCGTGGCTCGTCAACAAGGAGCCGATCCCCGAGCGCGAGTACGTCGTGCCGCGGGAGTCGATGGTCGACGTCACGCAGTCGATGGCCTGCATCCAGTGCGGCGCCTGCGTCTCGGACTGCCTCTCGATGGAGGCCGACCCGCTGTTCGTCGG
>JAEMQS010000134.1 GCA_016463765.1 Solirubrobacteraceae bacterium | reverse complement strand
GATCCGAACGAGCACATCCACAAGTTCATGAGCGCGTTCGGGCACAAGATGTGCGAGCCCGACCACCTCTCGCTCTTCCGGCTCGGGTCCAACCCGGTCGATCTCGAGGAGCACCTGTTCGCGCAGGACATCATCTACGTGGGCGGCGGCTCCATGCGCAACCTGCTGGCGATCTGGCGGGTTCACGAGCTCGACCGGATCCTGCGCGAGTGCTGGGAGCGCGGCGTCGTCCTCGCCGGTCTCAGCGCGGGGGCGATGTGCTGGATGGACTGGGGTGTGACGAAGAGCGGCGGGCGGCCCGAGCCGTGCGAGGGGATGGGCCTGCTGCCCGGATCGCTGACGGTGCACTACGACGGTGAGGCCGACCGGCGGCCGGTCTATCTGCAGGCGGTCGCCGACGGGACGCTGCCGGCCGGGTACGCCGCGGACGACGGCGTCGGCCTGCTCTTCCGCGAGCGCGAGTTCGTCACCGCGGTCTCGTCGCGGCCTGGTGGCCGGGCGTTCCACGTCGAGCGGCGCGACGGCGAAGCGGTCGAGGAACCGCTGGACGTGACCTACCTCGGTGGCGTCCAGTCGGCGAACCCGCGCGCGTCGGACGACGTGCGGGAGTTCCGCGCGACGCGGTACCGCGCGATGGGGCGCTAACCACTTTCGGGAGGCGGCGCATCGCCAAGGGGTCCACGCGTAGGGTTGGCACACTCGAACCGGGGAACAGTGGACACCAGTGGAGAGCTCACCCTCACCATCCTCTCCCATACGCGTGCTCGTCGCCGACGATGAACCGCCGCTGCGCGAAGCCGTCTGCGAGCTGATCGCCGACGATCCCGCCTGCGTGGTCGTCGGGCAGGCGCCGAACGCCGACGAGGCCCTGCGCCTGGTGGGCGAATGCGCCCCTGACGTCGTGCTCGTCGACGTCAAGATGCCGATGGGCGGCGGGGTGCGCGTCGCCCAGGAGCTCCAGCTGCAGGGCTCCTCGGTGCGCGTCATCGCCCTCTCGGCCTACGCCGACCGGGCGACGGTCGTCAAACTCCTGCGCGCCGGGGCGGTCGGCTACCTCGTCAAGGGCGCGTCGTCGGCGGAGATCATCCAGGCGATCCACCGCGCTGCTCGCGGGCAGTCGAGCATGTCCACCGACACGATGGCGGGCGTCATCGATGCCCTGTCGGGTGACATCGCCGAGCAACGCGCCGCCGACCAGATGCAGCGCCACACTGACGAGCGCACCCGCGGCCTGCTGGAGCTCGCGCCGGACGCGGTCGTCGTCGCCGACGAGCACGGCGAGATCGTCCTCGTCAACCAGCAGACGGAGCAGATGTTCGGGTACGACCGTTCGGAGCTGCTCGGCCGGCGCGTCGAGCGCCTGCTTCCGGAGCGCTTCATCGGGAGGCACGTCGGCCACCGGGCGGGCTACATGGCGGACCCGCGCACGCGCGAGATGGGCGTCGGGCTGGAACTCGCGGGACGTCGCGCGGACGGCACGGAGTTCCCGGTCGACATCTCGCTCTCGGCGATCGAGGAGGAGGGAGGCAAGCTGGTCACCGCCTTCATCCGCGACGCGACCGAGCGCAAGGCACACGAGGCGCTACACCGCCGCGACAACGAGCGCCGCGCCCTGCTGGGCCATCTCGTGTCGGTCGCCGAGGACGAGCGCCAGCGGATCGCCGCCGACATCCACGACGACTCGATCCAGGCCATGGCCGCCGCGAGCATCCGGCTGCAGATCCTCCGCCGCCGCGTGCAGGGACCAGAGGAGCTGAAGATGCTCGACGAGCTGGCGAGCACCATGGACCTCGCCATCGAGCGCCTGCGCCACCTGCTGTTCGAGCTCCGGCCGCCGGCGCTGGACCGGGAGGGCATCGTGCCCGCGCTCCAGCTCTATCTGCGCGAGTCCGGGACCGAGGTCGAGTACCGCCTCGAGGAGGGCCTGCAGGACGAGCCGCCGCCTGAGACGCGCGTCATCCTCTACCGCCTCGCGCAGGAGGCGCTGACGAACGTCCGCAAGCACGCGCGGGCCGAGCATGCCTCGGTGCTGCTCGATCAGCGCGAGGGCGGCTACCTCCTGCGGGTCTCCGACGACGGTGTGGGGTTCCGCGTCGACGAGGCCGAGCCCGTGCCCGGCCACCTCGGCCTCGCGGCGATGCGCGAGCGCGCGGAGCTCGCCGGCGGCTGGTTGCGCATCGACAGCGCCGCGGGCGCCGGCACGACCGTCGAATGCTGGATCCCGCCCCACGAGCCCGTCCCCGTGGAGGCCTGACGCGTGGCGACGGCCTGGGACCCCACTCCGGCACAAGGGATCAGCGTCCTCATCGCCGAGGACGACGAGCAGATGCGGCTCGCGCTCTCGAGCTTCATCGAGACCGAGCCGGGCTTCTCCCTGGTCGCCGCGGTCGGGGACGCGCAGGAGGCGATCGACCTCGCGGAGGTGCTCCAGCCCGACGTGGTCGTCGTCGATGTCAACATGCCTCGCGGCGGGGGCACCCGGGCGACCCGTGAGATCCGGCGGCGCACGCCCGAATCGCGCGTGCTGGCGCTGTCGGCGGCGAACGACCGTGCGACGGTGCTGGCGATGGTGGAGGCGGGCGCCTCGGGCTACCTCGTCAAGGGCGGCCCGGTGCAGGAGATCAGCGACGCCATCCGGCGCGCGGCGACGGGCCGGTCGAGCCTGTCGGCCGAGGTTGCGGGCGAGGTCGTCGAAGAGCTGGCCGGCGAGCTGCAGACGCGCCGCCGCCGCGAGCGGCGGATGGCGTCGCGCCTGGCGCGGATCCGGGGACTCATCGACGATCCCGCGCGGATGAGCATCGTGCTCCAGCCCGTGTGCCGCCTGGACGACGGGAAGCCGGTGGGGCACGAGGCGCTGGCGCGCTTCGTGGGACGGCCGCAGCGGCCGCCCGACCACTGGTTCCGCGCCGCCGGGACGGTCGGCGCAGGTGAGGAGCTCGAGCTGCTGGCCATGGAGCGCGCGCTCGAACGACTCGGAGACCTGCCCGAGGGAACCTTCCTGTCCGTCAACGGTTCGCCGTCCATGTTCGGCAGCGCCGCGGCCCAGCGCCTCCTGACGGCCGTGCCGACCGATCGGCTGGTGCTCGAGATCACCGAGCACGCGCCGGTCGCGGACTACGGCATGCTCGCGGCTGACCTCGGGCCGCTGCGGGCACGTGGGGCGCGCCTGGCGGTCGACGACGCGGGGGCCGGCTTCGCGAGCCTGCGCCACATCCTGCGCCTGGCGCCCGACATCATCAAGCTCGACCGGTCGCTGGTCGCGGACATCTCCCACGACACCGCGCAGCAGGCGCTCGCGGGCGGCCTGATCTCGTTCGCCGAGAAAATGGGTGCGACGATCGTGGCCGAGGGGATCGAACGCGACGACGAGCTCGCGATGCTCCGCGAGCTCGGCGTCACCCACGGCCAGGGTTACCTGCTGGCCAAGCCGGCCGTGGCGCCGGCACGCGGCGCCACGGCCTCCTGAGCGGCCTCCCCCATCAGGCGGTCGGGACGGGCACGCGCGCCGCGGTCGGGCGCGGTGCGGGCTCGGGCTTGGGTGGTGCGCTGCGCGGGGTGTCGTCGTCGCCGGGCTCGTCGCCCGCGGCCCGCGCGATGCCCATCGCGAGCGCGGTGATGAAGGCGCCGCACAGCAGCAGCATGAGGAGGGCGGCCGGGGTCCACAGCCAGCCGGGGACGTAGTCCTTGCGCTCGGTCTGCATGACCTCGTGGTCGGAGAGGAACGTGGCCGTGAACTGGTCGGGGCGGGTGACGCCGGGCGTCGGGATGCTCGGCTCGCGCGGGAGGTAGAGCGGGAGGTTGAGCATCGCGCGGTCCGCGTTGATGCGGATCGACGTCTTCCACGTGCCGTGCAGCGGGACCGGGCCGTCGGAGCGGTACAGGCCGGGCGCGATCTCCTCCATGCGGCGCGTGATGATGCCGCCGCCCTGCCAGGCGGTGGCCGAGCGCCACTCCGGGTTCTTCGCGATCTCGTCCGGGATCCGGGCGGTGACGATGGCCTGCCGCTCGCCCGACGCGCTCGGGACGGGCGTCAGCGTGACCTGCGCCCGCATGTCGGTCGGGTTCGACGTCCACAGCGCGTTGGCGCCGAGCACCACGAGGATGCCCGCGGCGGCCCACGCGGCGGTGCGGCGGGTCTTCTGCACGGGGAGGTTGCCGCGCATGCCCGCGCCGAGCAGGGCGCCGAGCAGGCCGCCGGCCAGGCCGGCGAGGATCGCGGTGGGCAGGCCCTCGGCGATGATCGCGGTCGTCCACGGGGTCGGCATCGCGACCTGCGAGTACGCGTACATGCCGGCGAAGCTCGCGAGGCCGACGATCGGTCCGGCGATGAGGCCGAACTTCAGCGGCTCGCGGACGAGCTTGCGGTTCCAGGCCAGCGCCTCGATGACGAGCGCCTCGACGATGAACAGCGGCATCGACGGCGCGGTCTGCCCGAGGGCCATGACGGCCAGCTCCATGGCGCCGCGAGCGACGAGGTAGAACGCGACGACCCGCAACGCGCCGCCACGGCCGAGCCACAGGCGGCCGCAGATGAGGGCAAGGGCGCCCGCGACGGACATGAGCAGCGGCTGCCACACGAGGCGGTACTGCTGGATGCCCCAGTCGAACTCGGTCGCCCAGAACGCGATGGCGAAGAGCAGCGCGCCGGGGAGCGTGACGCGGACGATCTGCTCGCCGAGCGAGCGGGCGGGGTCGGAGGGCTTCTGGCCGACCGCGCGCTTGGCCTCCAGCACGAGGACGGCGAGCACCGGCACCGAGAGGATCGCGCCGTTGATCATCACCAGATGGGTCGGACCCCAGAGCGTGACGTCCTGGCCGAACATGCGGTGCCAGATGTCGTCGAGGGGAAAGCCGGTGAGCGCAAAGGCGCCGCAGATCAGCATGAGCAGGCCGCCGATCGGCGCGGTCATCCCTCCGGGGAGGCGGACGGCGCGGACCGACGGGTGCTTCGCCGTCTGGTGCAGGCCGATGGAGAGCAGGCCCGCCGCGAAGAGCGAGTAGAGCGCGTAGAGGATGAAGTAGTGCGAGGGGTTCGCGAGCGGGCCCTCGTCACGACCCACACCGGCGTGCAGGGAGATGTCCCAGAAGACGCCGAACCCACCGGAGATCAGGCCGACGGTGCCGACGGCGAACGGGAGCGCCGCCCACGGTTCCATGCCGAGCAGGCGGCCGGTGGAGTCCCCGGCGCGCTGCAGCAGGGTCGTCTTGCCCTTGATGTGGGCGAGCACGAGCCAGAGCAGCAGCGCCGTGGTGAACGACGCGAACAGCGTGGCGATGGCGATCTGCGCCTCGGGGGCGCCCGCGGCGGGCGCGTCCGCGGCGGCGAGAAGTGAGGTCATCCGGTGAGACTCCTGCGAGCTGCGGGACGGAATGTACAGAGGTGTATGTACAGCTCTGTATGTACAGACCTGTAGGACGCCCTGTCAAGCGTTGTTCTGTGAGCGGGGACACACGGACGGGCCGGGATAAGCTCTCCGCGTGTCCACCCCCCGCATGAACGCCGACGAGCGGCGCAACCAGCTGCTCGACATCCTCTGCGACATCGTGCTCAGCGAGGGGTTCGCCGCGGTGTCGATCGACCGCATCGCGCGCGAGGCCACCATCGCGCGCACCGTCATCTACTCGCACTTCGGCAACCTCGACGGGATGATGGACGCGCTCGTCGAGCGCACCGCCGACCGGGCGCTGGCGCAGGTCCGCAGCGTCGTCCCGGACTTCCCGATCAGCGAGGATCCCGCCGACGTCCTGGCCGAGGCGATCGGCACGTTCACGAGCGTCGTGCGCAGCGATCCGGTCACGTGGCGGATCGCGCTGCTGCCCGCCGACGGTGCGCCTGCGCAGCTGCGCGAGCGGCTCGGCTCCGCGCGCACGGCGATCGAGACGCTCCTCTCGCCGCTCGTGGAGTGGGGCATCGAGGCGCTCGGCGTGCGCGACATGGAGCTCGACGTCGAGCTCGTCTCCCACGCGATCGTCCTGCTCGGCGAGGACGGCGCGCGCCTGACGCTGACCGACCCCGATCGCTATCCGCCCGAACGCCTGAAGGCGTTCGCGCGGTCGCTGATCGTCGTCGCGACGTCGCGGGCGTAGGCGCTACGCGGCGAAGCCGCGCAGCATTCCGCGCTGCACGACGATGACCGCTTCCTCGGGGGTCATCTCGCCGTGCTGCATGG
>JAEMQS010000133.1 GCA_016463765.1 Solirubrobacteraceae bacterium | reverse complement strand
CCACTCCAGGAACCCCGGTGGCGCCCAGTGCGGCGCGCAGTCTGACGCGAACGCCAGCGTCCGGCCGGAGCCGAACGTCCCGACCACCAGGAACGGGTCGTCGCCGCACGACAGCAGCACCCGCGCCTCGGGCCGCGCGATCACCCGGTTGTAGCCCAGGAACCACGGCCACTCGGCGTCCACCCCGTCGAGCACCGGATGTGACGCGCCGCCCGACAAGACCACCGGCGTCACACCGTCCGGGCGTTCCACCCGGTCGTCGCCGTCGAGCAGCGTGACCGGCAGCGCCTCGGCCAGCGCCGTGCGCCCGAAGCCCGCCCGGCCCTCGTAGCCCGAGAACGACATCCAGCCGCCGATCATCGCCAGCCCGCCGCCGGCCGCCACGAAGTCGCGCAGCGCCGCCAGCCGGTCGGGTGTCCGCTCCGAGCGGGCCAGTGTTGCGGGGTGCAGCAGGATGCTGTCCGCCCCGATGTCGCTGAGCACGACGACGTCGAACGCAGACAGGTCCGCGGCATCGGGGAACGACGCGGGCACCAGGTGCGACGGCAGGTGCGTCACCGAACAGCCCGCACCCTCGAGCGCCGACTGCAGCCACTCGACCCCCTCCTCGTACGCCGTCGCGGTGAAGTGATCGACGCCCTTGATGTGCGTCGTCTGCACCACCCACGATTCGCCGACGATCAGGACCCGCGTCACAGGACCACGCTCGCCATCGCCGCCGCGACCAGGTCGGCGTTGCCGGTCACTGCCGAGCCGTCAGACAACACCAGCACGTCCTCGAACCCGATCCGCGTGTCCCATCCGCGCGCCAGCGCGTCGACCGCCAGCGGCCAGCACGCCGCGCCCATCCCGTGCTGCAGCCGGGGCACCGCGATGCCCGCCGCGTCCAGCGCCGCGTGGATCAACCCACACTCGGCCAGCGCCTCCTCGACGTTCTCGGTCTCCGGCTCGACGATCACCCGCAGCATCCGGTCGGCCAGCCCGCACGCGGCCAGCCGCTCGACGTCGCCGGCTGTCACCACCGCGGCCTCCACGTCGATCCCGCGTGAGAGCAGCGCGGCCGCCACCGAGGTCGCGCCCGGGTCGTTGAACATCGCCGAGCCGAAGTCGGGTTCGCGCCACTCGCGCAGCGACTCCAGGCGACGCACGGCGTCGGGCTCGATCGACGGCGACGACGAGATCCCCACCGGCAGTCCGCACGCGTCGCGCACCACCCGCGCGACCTCATTGACGACTGCCGGGTCGATCGTCTCCGCCCCGCTCACGTCACGCGCGTGAAGATGAATCGCGCCCGCGCCCGCCGCCGCGCACGCCACCGCCTCAGCAGCCAACTCCGCAGCCGTGATCGGGACCGCCGGGTGCTCGTCGCGCGTCCGGCCGCCGTTCAGCGCGGCTTTGATCACCAGGCGATCAGCTCGCGGCGCTTGTAGAACCCGCCGGCCGGCATCTCGTCATCGGGCAGCCGCAGCAGCCAGAGGATCGTGTCCGCTCCCTCGGCCACCGACAGGTACGCGCCCTCGCCGCCCATCGGCGTCTGCACCCAACCTGGGCACATCGAGTTGACCGAGATGCCCTCGGACCCGAGCTCGGCGTGCAGCATCCGGGTCATCGCGTTCATGCCCACCTTGCTGATCCGGTACCCCGGCGAGATCGACAGCATCTCCGAGAGCTGGGCCATCCCGGACGACACATTGACGACCCGCGACGGCGCCGCCGCGCGCAGGAGGTCCACGACCGCGATCGTCAGCCGCCAGGCGCCGAACAGGTTCACCTCGACGGTCTGGCGCACGACCTCGAAGTCGACGTCCAGCGGGCTCACACCGCGATCCAGGATGATCCCGCTGTTGTTGACCAGCACGTCGAGTCGGCCGAAGCGCGTACGCACCACGTCCGCGCACGCGTCCACGCTCGCCTGATCGGCGATGTCCAGCGCGACGACCTCGACCCGCTCGGCGAGGGCGCCCAGCGACGAGCGCGCCTCCTCCCCCGCCGCCACATCCCGGGCACCGAGGAAGACGAAGAGCCCGTCCGACGCCAGCTCACGCACGACCTCGAACCCGATCCCGCGCGCCGCGCCGCTGACCAACGCCACCCGCTCAGACACTGGCGGTCGCCTCCACCGATGCCGCGCGCCGGAGGAAGCCCCGCTTCGGCTGGTCGAGCAGTTCCCCGTCAGCGATCAGCGGCACGCCGTCGACGATCACCGTGCTCGGCGCGCCCGTGACCACCCGGCCCTCGTGCATCGAGTAGTCGACCTTCGACTTCGCGGTCTCCACACCAAGCGTCCGCTCGCGCTCGGGGTCCCACACCACCAGGTCCGCGTCTGCGCCGACCGCAACCACGCCCTTGCGCCCGCCCAGACCGAACAGGCGCGCCGGCGTCGTGCAGCACAGGTCGACCCACTGCTCGAGCGAGATCCGGCCGCCGCGCACTCCGACGTCGAACATCAGCGCCAGCCGCTCTTCCAGGCCCGGCCCGCCGTTCGGGACCGCGGTGAAGCCGCCGCCGGACTCGTAGCGCTCGTGACGCAGCGCGAGGTTGAACGCCGAGTGGTCGGTCGAGATCACGTCGAGGCCGACACCCGCGAGCGCCGTCCACAGCGCATCCTGGTCGGCGACCGAACGCGCCGGCGGGGAGAAGATGCCGCGCAGCGCCTGGTCGAGCGGCTGCTCGTAGATCGACTCGTCGAACAGGAGGTACTGCGGGCAGGTCTCGCCCCAGACCTCCATCCCGCGCGCCTTCGCCCCCACGATCGGGGCGACGGCGTCCGCGCACGACACGTGGACGATGAACGTGCGCGCACCCGTGAGCTCCGCGAACATCAGCGCGCGGTTGACCGCCTCGGCCTCGGTCGACCGCGGGCGGGTCGACGCGTGGAACGGCGGCGTCAGCGTGTCTGCGGCGACGGCCTCGCGGATCAGCGCGTCGATCGCGTCGCCGTTCTCCGCGTGGACCATGACCAGCGCGCCCGTCTCGGCCGCGACCCGCATCGTGTCCCACATCGCGGGGTCGCCGACCATGAACGACCCGCGGTATGCCATGAACAGCTTGAAGCTCGACACGCCTGTCGCCGGCGCTGCGCGCAGTTCGTCGATCCACGCGGGGTCGGTGAGGTCGCTGATCATCAGGTGGACGCCGACGTCGGTGACCGGCGGGCTTGCGGCGAGCGCGGCGTGCCAGTCGTCGAGCGTCGAGGACAGCGACTGGCCGTGCTCCTGGAACGCGAAGTCGATGATCGTGGTCGTCCCGCCGAACGCGGCGGCGATCGTGGCCGACGTGAAGTCGTCGGCACTCGGGACGCCGCCGAAGGTGATCTTCACGTGGGCGTGCGGGTCGACGCCACCGGGGATGACGTACTGCCCCCGCGCGTCGACGATGTGGTCGGCGGGGCGGGCGATCGACGTCGCGATCTCCCCGATGCGGCCGTCGACGGTGAGCACGTCGGCGGCGAACCGGCCGGCGCTCGTCACCACTGTGCCGCCTTGGATCAGCGTGGTGGTCACGCGACCTCCTCCTCCTCGTGGTTGGCCCAGACGGCGAGCGCACCGCCGTCGGCGTACAGGACCGATCCCGTCGTGTAGGACGCGGCGTCGGAGCTGAGGAACAGCACGGCCTCGGCGATCTCCGCCGGGGTGCCGAGGCGGCGCAGCGGGATGCGCGTGCGTTCGAAGGGGGTGGTGTCGAGCGGGTCGCGGCGCTCGCCGATCTCCTGCGGCTTGATCATCACGCCGGGGCCGACCGCGTTGACGCGGATGCCAAACGGGGCGAGTGCGTTGGCCATGCCCTTCGTCGCCATGGTCACGGCGCCCTTTGACGCCTCGTAGACCACGGACTCGGCGTGGCTGACCACGCCCGAGATCGACGTGAGGGTCACGATGCTGCCCGCGATCCCGTGCTGCACCATGCGCCCGCCCGCGGTGCTGCCGAGCAACAGTGTCGACTTCACGTTGATCGCAAGGACCTCGTCGATGCGCTGCGGCGTGAGCTCGAGGAACGGCATCCGTCCGTGCGCCGCAGCGCAGTGGGCGACGACCGACACGGGACCGAAGCGCTCCTCGGCGGCATCGAAGATCGCCGGGATCGCGCCGTCCTCGGTGAGGTCGGTCGAGAGCGACAGCGTGCGGCTCCCGTCGAAGGCGGAAGGCTCGCGGTCGACCGCGACGACGTTCGCGCCTTCCCGGGCGTACGCCATCGCGCAGCCCGCACCGATCAACCCGCTCGCGCCGGTGACCAGCACGGTTCGATCCCTGAAGCGATCCGCCATAGTTGGATACAATATGGCGGCTGCGGCGCGTCCTACATGGACCGTCGGGCCAGGCTCAGTCCGCCATCACGTCGCCCCCGGAGAGGTTCATGACCGCCCCGGTGATGTACGCGCCGCCGACCGGCGAGGCGAGCAGCAGCGCCGTCGGGACGATCTCCTCGACCCGCCCGAACCGGCCGAGCGGGAGCTCGGCGCGCTTGTTGTCCAGCCACTCCTCAGGCATGCCCATGAGCATGTCTGTCTCGATCGGCCCCGGAGCGATCGCGTTGACGTTGATGCCGTGCTCGGCAAGCTCACGCGCCGCCGCGCGGGTGAAGCCGTGGACCCCCGCCTTCGACGCCGCGTAGTGCGTCTGGTGGTAGCCGCCCTTCAGCCCGATCTGCGAGCCGATGTTGACGATCCGCCCCCCGTCCCCCGCGGCCACCATCGCCCGCGCGGCCTCCCGCGCGCAGAGGAACGTCCCCTCGAGATTGACGGCGAGCATCTGCCGCCACTCGGCACCGCTCATCTCCAGGAAGACGCCGGCCGGGCCCATCCCCGCGCTGTTGACGAGCACCCACGGCGCGCCCAGCTCGGCGACGACCCGGGCGAACGCCGCCTCCACCGCGGCCTCGTCGCTGACGTCCACCGCCATCGCCACGGCGTCGCCCGCGCACTCCGCTGCGACCGCCTCGGCCTCGGCCAGATCGCGATCGAGCACCGCCACCTTCGCGCCCTCGGCGGCGAAGCGCAGCGCGATTCCGCGACCGATCCCGCGTCCGCCTCCCGTCACCACGGCCACCCGGCCGGCCAGCTCGCCTGCAGCACTCACAGCATCACATCTCCAGCGTTGGGTCCGAGGGTCTGGCCGACGAAGAGCGACGCGTCGTCAGAGCAGAGAAAGACGACCGCGGCAGCGACCTCCTCGGGGCGACCGAGGCGCCCGAGCGGCAGCTCCGCGGCCTTCGCCGCGCGCCACGCGTCGCTGCGTGCGAGGAGCATCTCGGTGTCGACCGGGCCGGGAGCGACGGCGTTCACGCGCACCCCGTCGGCCGACACCTCACGGGCCAGCGATTTCGTCATGCCGATCACGCCCGCCTTCGCCGCGGCGTAGTGCGTGAGGTCGGGTCCGCCGATCTGCCCGAGCTGCGACGCGACGTTCACGATCACGCCGGAGCCCCGGGCCAGCATGGGCCCCAGAACCCCGCGGGAACAGAGGAACGTGCCGCGCAGGTGGACGCCGATCATGCGGTCGAAGTCGGCGGTCGAGAGGTCCACCAGGCGACAGTGCTGGGTGAAGCCGGCGTTGTTGACGAGCACGTCCGGATCCCCCAGCGCACCCCGCACCTCGTCGAGCATGCGCTCCACGGCATCCTCGTCCGAGACGTCTGCGGCCACCGGGAACGCGGTCCCGCCCGCAGCCGTGATCGCACCCGCGACCGCGGCTGCGACGTCCCCATCCAGGTCGTTGACCGCGACCTGATCTCCCGCCTCCGCGAGCCGCTTCGCGACCGCACGCCCGATCCCGCGCCCGGCGCCGGTGACCAGCGCGACACGCGGCGACGGCGTCACGCGTACCAGGCCTCCGGACCCAGGCGCGTGCTCTCGCGCCAGGACAGGTCGTGGGTGAAGATCAACTGCGCGTCATGCTCGTCACGGAGCGCCTCGATGCGCTCCCAGCTGGCGACCATCGCGTCGGGGTTCCACAGGATTCCCGGCAGGCGCCGCTCGGTCAGACTGCGCGGCGAGTAGGCCGCGTCGGCGACGAGAATCACGGCCCCGCCGTCGAGCCGCACGAGCATCGACTGGTGGCCCGCCGAGTGCCCGGGCGTCGGAAAGACGATGATGCGCCCGTCGCCGAAGAGGTCGAACTCGCCGACCCGCTCGTTCCAGCGCACCGGCAGGTCGAAGTCGCTGCGGATGTAGAAGCCGCGCT
>JAEMQS010000132.1 GCA_016463765.1 Solirubrobacteraceae bacterium | reverse complement strand
CGCCGAGGCGACCGGCGTCGACCTCGCGGCGGCGGTGGGGGAGGCGGCGGTCCGCTCCTGCTCATCGTGGCCGGCGCGGGGGTGGCGGCGCTGCTCGGGCGTCCCCTGGCGGGCGTGGCACCGGCGCTCCCGCCCGACGAGGCGTCGCACCGTGCCCGCGCGGCGCTCGGCCTCGTCGTGCTGCTCGCCGCCGGGCTGCTCGCGGCGTGGGTGGCCTCGCAGATCTCGCCCGCGTGGACGAACCGCTATCTCGCGGTCTTCGTCGGCCCGGTCGTGCTGCTCGGGGGTATCGGGCTGGCGCAGACCCGGGCGCTCGGGATCGCCGCGTTGGCCGTGCTGGTCTTCCTGTGGGCCGACCCCCGGGTGATCGCGCTGGAGAGCAAGAGCAACGCGCGCAGCGTCGCCGCCAGCATCGAGTACCGCGACGTCAACACCGGAGACCTCGTCATCTCCACGCACCCCGAGCAGGTCGCGGTGCTGCACTACTACCTCGGCGACCGCTTCCGCTACGCGACGTCGCTGGGCGCGCAGGACGACCCGCGCTACCTGGACTGGACCGATGCGACCGATCGGCTGCTCCAGACGCCGCCAACGCCGACGGCGCGCAAGCTCGTGGACAAGATGCAGCCGGGCCAGGCCGTTATCCTCGTGCTCCCGATCCTGCGCAGCTACCGATGGAATGCTCCTTGGACGCGGCTGGTCAAGCGGCGCTCCATCGAATGGGAACGTGCGCTTAACGCGGACGCAAGACTTCGCCGCGTAGAGTCTTTCCCCCGCTTTGGTTTGCGGCCACCGCCCCGTGGGGTACGGGCCGTCCTTTACCGCGTCCGTCCGACGTCCCGTTCAATCTCCACACCTGCCAGCTAGTCTTTAGACGAGCTTTAGGTAGTCTTTCGCCCTCCCTCATGGCTACACCCGCGCATACTCCACCTGCTCACGGCGGCCGCTTCGAGCGCCCGACGCTCGTTCTCGGCGGCGGTCCTGCCGGCCTGACGGCCGGATACCAGCTCGTCAAGGCCGGTCGCCCCGTCACCGTCTTCGAGGCCGAGGACCAGGTCGGCGGCATCGCCATGACCGTCGAACGCGACGGTTACCGCTTCGATCTCGGCGGCCACCGCTTCTTCACGAAGAACAAGGAAGTCGACGCGCTCTGGCACGAGGTCATGGGCGAGGAGTTCCTGAAGCGTCCCCGCCAGTCGCGGATCTACTGGAACGGCAAGTTCCTCGAGTACCCGCTCGACGGCATGGACGTCGTCAAGAAGCTCGGCCCGATCGAGCTCATGCGGGCCGGCTTCTCGTATCTCCGCGCTGCGATCTTCAGCCGGAAGGGCAACGAGCAGAGCCTGGAGGAGTGGGTCTCCAACCGCTTCGGCAAGCGGCTGTACGAGCTGTTCTTCAAGTCCTACACCGAGAAGGTGTGGGGTGTGTCCTGCACCGAGCTGCGCGCCGAGTGGGCGGCACAGCGGATCAAGGACCTGTCGTTCATGTCCGCCGCGAAGGCCGCGTTCTTCGGCGACAAGGACCAGAAGATCAAGTCGCTCATCAAGGAATTCAATTATCCGAGGTTCGGCCCCGGCCAGATGTGGGAGGAGATGACCGACCGCATCCACGAGCGTGGCGGCGAGGTCCTCATGGAGACCCCGGTCGAGCGGCTCGTCATCGACGGCAACCGCGTCAGCGCGGTCGTCGCCGGCGGCCAGGAGTACCCGGCGGGCAACATCATCAGCTCGCTGCCGCTGCGCAACGTGGTCGGCATGGCCGGCGAGTCCGCGCCGCAGAAGGTCGTCGAGGCCGCGCAGGGCCTGCGCTACCGCGACTTCCTCACGGTCGCCCTCGTCGTCGACGGTGAGGACCTGTTCCCGGACAACTGGATCTACATCCACGAGCCCGGTGTGACGGTCGGCCGCATCCAGAACTTCCGCTCGTGGAGCCCATGGATGGTCCCCGACGAGACGAAGGCCTCCATCGGCATGGAGTACTTCTGCTTCGCCGGTGACGAGCTGTGGGACGCCGATGACGACGAGCTCATCGCGCTTGCGACCCGCGAGATCGAGCAGCTCGGCCTGTGCGACGCGTCCAAGGTCGAGAAGGGCTACGTCGTCCGGGTGCCCAAGGCGTACCCGATGTACGACGCCGACTACGCCGAGCGGGTCGCCACGATCCGCGAGTGGGTCGACTCGCTCGAGAACCTCCAGCAGGTCGGCCGCAACGGCCTGCACCGCTACAACAACAGCGATCACTCGATGCTGTCGGCGATGCGCGCGGTGGACAACCTCGTCCTCGGCGCCAACCACGACATCTGGGCGGTCAACGTGGAGTCGGTCTACCTCGAAGAAGACGAGATCGACGAGCATCCGTACCGGGATGCCCCCGAGACGCAGGCCATGCGCCAGCCGCTCGGGTCTGAGGCCTAGCTGGTTCCTTGAGGCGGGTGAGGGCGCAGGCCCTCGTCCTCCGCTGGCTCTCGCGGCAAAGACGCTCGTCTTCTGCCGCCGACCTGGTGGCCGCTCGGCGGAACCGCTCGGACGAGGACCTGCGCCCTCACCCGCCCGGCGCCGTGGCTGGGGCTCGGCGCGGTGGCTGCGCGAGGTGTGAGTGTGCGCGAGCCTGATCGGACCGCCATTCGGTGGACGCGGCGCGTGACGCTGGCGTGCGTCGTTCTGGCTGTGGTGGCGATCGCGGTGTCTTTCCTCGGCGACGACCTCCCGGTCGAGTGGCCGGGCGATGTGCTGGCTGCGGCGGCGATCCTCTTGATGGTCCTGGCGGTCGGCGCGCTCATAGAGGCCGTCTTTCGGTGGGTGCCCGCGCGGGCGCGGCCGGTCGTGCTCGGGGTGACGATCATCCCGCTGCTCGGTGCGGCTGCGGCGCTGGGGTTCCCCGAGTCCGTCATCCACTTCGCCGGGCAGGCGCAGTGGGCGTTCTCGGCGGCCAATGAGGTGTCGGTCGTGCCGCCGTTCGTCGCGGCGGCCGCGAGCGCAGCGATCGCGGCGGTCTACCGGTACCGGCTGCTCGCGGTCTTGGGGGTGGGGCTGCTGACCCTCGTCATCTCGGTGTCGGTCCGCGACCTGCCACTTCGGTCCCTGGACAGCCAACCGATGTGGTGCTCGGACCGGATCGACGTGCTGGCCGACGGTGGGGTGAGCGGGGAGGGCGACGGCGACTGCACGATGCTGCTGCCGCCCCAGGAGTTCGACTTCTTGTCGCGGCCCGTTTCAGCCGCGCCCGGCCCGTGAACGCCGGTCGATCGACTCCGCCGCTGCGACGTACAGCTCGGTGCACTCGTCGATGAGTTGCGCCCGCGTGATCTCCAGGCCGCCCTCCAGCCATGAGGTGACCGCGTTGGCCAGCCCCCCGACCAGCACCGTCGCCGCCAGCTCCAGACGTCCCTGGTCCTGCTTCGTGCGCTTCCGGCGGCCGCCCAGCTCCCAGGCCCCGGCCTTCGCGTAGGCCGCCAGCGCCAGATTGAGGTGGGGACGGACGGAGGGGTCGGCGGCCGCCTCGCGGAAGGCGCGGGCCTGGCGCGGGTCGTCTGTCATCTCCGTCAGCGCCGCCCCGAGGACCGCGCGCACGCGCGACGGCGTGTCGTCGCCGGCCGTCTCCAGGGCCCGCAGGACCGCCGAGTTCACGAGCTGGACGGAGTGGGCGAGCATCGCGAGCAGGAAGTCGTCACGGTCGCGGAAGCTCTCGTAGAAGTAGCGGTCCGTCAGGCCCGCGCGGCGGCGGACCGCGGTCATCGTCACCCCCGCGATGCCGTCCTCGCCGAGGACGTCCAGTCCCGCCTCGAGCAGTCGCTCCCGGCGCTGCGCGCGGCGGTCTTCGGCGCTGACGCCGCGGTAGGGGCGAACGACGGGAGGCACGCAGCAATCTTGACAGAGAGGTACGTCAACTCTGTAGAGTTGATGTAGGGCTCCATCAACTTTGCTTCGGTTGGCCGTTCGGCGGCGGGCACCCGGTGCGTCACCCCCACCCGGAGGTCCCAGTGCTGTCCCCACGTCCCGCTGCCGGAACGCTCGTCGCCGTCGCGACGGCGCTCGTCCTGTCCGCCCCCGCCGTCGCCGGACCCTTGGCCGACGCCCCTGTCGCTCGCTGTCTGACCGGCAACCCCGCCGACCTGACGGACGACCCACTCGTCGTCCTGGAGCGCAACGAGCAGTTCGCCCCGACGGTCGGCAGTTCGAACATCAACGCGCAGACGTCCAACGGGCGCATGGCGGCGGGGGTCGCGGCCGACGGGACGCTGACCACGCTGCGGTGGCCCTCGACGATGTCCTACCAGCAGCTCAAGCACTACGGACCGGACGCCCGGGCGCCTCGTGCGGGCGCGGCCGCGAACGAGGGCATCCTTCTCGGGCTCGTGCTCCCGGGTGCGGGTACCCGCTGGCTTCGCGACTTCCCGCAGCAGTCCCAGCGCTACGTCGACACCGAGAGCGATGAGATCGAGACGACGTTCGTCGACCCCGCCCGGGGCCTGACGGTCACCGTGCGGCAGGTCATCGCAGAAGACGTCGACGCCTATGTGCAGCGGGTCACGGTGCACCGAGCCCCCGGCGGGCAGACCCCGACGGCGCTCATGCTGTTCGAGAACCTCAGCCTCAACAACGCCAACGTCCCCATCATCCCCGGGACCGACGGGTGCTCACACGAGCTGAGCCTCGACGGCGCGAGGTTCGATGGGCCATCGGGCGCGATCGTCCACTGGCTGCAGGGCGACGACCTCTCGACCGGCCAGTCGTCGAACATCGCGATCGCCGTCGGCGTCGCCGGGGGTGTGAACGACTGGCAGGTGTCCGCCGACGCCGAGGAGGACCTCCTCGGTCTGGTCCCCGGCTGGACGCTCGACGCGTACCGCGATGCGGCCAACGGTGATCTCAACCGCGGGGGCTCGTATTCGGGTCAGACGACCGGGGCGCTGCGGGCCCCGCTCTCCTTTGACGGTGATGTCGCGACGCGCGACGTCGCCGTGGCCGGTGCGCGAACGCAGAGCGGCGCGCTCACGGTGCTGTCGACCGCATTGACCCGGGGCCAGCCGTCGGTGGCCACGGGCAAGAAGACGGCGCTGGCCCCCGTGATCGCAGCCGCCCCGCTCCCGGACACCACCGACCCGAAGGAGCTGGCGCTCGCCAAGCGCGCGATCGTGCTCCTCAACACGTCGCAGGCGCCCTCGGGGGCGATCCCTGCGGCGATCAGCGTGCAGCCGCCGTACGCCGAGGACTGGCCGCGCGACGGCATGTACTTCGACGAGGCGCTCGACGTCATGGGCGCGCACGACAAGGTCACCGCCCACAAGCGCTTCTACCTGCGCACCCAGCGCCGGCCCGGGTTCGCGCCGATCGGCAACCTCGGCGTGCCGATGGGTAGCTGGCCGATGAACATGTACGACACGGGCGTCGTCTCAGGTCCGATCCCGTACGAGATCGACGAGACGGGCTTCGGCGGCTGGGGCCTGTGGAGCCACTACGAGCACACCGGAGACCGGGCATACCTCGACGAGGCGTGGCCGGGGATCAAGCTCGCCGCGGAGCACTTCGTCACCTGCAAGGACGCCGCGACCAATCTGCAGTGCCGCGCGACCGAGGACGACAACCTCGACATCGGCAACCAGCAGACGATCGCGGGTGCGATGCCCGGCTGGCTCGCGCTGAAGGCGGGCGCGGCGGCCGCGGCCGTGGTCGGGGACAGCGACGCGCAGGCGCGGTTCGCCGCCCGTCGCGACGAGCTCGCCGCCGCGATCGACGCGCACCTCTGGGAGGAGGACAAGGGCTGGTACGCCGGCTGGGACATCCCCGCGATCCGCAAGGTCGTGACGTACGTCGGCTGGCCCGAACCGCTGAAGGCCCGGTCCGACGCCCGCATGCAGCGTCACGCCGAGGCGACGTGGGAGGCCTTCGCCCCGTCGTTCCGCGCCCCGGAGCCGGGCGGGCGGACCGCCGGCTTCTACGACGGCCTGGCGCTCATCGCGCTCGCCGACCAGTGGCGGGGCGACCCGGCGAAGATGCAGCGCCTGAAGGACGGGCTGCACTGGATCGCGCACACGCAGGCCACGGCCGACACCGGCCTGCTGGGGGAGAACTGGATCGTCCGCGACAACCAGGTCAAGACGATCACCGCGATCCCGCAGCTCTGGCAGCACGCGCTGTTCTACCTCGCCGCGATCGAGGTCCACGGACCGGCCTGAGCGCGGCCCGCTGCGGAGCGGGGTGGCCCATTCACCACCCCGCTCCTCACCGTCTCAACTCAGGAGACGATGAGCGGTTCGACGGCCTTGTTGACTTCTTCCGTGGTCAACGCGGGCTCGAACTGGTCGGGCG
>JAEMQS010000052.1 GCA_016463765.1 Solirubrobacteraceae bacterium | reverse complement strand
TCTGCGTGCGTTGCGAGGCCGCAGCCGACGCGCACGGGCATGTGCCGACCATAACGCCCTGGAGCCGCCGCCCCGTCGATACTGCGCGGGGTGACCGGCGTCCTCGCCATCTTCGGGCCGACCGCTGTCGGCAAGACGGCCATCGCGATCGCCGCCGCGCGCCGCATCGCCGCGCACGGCGGCAGGGCGGTGGCCGTGGGCGCCGACGCCCTCCAGCTCTACGCCGGGCTCGAGGTGCTGACCGCCGCGCCGACCCCGGACGAGCGCGCCGAGCTCGACCACCGCCTCGTCGGATCGGTGGCCGTGACCGAGGAGTTCAGCGTCGCGCGCTACGCGCGCCTGGCGCACGCGGAGATCGACGGCCTGCTGGCCGCGGGGATCACCCCGATCGTCGTCGGCGGCACCGGCCTGTACCTCCGCGCGGCGCTCGCCGATCTGCAGCTGCGTCCGCCGCCGGAGCCAGGGGTGCGCGAAGGGCTCATGCGCGAGCTCGACGAGTTCGGCCCCGAGGCCCTGCACGCGCGGCTCGCGGCCGCCGCGCCGTGGGCCGCGGAGCGCATCGGCCCGCGCGATCGCTCCCGCATCGTGCGGTCGCTCGAGCTCCTGGCCGCCGGGCAGCTCGAACCGGGGCCGGCCGAGAACGAGCTGTGGACCGCGCACACCCGGCACCCGACGCGGCTCGTCGGGCTCGTGATGGACCGCGACGCCCTGGTGGCGCGCATCGACGCACGCGTGGACGAGATGGTCGACGCGGGCGTGGTCGACGAGGTGCACCGCGCCGACGCCGCAGGCGCCTCATCGACCGCTCGGGCCGCGGTCGGCTTCAGCGAGTTCCTGGCGGGGGACATCGACGGCGCGAAGGTGCGGACGCGCCGCCTGGCCCGGCGGCAGCTCACCTGGATGCGCAAGCTCGCCGGGGTGGAGCTCGTCGACGTGACCGATCGCGACGCCGACGAGGTCGCAGCCGCACTGGACCTAGACTCGCTGCGCGGATGACCATGACCTTCGAGAAGTGGCAGGCGCTCGGCAACGACTACCTCATCGTCGAACGCGACCGCCTCCCGTTCGCCCTGACCCCTGCCCGGGTGCGGCGGCTGTGCGACCGCCACCTCGGGCTCGGCGGCGACGGCATCCTGGAGCTCTCTCCGCCCGACGAGCCCGGGTTCGTCGCACGGCTGCGCATCTTCAACCCGGACGGGTCGGAGGCCGAGCTCTCCGGCAACGGGGCGCGCGAGGCGATCCTCTATCTGCGGCGCCGCGGCTGGACGAGCGCCGACCAGTTCTCCATCCAGACCGTCGCCGGTGAGCTGCGGCCCACGATCCAGTCCGAGACCACCTGCACCGTCGACATGGGCCGGGCGAAGCTCCGGTCCGAGGACTACCCGGCGGGCGACGCCGAGGGGCTCGGCGAGCTGGAGGCGGGCGGTCGGACGTGGCGGTTTCAGCACGTGTCCATCGGGAACCCGCAGTGCGCGATCGAGGTGCCGGACGCCGCCGCGCTCGAGGCGCTCGACCTGCCGGCCGTCGGCCCGGACATCGAGCACCATGCTTTCTTCCCGAACCGCACGAACGTGTCGTGGTGGACCCGCACGGGCGAGGGCGCGATCCGCGCCCGGATCTTCGAGCGCGGCGTGGGGGAGACGATGTCCTCGGGCACGGGCGCGACCGGTGCCGCCGTGGCGTCAGTCCTGCGCGGCGGCGACAGTCCGGTCACCGTGCACCTGGACGGCGGCGAGCTGACGGTCGACGTGCAGGAGGACCTCCACGTCGACCTCGCGGGCTGGGCGGTCCCCGTCTACGCGGGCGAGGTCAGCCCCGACCTGCTGGCCGAGCTGACCGCCCTGGACTGACGGGCTGCTCAGACGCTGACGTTGTGCTCGCGCAGCACGGAGGTCAGCGACGTCTTGCGGTCGGTGCTCTCCTTGCGCTCGCCGATGATGAGCGCGGCCGGGAGATCGAACTCGCCGGCGGGGAACTGCTTCTTGCGCGTGCCGGGGACGACGACCGCGCGCGGCGGGACCTCGCCGCGCACCTCGACGGGCTCGTCACCGCGGACGTCGATGATCGCCGTCGACGCGGTGAGCACGACGTTCGCGCCGAGCACCGCCTCCTTGCCGATCTTCACGCCCTCGACGACGATGCAGCGCGACCCGAGGAACGCGCCGTCCTCGACGATCACCGGGCTGGCCTGCATCGGCTCGAGCACGCCGCCGATGCCGACACCGCCGGAGAGGTGGACGTCCTTGCCGATCTGGGCGCACGAGCCGACGGTCGCCCAGGTGTCGACCATCGTGCCGCTGTCGACGTACGCGCCGACGTTGACGTACGACGGCATCATCACGACGCCCGGCGCGAGGTAGCTGCCGTGGCGCGCCGTGGCGGGCGGGACGACCCGGACGCCGAGCGACGCGTAGTCGCGCTTCAGCGGCATCTTGTCGTGGTACTCGAACGGGCCGACCTCGATGGTCTCCATGCCGCGCGTCTTGAACGACAGCAGGATGGCCTTCTTCGCCCACTCGTTGACCTGCCAGCCGCCGTCGGCGGTGGGCTCGGCCACGCGCAGCTCGCCGGTGTCGAGCAGGTCGAGCACGCGCTCGACGTCCGCGGCCGCGGCGTCGTCGAGGTCGGAGGCGTCGAAGAGGGTGTCGATGCGCGCCTGCAGCGCAGCCAGGTCGGTCGTGGTGCTCATGGCCCCAACTTCGCAGATCGCGCGTCGAGACGGCGGGCCGCCTCCTGGCACGCTTCGAGCGTCGGCACGAGGGCCACGCGCACGTGTCCGGCACCGGGTGCGCCGAGGTAGGAACCGGGCGCCACGACGAGGTCCAGCTCGTCGAGCAGCGCCATCGCGTACGCCTCGTCGTCGCCACCCGGAACGGCGAGCCAGCAGAAGAACGTCGCGTCGCCGCCGACGAGGCGCAGCCCCGCGCGCTCGAGCGCCGGCAGGACGGCGTCACGCTTGGCGCGGTAGCGGGCGCGGGTCTGCTCGACGTGGGCCTCGTCGCGCCAGGCCAGCGCGGCGGCGCGCTGCACGAACGTCTGAGGCGCGACGCCGACCGACGGGCGGTGGCGCTTCAGCGCCGCGATGAGCTCGGGGTCACCCGCGAGGAACCCGGAGCGGTACCCGGGCATCGACGAGCGCTTGGACAGCGTGTTGCAGACCAGGACGTTCGTGCGGTCGGCGAGCTGGAGGGCCGAGACCGGCGGGTCGCCCTCGAACCAGAGCTCGCTGTACGCCTCGTCGCTGGCGAGCACCGCGCCGTGCGCGCGACAGCGGGCGGCGGCGTCCTCGAGGAACGCGAGCGGCGCGGTCGCGCCGGTCGGGTTGTTCGGGTAGTTCAGCCAGAGCAGCGCCAGCCGGTCCCAGTCGATGGCGTCGAGGTCGGGCAGCCAATCGCGCTCGGCGGTGAGCTTGAGCTCGACGTACTGCGCGCCCGCGAACGCCGCGCCGCGGGCGGGCACCGGATAGCCGGGGGTGGTGCAGGCGACGAGATCTCGCCCGCCGTCGCGGTCGACGAGCACGGTCGCCAGGCCGAAGACGGCTTCCTTGGACCCGTACGTCGGGATGATCTCGGTCGCCGGGTCGAGGCGCGCGCCGAACCGCCGGTGGGCCCACTGCGCGATGGCCTCGCGCAGCTCGGGCAGCCCCTCGGCCGTCGGGTAGGTCGACACGCGCTCGGCCTGCACCGCCCGGACCAGCTCGGCCACGATGAACGCCGGCGTCTCCTCGCGCGGTTCGCCGATCCCGAAGTCGATGAGGTGCGCCCCGCGCTGCTGCGCCGCGGCCTTCGCCTGCGTGAGGCGGACGAACGGATACGTGCCGAACGCGTCGAGGACCGGGTTGCGTGGCGCGGGGCTCATGCGGTCGGCTCCGTGGCGAAGGCGCGCAGGACGTCGTAGGACCGGCGCAGCGCGGCGTCGGTGACGTGCTCGTCGCGGCGATGGGCCTGCTGGGGATCGCCGGGGCCGAAGTTCACGGCCGGCATCCCGAAGGCGGCGAACTCGGCGATCGGCGTCCAGGCCTGCTTGGCGTGGACGGCGAGGTCGCCGCGGGCCTGCAGCGCGCGGACGAGCGGGTGGTCGAGGACGACGGGCGCGGACGGCGCGTTCGAGACGATCTCCAGCGACCCGTGCGGTTCACACCAGGCGCGCAGCCGGGCCTCGGCGTCGTCGGCGGGAAGCCCGGGGGGATAGCGGTAGTTGACGTGCGCGGTGGTGATGTCGGGCACGACGTTGTCGGCGATCCCGCCCGCCACGCGCGTGACCGAGACGGCCTCGGTGAAGACGAGCCCGTCGTGCTCGTGCTCGACGTACGGCAGGTCGGCGAGCGCGGCGATCCCGCGGGCCGCGCGGTGGATCGCGTTGTCGGCCGTCCACGGGCGTCCCGAGTGACCGCTGCGGCCGTGAAACGACCACGTCGCGTTGAGGTTGCCCAGGCAGCCGGCGTGCAGGGTGTTGTCGGTCGGCTCCATCATCAGGACGAGGTCGGCGTCCAGGAGTGCCGGCTCGCGGCCGAGCAGCGGCGTGAGCGCGCTCTCGGCGACGGGGAGCTCCTCACGGCCGAAGAACAGGTAGCCGAGGTCGACGCCGGTCGCGGCGGGGTCGAGGTCGAGCGCGAGCTCGATCATCACCGCGAGCGCGGCCTTCATGTCGCTCGCGCCGAGACCGTGGACCACGCCGTCCTCGTGGCGTCCCGGTCGGTTGCCCTGCGTCGGGACGGTGTCGAAATGCCCCGCGAGGATCACCAGCGGACGGCCGGCCTCACGCGGCCCCGCGATCGCTCCGGCGAGCACGCAGGTGTCCCCTGCATCGCGGGCGGGGACCCCGGCCTGATCGAGGACCCCGAGGACGTGCGCGGCGAGTGCCGCCTCGTCGCGCGACTCGGACGGAACGTCGACCAGCTCGAGCGTTCTGGCGGCGAGGCGCCCGGTCACATCGTCGTGCATGCCGGGCAGCCTAACCTCGGCGCCATGCGGTACTGCGGCATCGACGTCTCGGCGAAGTCCGGCAACCAGCAGCTGTGCACGCTCACCGAGCGGCGGGGGGAGGACGGCCCCGAGCTGGTCGCCACCTTCTACGACACGGGCACGGTTGCGGAGATCACCCGGACGGTGCTGGGCTTCGGCGGTGAGGCCGTCGTCGCGATCGATGCGCCGTCGGGCCATCGGCTCGACCTGCTCGCGCCCGGGCAGCCGCTGCGTGACGTGCTCGCGCTGCCGGAGGGCCGGTTCGAGCGTCACCGGGTCTGCGACGCCCTGCTCTTCCGGCGCCGCCTACCGCTCTACCCGGTGCCCAGTGCGGCGCAGGCGCTGTCGACGTGGGAGGCGTGGATCGGGGTCGGCTTCGAGCTGTTCGGCGCGCTCGACGGCCTCGGGGTCTACCGGCCGCCGGCCAAGGGCCGGCTGCAGGCGCCGGTGGGCACCGGAGCGATCGCGCACGGCCGGCTGTGCGAGACGTATCCCGACGCGGTCTTCTGCTCGCTGCTGGGCCACCGCCCGCGGCCCAAGCGCACGCCGTGGGGCCTGCAGGAGCGCATCGCCGCGCTGAAGATGCGCGGCGTGATCGACGAGGACGGCGGCCTCTGGCACCGGACGCTCGACGAGCTTGATGCGTGCGCGGCCGCCTACGCGGCGTACGCGCTCGCGTCCGGCGAAGGCTCGTGGGTGGGCGATCCGGAGGAGGGAGTCATCGTCCTGCCGGTCCCGGAGCTGCTCGACCGGTACGACCCGCTGCCCCCGCCGACACGGGTGCCGCTGGTCTAGATGCGCGCCTGTGGGTGAAGGTGCCACAATGAGCCAACGCACGATCGTCGGCAGGGTCCTTCGCCCGGCGGCGTGCGCCTCTCGTCATGTCTTCAGACGACCAGACTCCAGACACCGCACCCGAGCCTTCCGCTGCTCCCGACGCCCCTGAGGCGACGCCCGAGCCCGTGGCCGAAACGCCGCCGCCGGCACCGGAGAACGCGCCCGCGGCTCCCGCTGAACCGGTGGCCGAGGCCGCGCCCGCGGCCGAGCCTGAGCCGGTCGCGGCACCCGAGGCTCCCGCCGCCGAGGCACCGGCGCCCGAGCCCGTCGAGGCGCCCGTGAGCGATGCGGAGACCCCGGCAGCCGCCGTGGAAGTGGCGCCCGACGCGGCCCCCGCACCCGAGGGTGAGACGCCGGTTCCCGCATCCGCCGAGGGCGACGCCGCCGCTCCCGCCGCCGAGGGCGAGACCAAGAAGCTGTCGGTCAGCCAGATCAAGCGCCTGCAGAGCGGCCACGGGCCGAAGCGCCGGCGCAAGCCGAGCGCCGCCCAGCGCCACCGCGGCGTGTTCTTCGCGCGGCTGAACGAGCTGCGCCGTGCCGAGCGCGGTGGGCCCACCGCGGCCGATCCCGCCGAGGCACAGCCCGAGGGCGCCGAGCCCGAGACGCCTGTCGCCGCCGAGACACCGGAGGCCGCGCCGGCCGAGGCCGTCGAGACGCCCGTGGCGGAGACGACGGAGGCGCCCGCGGCCGAGACCGCGGAGGCGACTCCCGAGCCTGAAGCCGCTCCCGCACCGGACGCGCCCGCGCCGGTCGCCGAGGACGCACCGGTAGAGCCGGCACCGGAGGAGGTCGCCGCAGAGCCCGTCGCCGAGGCGCCCGCCGCTGAGACCGAGGCCGAGGCGCCCGCCGAGGCCCCTCAAGCTGCTGACGAGTCCCAGCCCGCCGACCAGGCGCAGCGCCCGCCGCGCGCCGGTCGCACCCCGCCGCCGCCCCTGGAGGGCGTCGCGGTCGCGCGTGTCCAGGCGGCCATCACCCGCGTCGGCGGTCCGGACACCATCAAGGAAGCACTGGCGCCGCAGCAGGACGCCAACGGCCAGCCGCTGAAGTGGGCAGCCGTGTGCGCCGAGAAGTCGATCGGCCTCAAGCCCGGCGATCCCGTCTTCCAGGCGTGGCTGCGTCTCGCCGCCACACCCGTGCGCGAGGTCAAGGGGCAGCTGCGCGCCCTGACCGGCGAGGACGAGCGTGACCGCGGACGTGGACGCGGAGGTCGCGGCGGTGGCCGTCGCGACGGCGGTGGCGGCGGCGGACGCCGTGAGGGTGGACGCGAAGGCGGACGCGGCCCCGGCCGGGGACCGCGCAGCGACCGGCCGGCCAGCGCCGCCGAGCTCCAGGCCATGGGCCGGGACGGCTCGCTGTCCTCGAAGGTGCGCATCGTCGTCGACAAGGACGAGGAGCGCCGCGAGCGCGAGAAGGCCCGCAAGGCCGCCAAGGAGGCCAAGCGCCAGGCTGAGCGCGAGCGCCTCTCCCGCCTCGGCTACTGATCGCCCGAGGGTTCGGGCCCACAGGCCGCGGACCCTAGACTGGATGTCGTGCAACGTTCACGCACCGGTCGCACCGACAACTCCCGGACCAACGGCTCCGGTGTCCCCGAGGGGCGCGCCAAGCAGCGCGCCTTCTGCATCGCCGTACTCCCGGACGGGGACGATCTCTCCGAGCTGAAGGAGCTCCTGCGCACCGCGCGCGTCGCGGTCGTCGGCGAGACGGTGCAGCACCTCGAGCAGCCGCACCCGCGGACCTACCTCGGCTCCGGCAAGCTCGAAGAGGTCAAGGAGGCCGCGAAGGCCGCGGACGCGAACGTCATCGTCTGCGACGACGAGCTCAGCCCGAGCCAGGAGCGCAACATCGAGGAGGCGCTCAAGCTGCCGGTCATCGACCGCACCGAGCTGATCCTCGACATCTTCGCCGGGCACGCGAACTCCGCGGAGGGCAAGCTCCAGGTCGAGCTCGCACAGCTCGAGTACAACATGGCGCGCATGCGGGGCCTGTGGACCCACCTCGACCGCCTCGGCGTCGGCGGCGTCGGCACCCGCGGACCGGGTGAGACGCAGATCGAGACGGACCGCCGCCTGGCCCGCAACCGCATCACCGCGCTGAAGCGCCGGCTCGAAGAGGTCAAGGGCTCGCGGCGCACCATGCGCGCCGAGCGCGAGCGCGCGCACCTGCCGCAGGTCGCGCTCGCCGGGTACACGAACGCCGGCAAGAGCACCCTGCTGAACCGCCTCACGGGCGCCGAAGTCAGCGTCCGCGACCGGCTGTTCCACACGCTCGACCCGACGACCCGGACGATGGAGCTCCACGGCCGCGCCTACCTGCTGACCGACACGGTCGGGTTCATCCGCAAGCTCCCGCATCAGCTCGTCGAGGCGTTCGGCGCGACGCTCGACGAGACCCGCCTCGCAGACCTCGTCCTGCACGTCGTCGACGCGTCGGCGCCCGAGGACGAGATGGTCGACATGCTGCGCGCCGTCGACGAGGTCCTCGAGGACATCGGGGCAGGCGACAACCCGCGCATCCTCGTGCTGAACAAGGCCGACGCGATCGACGACGACCGCCGCGGCGAACTGCTCGTGCGCCACCCGGACGGCGTCCTGGTCTCGGCCGTCACCGGCGAGGGCCTCGAGGAGCTGGGCGAGCGCATCGAGCAGGAGTTCCGCCGGCGCCTGCGCACGGTCGACGTCCTGCTCCCGTACGCCGAGGGCGCCCGGCTGGCCGAGCTGCACGAGGTGGCCGGCGACGACCTGCGGCGCGAGGACACGCCCACCGGGGTCCGCGTGAGCGCCCGGGTCCCGGCCGCGATGGCCGACCGCCTGGAGCCCTTCACCTACGAGGCGAACGGCGCCAACGGCGCCTGACCGGCCTCAGGCGCCCGCGACCACCGTCCACGGTTGCACGTGGTACGCGGTGACCAGGCCGCCGCGCACGTAGGGGTCGGCCTCGACGAACGCGGGGATCGCGTCCGCGGCGTCCTCGGTCCAGACCAGCAGCGCCCCGGTTGGCGGATCGCCGACCGCGCCCGCGGTCAGGAGCCGTCCCGCCTCGACCTCCCGCGCGATGTTCGCCAGGTGCTCCTCGCGCAGCGGGCCGCGCCGCTCGAGGACGTCCGAGACGTAGTCGTAGGTCAGCAGCATGCGCGTGACGGGCATCAGCGGTCGTCTCCGCTGCCCGTGAGGACCCCGCGCTCCTGGCGCGAGCGGAGCTTGGCGAGGTTCGCGGCGGCGATCTCGTCGAGGTCGAGCCGGGCCTCGGTCGCGATCTGCGCGGCGTACCAGAGGACATCGCCGAGCTCCTTGGCGATCGCCGACCGGCGCTCCTCGCTGAGGACACCCGCATCGTCGCGGACCATCTTCTTGACCTTCTCCGCGACCTCCCCGGCTTCGCCGCAGAGCCCGAGGGTGGGGTAGAGGAGGTTGTCGCCCGCGTCGGGATAGACCGCGGTGGCGCGGGAGTCGCGCTGGTACTCGGCGAAGGTCGTCATCGCCGCGAGGCTACGCGACACGGGGCCGGCGTGACGACGCCGGCCCCGCGATGTCGCAATGTGCGTGGTTCTCAGCCGGCGGGAACGAGGTTGAACTGCTGCAGGTAGCCCGCGGCGGCCTGCTCCGGGGTCTCCTTGTCGAGGTCCACGCGGGCGTTGAGCTCCTGCATGACCTCCTCGTCCAGGTTCTCGTTGACCTTCGCGATCGTGGCCTCGAGGTCCGGACCGGCTTCCTCGACGGTCTCGTCGCGGACCAGGAACGTGGAGTTGTAGGGCGGGAACATGCCCTTGTCGTCCTCGAGCAGCACGAACCCGTCGCGGCGGTTCTGCGGGTCGGTCGTGAACACGATCGACACGTCGGCGTCGCCGCTCTTCAGCACCTCGTGGCGCTGCGCGATGTCGACCGGCGTGAACTCGCCGAAGTCCAGGCCGTAGACCTCCTCGAGGCCCAGCAGGCAGTCGCGCCGCTGGCGGCACTCCGGCGAGCCGTAGAGGGTGAGGTCACCCTCCTTGCCGGCAAGGTCGCTGATCGTCTTCAGGCCCAGCTTGTCGGCCGTGGCCTTCGTGACCGCGACTTCGTTCGACGAGGTGAACGGCGTGGCCGGGAACGCCGTGATGTTGTCCGTGGCGAAGTCCGTCTTGACCTGCTCGAACGCGGCGGCCGGATCGGTCGGCAGCTTGTCGGCGGGCACGTCGAAGAACGACAGGAGCGCCGTGCCGGTGTACTCCGGGTAGCCGTCGATCTGGCCATCCTCGAGCGCCTTCAGGGCGGTCTTCTCGTCGCCGAGGTTCAGCTCGGTCTTCACGGTGTAGCCGGCAGCGGTGAGCGCCTGCGCGTAGATCTCGCCGAGCACCTTCTGCTCGGTGAAGTTCTTCGAGCCGACCGTCAGCTCGACGTCTGCGTTCTCGGCGTTCTTCGTGATCGCGGTGCTCTCGGCCTGGCTGGCCGTCGTCTCGGAGCTGCCGCCCTCGTCGTCGTCCCCGCACGCGGCGAGGCCCACGGGCAGCACGAGCGCGGCGAGAACGAACAGCAGCGCCCGGAGTCGTGTGGTGATCATGGTGTGGTCGAAACCCTCCTGTTGATGACGGTCAGGCGGCGACGCTGGGTGCCGCGGGAAAGCTTGAGTCCTTCGGGGGTCGCCGCACGCTGGGCGGCGGCGAAGAGCAGTTCGGTCGCGATGGCGACGGCCGCGACGAGCATCGCGGCGCCGACCCGGCCCTCGTCGCCGTAGACGCCGGCGTTGATGATCGGGTCGCCCAGCGTCGTCGCGTAGCCGGCCAGCGGCGCGATCGTCGCGGTCGCCACGACGTTGACCGCCGACACGCGCAGGCCGGCCATGATGAGCGGGAGGGCGAGGGGCAGCTCGACGGAGGTGACGAGCTTCGTCGCGCTCATCCCCATGCCGCGCCCGGCGTCGACGATGTCGCGCTCGACCTCGCGCATGCCGACGTACGTGTTCGTGAGGATCGGTGGGATCGCCAGCAGCGCCAGGGCGAGCATGACGTTGACGAACCCGGCGCCGAACCAGGCGAAGAACACGAAGATCAGCGCGATGCTCGGGACCGCGCGGCCGATGTTCGCCACGCTCACCGCGAGAAAGCCGCCACGTCCGGTGTGGCCCAGGACGAGCCCGACCGGCAGCGCCACCGCGCACGCGACCACCATGGCGGCGATCGACAGCTTGATGTGACCCCAGAGCAGCTCGGCGGTCTGCTGCAGTCCGCCGACCTCGCCGCCGCCGCGGCCCTGGCGCTCGCGGACGAGGAAGTCGATGCCGTCCCCGAAGACGCCGAGCGCTGCGATGGCGCCGCTCATGACGCCGCCCTCGAACGGGTCCACGGCGTCATCATCCGCTGCGCGCCCAGGATGATGAGGTCCAGCGCCGTGGCGAGCACGACGCACAGCCCGCCGGCGACCAGGACGTTGCTCTTGAACGCCTTGTCGGCCTCCAGGGGCTCGCCGAGGCCACCCGCACCGGCGAAGAACGCCAGGGCGGCGAGTCCCACGGTCGTGGTCGTCGCGATCCGCAGGCCGGCCATGATCGACGGCAGGGCGAGCGGCAGCTCCACCCGCCAGAGGAGCTGCCCATCGGTCAGGCCCATCCCACGGCCGGCGTCCCGCGCCTCGTCGGGCACGGCGTCCAGGCCCTCGAGCACGTTGCGGAACAGGATGAGGAGGGTGTACGCCGTCAGCGCGACGATGGCCGTCAGCGCACCGCGTCCCGTGATCGGCAGCAGCAGGAAGAAGGCCGCGACGCTGGGGATCGTGTAGAGGATCCCGGTGATGTTCGCGACCGGGGCGATGAGCCACCGGCGGCGGTAGGCCAGCACGGCGAGCGGGAAGGCGATGAGCAGCCCGCAGGCCACGGACGCGACGACGAGCCAGACGTGTTCGAGGAACGGGTCGACATACCGGTCGAGGTTGTCGACGATCCAGTCCGGACATACGCCGTTGTTCGCGACGCAGCCGGTGTCGGACTCCGATCGGTCGCGGTAGAAGCCCTCCGGGACCTGGGCGAGCACGAACGTCACGCCGGCTGCTCCCGTCGCACGACCTCGTGGATGAGGTCGATGGAGATCACGCCGACGACGGCGCCCGCGGCGTCGACCACCGCGCCGTACTGCACCGCGCTGGCCAGGAGGCCGGACAGCGCGTCACGGAGCGTGTCGTCCTCGTCGATGCGGTGGACCGCGCCGTCGGTGCCCCACCGGACGGGACGCCCGGCGCCGTCGACGACGAGGTCGTAGGGCACGTCGGTGTTCGCCTGCGCGCCCGCGGCCGATCCGTCCTCTCGGATGAGCGGCGCCTGGTGCAACGGGACGTCGCGCACGCGCTGGAGCGCGAGGCGCTTCAACGCCCGGTCGGCACCGACGAAGTCGCGCACGAAGTCGTCGGCCGGATGGGCGAGGAGCTCGGCCGGCGGCGCGTACTGGGCGAGGTGACCGCCCTCGCGCATGACCGCGATGCGATCGCCCATCTTGATCGCCTCGTCGATGTCGTGGGTCACGAAGACGATCGTCTTGCGCAGCTGGGCCTGGAGGCGCAGGAACTCGTTCTGGAGCCGGTCACGGTTGATCGGGTCGATCGCGCCGAACGGCTCGTCCATGAGCATGAGCGGCGGGTCGACGGCGAGCGCCCGTGCGACACCCACCCGCTGCCGCTGGCCCCCGGAGAGCTGCGCGGGGTAGCGGGCCGCGATGTCGGACTCCAGCCCGATGAGGTCGAGCAGCTCGTCGACCCGCGACGCGATGCGCGTGCGGCTCCAGCCGAGGAGCCGGGGCACCGTCGCGATGTTCTCGGCGATGGTCCGGTGCGGGAAGAGGCCGATCTGCTGGATGACGTAGCCGATGTGCCGGCGCAGGTCGGCTTCGTCGCGGTCGCGGACCGACCGTCCACCGAGGAGGATGTCGCCCTCGGTGATCGAGATCATGCGGTTGACCATGCGCATCGCGGTCGTCTTGCCGCAGCCGGACGGACCGACGAGGACGCAGATCTCCCCGGCCGGCACCTCCAGGGACAGCGCGTCGACGGCGGGGGCCGGACTGCCGGGATACCGCTTCGTGGCGGCCCGGAACTCGAGCGGCTCCGCATCGGCGGAGGGCTTCGGCCCCTCAGGCTGGGCGGTGTCGGCGCTGGTCACGAGACGGTCGCCGGCAGACGGGGACAGCCGGCGAGCCGCCGAGTCTAGTTCGCCGCCGCGACGACCCGGGCCGCAGCGCGGCCCAGTCGGGTAGCGTGGCGCCGATCAGGATGCTGCGAACGCGCCACGCTCTCCTTCTCGTCCTGCCGCTGCTCGGTGCGGCGGCACCGGCGCACGCGGCGCCCAGATTCGAGCAGGAGTCCGAGACGACGACCGTCACGCGCGCGTTCGGCCCGCTGTCGTCGCTGGTCGGTCGCACCGGCCCGCTGCACGGCCGAGCGGAGGTGCCGATGCGCGACGCCGGCTCGCTCAGCGCCGCGGCGCCGGTCACGACCTTCCTCGTCGCCGACACCGGCAGCGCCGCCCGCGTGCGCCTGCGCCGGCCGGCCGAGCCCCGGGGGGATGGGCTGTGGATCATGGACCTCGAGGTCACGGACGTCTCGCGGGCGGGGACGTACGCCGGGGTCCTGCGCCTGGACCCGGCGGCGGCCGACAGCCCGAAGCTCAAGGCGACGGTGCACGTGCAGGACTTCATCCTCTGGCCGTTGCTGGTCCTCATCGCGGGCGCGCTGCTGGGCGGGCTCGGGCGCCGGTACGTCGAGCTCCTGCGCGAGCGCAACCGGGTGAGAACCACGCTCGCGTCCGCCGTACGCAGCTACCGGCGTGCCGCCGCGGTCGCGCCCGCGGGCCTGCCGCCGCTCGCCGGCGCCGAGACCGAGGCGGACCGCGTCGACGACGCGCTGCGTCAAGCCAACTCCGCGAGCGAGGTGCGCCGTGCCGCGGACGCGGCGTCGGCGCTCGTGCAGCGACTCGCCCGCTGGGTGCAGCTGCGCAACGCCCTCACCGGGCTCCAGGCCGCCGTCGAGAGCGTCCCCGCAGATCCCGAGATCGAGGCGAGCGACGCCGTTCGGGACGCCGAGGCCCTGCTCGGCGACCGCGCGCCTGACGTCGAGGACGCCGACGCGGTCGCCCAGCACGTCCAGCTGCTCGCCGACCAGCGCGCGATCGTGCGCCTCATCGGCGAGACCTGGCGCGAGCACCTGCGCCTGAGCGCGGCCCTCGGCGCGGGCGAGGACCATCCCGAGGCACGCGCGGCGCTTCGCCATCAGGACCCGCGCACCATCTACACCCAGACGCCCGGCCCCGGCACCCGCGACGCAGCCGACGTCGCCCGCCTGCTGCGACGGCTGGCGGCCGCCGCCCGGACGCTGCGGTGGCACGCGGCGGAAGCCCGCACGCTCTTCCTGTCGGCCACCGAGGAGGACGCCGCCGGTGCGCCCGGACCGGCGGCCGAGACGTTCCGCGTGCCCGACCCGGCCTCGCTCGAGGCCGAGGTGCGCACGTGGGACTACGCGCTCTTCGCCGTGTCCGTCGTCGTGGTCGCGCTCGCCTACCTCATCCCGCTGTACATCGGCAAGGCGTACGGCAGCTGGGACGACTACCTCACGGCGTTCGCCGCCGGGTTCGCCGGCACGCTGGTCATCCCGTGGGACCGGTTGCCCCTGTTCGCCGAGACCCTGCGCGCGCCGAAGGCCGACGTCGCGAAGATCGCCTGACGGTCAGACGCCCGCGGCGCGCCGGGCCGACGCGTGCGCCGCGGCCTCCATGCGGTCGTCCAGCGGCGAGAGGGCGAGGCCCGTCGCCCGGGCGATCAGCCAGTCGGCGAACCACGTGTTCTTCGGCAGCAGGGGACCGTGGAGGTAGGTGCCGATGACCCCGTCGCGGCGCACGCCCTCGCGGCCGGAGCGCCCGTCATTGCCGTGACCGCGCAGCACGCGGCCGAGCGGCTGCTCACCCGCCCCGAGGTGCGTCCGGCCGCCGTGGTTCTCGAAACCGGCGAGCGTCCTCGGGCCCTCACCGTCGAGGTCGACCTCGATCGCGACGTTGCCGATGAGGCGGTCGTCGTCCGAGCGCACGGTCCGCAGGTCGACGAGCCCCAGGCCGGGGATCTCCTCGTCGCCGAGCTCGTAGACGTGCCCGAGGAGCTGGAAGCCGCCGCAGATCCCGAGAACGAGCGCGCCGCGGCCCGCCGCGGCGGCGAGCGCGTCGCGCTTGGTGTCGACGAGGTCGCGGGCACACAGCGCCTGGTCGCGGTCCTGGCCGCCACCGAGGTAGAAGAGGTCGTGCGCGTCGGGATCGATGCGGTCGCCGAACCCGGCCGGGGTGACCTGCACCTCGATGTCGCGCCAGGCCGCGCGTCGCTCGAGCACGAGCAGGTTGCCGCGGTCGGCGTAGATGTTCATCACGTCGGGATACAGCGAACAGATCCGCAGGACGCCGTCAGCCACCGAGCATCACCACCGCGGAGCCGACGTGCTCGTCGGTCTGCTCGATGACGCGCCGGGGCAGAACCCGGAAGCCGGCGGCCGCTGCCTCGCGCTCGAGCGTCTCGGCGTCGAGGCGGTCCAGCCGGGTGTGGCGGACGGTCGACTCGCGGGTGCCGTCCGGCGCCTGGCGGACGCGGGCGTGATGCAGGATGTAGGCGTCGCCGTCCTCGACGATGGCGTACGGGTCGCTCTCGAAGCGCACCCCGTCGTACTCGGCCACGACGAACGGGACCTGGTCCTCGGCGTCGTAGGGCTCGACGTCCTCGGCGATCGCCGCGGCGACGACACCGCCGGGCGCGAGGGTCGCCTTGATCGCGTCGAGCGCGGCGCGGCGACCGTCGGCGCCGCCCAGCAGCTGCATGGTCTGCATCGGCACCAGGACGAGGGGCACGCGCACGTCCAGGGTCATCTCGCGGATGTCGGCGGCGACCGTGCGGATCGACGGCCGGCCGACCCGGTCGAGCTCGGCCAGCAGCACGGGGTCCAGGTCGACGGCGATGACGTCGAAGCCTGCATCGGCGAGGTCGATCGCGACGCGCCCGGTGCCCGCGCCGAGATCGACGACCGGTCCGCCGAACTCGGCAGCGAGCGCGCGCCAGAGCGGCAGGTCGGCGTCGTAGCCCCAGCACTCGAGCTCGTGCCAGATCGCCTCCTCGTTCACGTGAACATCCCCGAGGTCGCGCCGCGCTTGGACAGGATCTCGCGCAGCGCGAGCATGGCGGTGTAGGTCGGCATCGCGTACAGGCGCTCGCCGGCGCCGTCGAGCGCGGCGTCCAGCCCGGCCTCGAGATCGTCGACGACCTCGATCCGGTCCTCGGCGATGCCCGCGTACTTCAGGCGCAGGGCCAGCTCCGGGGCCCGCGTGCCGCTGCACACCACGCGCCTGACGCCCCCGGCCAGCAGCTCGAGATCGGCGTCCCAGATCCACGAGACGTCGCGCCCGTCGGCGATGTTGTCGTTCAACACCGCGAGCAGGTCGATCTCGCCGGGCTCGAGCGCGAGGGTGCGCAGGACCTCGTTCGCGCCCGTGGGGTTCTTGACGAGCAGGATGGCGAGCTCGTGCCCGTCGACCGTCACGGTCTCCGCGCGCCCGAACGCCGCACGCACCTCCTCGAGGCCGCCGACGATGTCGTCGAGCTCGACCCCGAGGGCCAGGCACAGCGCCGCCGCCCCGACGGCGTTGTAGACGTTGTAGAGCCCGGGGAGCCCCAGCGCGACCTCCGCCTCGCCGGCGGGCGTCCGCAGCGTGATGCGCGCTCCGCGGGTGCCGTCGAGCCGGATGTTCGTGGCGGCCACGTCCGGCTCGGGACGGTGGGTGTCACCGCGCGGGCACCGCCAGCGACCGAGGTGGCCGACGTAGACCGCGTCGTAGGTCAGCGGCGTGCCGCACCGGCGGCAGTGCTTGGAGTCCGAGGCGTGGGGGAGGTCGGCCAGCGCGACGGTGTCGTCCTCGACGCCGAAGTACAGGACGCCCCCGCGGCCGACACCGAGGTCGGCGACGAGCGGATCGTCGGCGTTGAGCACGAGCCGCGTGCCCGACAGATGATCGAGGACCGTGGCCCAGCGGTCGGCGATGGTCTCCAGCTCCCCGTAGCGGTCGAGCTGGTCACGGAAGAGGTTGCCGAGCAGCAGGGCGCGCGGGCGCAGCTGGGGCGCGACGCTGTCGAGCCAGAACTCGTCGACCTCGAAGAGGCCGAACTCGCCGTCGATGCCCCGGCCGTGCGACGCGTCGAGCAGCGCGCTCGCCACCCCGCCGGCCATGTTCGCTCCCTGCACGTTGTGGACGACGCGTCCGCCGGACCGCGCGAGCACCGCCGCGACGATCGCGGCCGTCGTCGTCTTGCCGTTCGTGGCGGAGATCGCGGCGGTTCCGCGCGGCAGGCGCGCGGCGAGGGTCGTAATGGCCTCGGGCTCGAGGTGCAGCAGCACCTTGCCCGGGAGTGAGGTCCCGCCCCGGCCGGCGCGGCGGGACAGCGCACCCGCGGCACGCGCGGCGGCGATCGCGGGGCCGATCATGCGGCGACCGGGCAGAGGACGGGCACGGCCTGGGGCACGGACGAGACGGTGACCGGGGTCGCGCCGATCGGGTCGCCGTCGGCGTAGACGTCAAAGGCCCGGTCGGCGCGGATCTCGACGCTCCGGGTGCGGACGACCTCGACCTCGGGCTCCCCGACGTGGGTGCCGCGAAAGACCTTCGGCAGGCTCCCGACGAACCGGCGGCGCGTCATGGCGCCGACGATGACGAGATCGAGCAGCCCGTCGTCGAGCTCCGCGCCAGGGGCGATGAACATGCCGCCGCCGTACGCCTTGCTGTTGGCCGCGGCCACGGTGAAGGCGCGGCGTACCAGGACCTCGCCGCCGTCCAGCGTGAGGGTGAAGGTCGCGGGCCGATAGGCCGCAAGCCCGCGCAGCGCGCCGTACACGTACGCGAGCGGCCCGAGGACCGACGGCGCGGCGTTCGCGATGCGGTTCGCCTCGCTGTCGAACCCCAGCGAGGCGATGCCGATGAAGGTCGCACCGTCGACATCGCCGACGTCCAGCCGCCGTGGTTCGCAGCCCGGGAGCGCGCGGGCGGCTTCGACCGGGTCGCGGGGGAGACCGAGGACCCGGACCAGGTCATTGCCCCGTCCGCCGGGCAGGACCCCGAGCAGCGCGTCGTCACGTCCGCGCAGCACGCCGGCTACGCACCCGATGAGCCCGTCGCCGGACAGCGTGACGACGGCGTCCCCGGCATCCGCCGCGGTCGCGGCAAGCTCGCGGGCGTGGTCCAGCGAGCGCGTGGCCTCGCTGCGAACGGTGACGCCGGCACCGCGGAGTGCCTGCTCGACCCCGGGCAGCGCCTTGCGCGCGCGGCCACCGCCCGCCGCGGGGTTGACGAGCAGCACGACGGGCCGGTCCAGCACCCGCCCGATGCTAGATGACCCGCCCGGAGTGTGTCCGGGCGGGCCGGTCGCTCAGGAGGCGGCCGTCGCTTCGACGGCGTCGGCCGTCTCGGCGTCCAGCGTGAAGCGGTCGATGAGCTGCTCGAGCCTCGCAGCGGTCGCGGCGAGCTCACCGGCCGCGGAGGTGATCTGCTGCGTCGACGCGCTCGTCTGCGACGCGGACGCCGCGACCTGCTGCGTCGACGCCGAGGACTCCTCGGCGACCGACGCGACCTCGCTCATGTCGGCCTCGACCTGCGACGCCTGCTGGTCGACGGCGGCGATGGCCTCGGAGATCGCGGAGATCCGTTCCCCGACGGTGGCGACCGCCGACTCGATCTGGACGAACGCGTCGCGCGCCTTGTCCACGGTCGCGGCGCCGTCCTCGGTGCGCTGGGCACCCTGCTCGACGACCTCGACGGCACGCCCGGTCTCGGCCTGGATCTCGGAGATGAGCTCGGCGATCGAGGCGGCCGCGGTCTGCGACTCCTCGGCGAGCTTGCGGACCTCGTCGGCGACGACCGCGAACCCGCGGCCCTGCTCACCGGCGCGGGCGGCCTCGATGGCGGCGTTCAGCGCCAGCAGGTTCGTCTGCTCCGCGATGCCGGTGATGGTCTCGACGATGCCGCCGATGCGCTCGGACTTCGCGCCGAGCTCCCGGATCGCGCCGGTGGCCCGGGTGGAGTTGTCCCGCACCGCGGCCATCGCGGCGGTGACCTCGTCGACCGCCCCGGTGCCCTGCGCCGCGACGGTGCGCGCCTCGTCGACGGCCTCGCTCGTGGCCTTGGCGTCCTCGGCGCCCGTGCGCGAGCGGCTCACAACCTCGCTGGTCGAGCGCGACGCGCCGCCGACGACCTGCACCTGACGCTCGGCGCCCTGGGCGACGGTGTCGATGGCGCTGGCGATCTCGGCGATCGCGCGGCCCGCGTCCTCAGACACGCCCGCCATGTCGCGGGAGGCCTTGGCGAGCTGGCCGCTCGAACCGCGCACCTCGGAGACGAGCTCACGCAGGCTGCCGACCATGCCGGCGAAGGAGACGGCGAGGCCGTCGCGGTCGCCGCGCGAGGCGAGCGCGACCGTGAGGTCGCCGTCGGCGACGCGCCCGGCGGCGCCGGCGACCTCGTCGAGGCCGTCGACCATGGCGTTCAGCGAGCCGGCGAGGTCGTCGAGCTCGTCGCGGCCCTTGGCCTCGAGGCGGTCGTCGAGGTCACGCTGGGCGACGCGGTCGGCGAAGCGGCTGTAGCGCTTGACGCGGCCGACGATGCTGCGGCTCAGGAGCCCGAGGACGATCAGCGTGGCAAGGCCGCCGACGATCGCGACGATGAGCACCTCGCGCTTGGCGGTCGCGCCCGTGTCGGTGGCGACCTGCACCGAGTGCTTGCCCTCGTCGAAGTGCACCGCGGTCAGCTTGTCGTTCGCCGCGTTGTAGTCGGCGAACGCCGCGCCCATGGCCTGCGTCGCGGCGACGAAGGTCGCGGCGTTGCTCGCGGCGGCGAGACGCTCGAGCGCGGTGCCCAGGTCGACGAAGCTCTCCTGCAGCGCGGTGGCGAACTCGACCTCTTCTCCGACCTGCGCGCCGGTGCCTTCGGCCGCGACCTCGTCGCGCAGTTCGGCGAAGTACGTGGTCAGTTCCGCAACCTCGGTCTTCACCTCGTCCTGAAGCTCGGCGCGTTCGGCGCCCTGGCTGATCGCGGCGGACGTGGCGGTGTCACGAAGATTGGCGACACGGCGGAATTCGTCGAACGACCCACCCGCTTCAGCCAGCTCGGCCTGCACGCCGATCCCGGCCTGCTTGGTGTCCTCGATCCCGCGCAGCGCGAAGATCGCAAGGGCGATGAGGGTGACGATGACGATGACGGCGGCGAGCGCGAACTTCGCGCCAACCGGCAAGCGGCGGACTCCAGGCAGGGACACGGGACCTCCAGCGGGGGTGAGCGGAACGGGGCCGGTATCCGTAATCGGCCGCGAACGTGCGCGGTTAAGGAGTGGAGGCGAGGATCAGGTCGGCCAATGTTGGCGCGATGGCAATCGGACCAGGGTCCGCAGCCTCGGCCTGGTCGCGCGTCGTCGACCCCGTCAGCACGACCGCCCCGTCGATCCCCGCATTCCGTGCCGCCGCGATGTCCGTGTCCAGCCGGTCGCCGACGAACAGGGCACGGCCGGGGCCCAGCCGGTCCAGTGCGGCATGCACGAGGCCGGCCTCCGGCTTGCCGATCGCGTGCGCGTGCCGGCCCGTCGCCGTCTCGACGGCCGCGACGAGCGCGCCCGTCCCCGGCCAGAGGCCATCCGCGGTGGGGTAGGTGGGGTCGCGCGAGGTGGCGATGAGGTCCGCGCCGCGCAGCACGGCCGTGGTCGCGTCGCGCAGCTCGGCGAACCCGAAGTGCTCATAACCGGAGACGACCACCACGGCCGCGCGCGCGACGAAGTCCGTCCCGTTGACGATGCGCAGCCCCGCGGCCTCGACGTGCCGGTGGATGCTGGGGGAGCCGATCACCACGGCGGGAGGCCGCTGGGCGCCGTAGCGCTCGGCCAGCAGGAACTGGAGCGCGCCGCCGACGGTGACGACCTCCTCCTGGGACGCCTTCATCCCCAGGCCCCACAGCTTGCGCACGAACTCCTCGACGCTGTGGCGCCCGTCGTTGGTCACGAACGCGATGCCGCGGCCCGCGGCGCGCAGGGCGGCGAGCGCCTCGGCGGCGCCGGGCGTCGCCTCGTCGCCGACCCAGACGCAGCCGTCGAGGTCGAGCAGGACGTGGTCGTAGCCGGCGACGAGCGGGCTGAGCGGCGGCGTCATCGCCGGCCGCTTCCGCCGACGGGATAGCCTCGCGGGCCATGAGCACCTCTGCGCCCGAGCCCCCCAGCGAGCCCCTCGATCCCGGCACGCACGTCGTGACCCTCGAGACGAGCCACGGCA
Organism: Solirubrobacteraceae bacterium; assembly: GCA_016463765.1. GTDB lineage: Bacteria > Actinomycetota > Thermoleophilia > Solirubrobacterales > Solirubrobacteraceae > Svornostia. The sequence goes on along the minus strand of JAEMQS010000052.1, from coordinate 4,188 downwards.
CGTTCACCATCGAGCTCGACAACGAGCGGGCCCCGATCACGGCGTCGTCCTTCGCGTCCCTGGTCCGCCAGGGCTTCTACGACGGCCTGACGTTCCACCGCATCGTGCCCGGGTTCGTCATCCAGGGCGGCTGCCCGGAGGGCACCGGCATGGGCGGCCCCGGGTACAAGGTCGAGGAGGCCCCGCCGAGCGACCTGCGCTACGTGCGCGGCGTCGTCGCGATGGCGAAGGCCGGGATGGAGCCCGCGGGCACGTCCGGCAGCCAGTTCTTCGTCGTGACCGGCGGCGACGTCGGCCTGCCGCCGGAGTACGCCTACGTCGGCCACGTGACCTCGGGCGACGACGTCGTCAGCGAGATCGAGGGCGTGCGCACCGGCCGCGGCGACGTCCCCGAAGAGCCGGTGATCATGGAGCGGGTCACCCTCGCGCAGCAGTAGTCGTCAGCCCGCTCGGGCGGCGCGCGCCTTGGCTTGGCGCCGTCGCCCGACGAGGTACAGCGCCACGAACCCGAGCGTGACGATGAACAGGCCGATGAAGGCGCGCCACGGTGCGCTGGCCCCGCCGAACGGCAGGGTGACCACGGTCGCCAGGGCGAAGCCGATCGCCATGAACGCCACGATGATCAGCAGGATCAGCAGGAACCCGCGGATGCGCAGCAGCGCGCTGGAACCAGGGGGCGGGACGAGGTAGCCGGTGACCTTCAGCAGGAACAGCTGGCGGTTGGACGGCGCCTCCTGGCCCAGCTTCTCGACCGCGACCTTCAGGTCGCCGGCGCGGCGCTCGGCGAGCGCCAGCGACGCGTCGGCCATGCGCCGCAGCTGCATGCGCTCCTGCGGCCGGGCCGCGGAGATCGCCTTCTGGAAGTGGACACGTGCCGCTTTCGCGTCGTAGCGCTCGGCCGCACGGGCACCGAGGATCGCCTGTGCGGCGGCCTTGTGCTTCGTCTCGGCTTCGAGCTCCTCGTCGGAACGCGTCTCGAGCGCCTGCATGGCGGCGAGGGCGCCCTTCTGTTCCATCCTGATCTGACGCTGCTTTGGCGGCATGTGGCGGCAGAGTCTAGAGCCCGCAGGTAGGGTCGCGGTGTGACCTCTGAGGAGACGCTGCGCCGGGTCAACGCCGCGATGATCGCGTTCGATCTCGCGCTCGGGGCCGGGGCCCTGCTCGCGCCGTCCGCCACACTGCGCGTGATCGGGCACGAGCCGCCCGCACCGGACGCCGAAGCGCTGTTTCGCCGCGCCGGGCCGATCTGGCTGACGTTCGCCGCAGCGCACGCCGTCGCCGCCGTGCGCGGACGCCCGGAGGACTGGCTGGCGGTCGCGTGGCTGCGCGGCACGGAGATCGGCACGGACGTGCTCTGGGCGGAGTCCCCAGGGGTGAAGGCGGGGCGCACGCGCTGGGCGCTGCGTGGGGCGAGCGTCTTCAACCTGGGTCTCTCCGTCGCTTGTGCGGCGATGGCACGTCACAAGCGCTGACGGGCTCGGTACGCTCTCGCGCCCGATGACCGTACGCCGCCTCGCCCTGCTCCTCTGCGCCGCGCTGACGCTGGCGTGCATCGTGCCCGCCGCGCACGCCCAGAGCGGCAGCGGCCCGCTGCTCTCGCCGCCCGCGCCCGAGGCGGACACTGCGCCGCCGCCGGACGAGGAGGACGAGGACGACGGCCTCAGCGCCGTGCAGCAGCTCCTCATCCTCGGCGCGGCCATCGGCCTGCTCGGCGGCATCGCCTTCGTGATCATGCGCGACGCCCGGCGCAACGCCCCGGCCGACCGCCGGCCGCAGCAGACCGACGAGGAGGCCGGGGGCCCGGCGAAGGCGCGCCAGCGTGCCCGCGACCGCGACAAGCGGCGCGCCAAGGGCAAGCAGGCGCGTCAGCAGCGCAAGCGCAACCGCTGACGCGGTCGCGTCAGCCCAGGAAGCTCTTGATCCGGGCGACCACGAGGTCGGGGCGCTCGTCGACGATGAAGTGCCCGACGCCCGGCACGAGCTCGATGGTGAGGTCGTCGCAGAACGGCCGGGCGCCCTCGAGGACCCCGGGGTCGACCGCGTCGTCCTCCTCGCCGAACAACAGGTACGTCGGCACCGTGAGCCGCGTGCTGCGGTAACGACCGGCCATCGCGGGGAGCAGCTCGCGCAGCAGGAACTCGCGGTAGACGAGCTGCGACGCCCGCGCCCGAACCGGTTCGCGGAACGCGTCGGTGAACGCCGCTCGGGCGGCGGCATCGATTGCGTCGGGGTCGCGCAGGGCGGCGCGCCAGACGATCTCGGTGCCGCCGTGGCGCATGAACCGGGCACCGAGCGGCCCGGCGAGCACCACCTGGTACCAGAGCCGCGCGGCCGCAAGCAGCGCGCCCGAGTCGGAGCGCGGCGGCACGAAGGGCGGAGCGATGTTCAGCGCGAGATACCGCTCGAAGCGCTCGGGCGCGCGGAGCGCCAGGAGGAAGCCGATCCAGCCGCCCCAGTCGTGGCCGACGAGCTTGACCCGATCGATCCCCAGCGTGTCCAGGAGTGCCAGCACGTCCGACGCCATGCGCTCCTTGCGGTACCCGCCAGGCGGCGCGTCGGTCCAGCCGAACCCGCGAAGGTCGGGAGCGATGACCCGGTGGTCGGCCGCGACGGCGGGGATGACGTTGCGCCACAGGTACCAGTGCTGGGGCCAGCCGTGGAGCAGGAGCAGGGGAGGGGCATCCCGCGGGCCGGCGAGCGCGACGTGCATCCGCAGCGCGCCGGCGGTGATGTACTGGTGGTCGACGCCGTCGACGTGGGGCATCGTGCGAGCCATGTCCTGACCCTACCGCTCGGTAGCGTCCTGTGCCATGCCCGACGATCATCCCGCACTCACTGCTCTGCGCATCAGCGCAGACCCCGCCGCCTGGCGCGCGCTCGGGCTCGCGCTTGACCCGTCTGGCCGGGGCGCGGTGGGCGGCATCGCCCTGGAGGTCGCGGCCGACCCGGGGGAGAGCGGATTGCGCGCCTGGGGCTGGGCGGGACTGCCGGGTGACGCCGGTCTGGACGGGATCCCCGCGTTCAGCGCCTCGGCCCCGGCCGCCGCACCGGACGGACCGTTCAGCGCCGTGGATCACGTCGTCGTCGGCACCGGCGACCTCGACCGCACCGTTGCGGCCCTCGACGCCGCGGGCCTCGACCGACGCCGCATCCGCGATGCCGGGAAGCTCCGCCAGGTCTTCTACGTGGTCGGCCCGGCGCTGGTGGAGGTCGCGGGCCCCAAGGAGCCGACCGGGGACCCTGCGGGCCTCTGGGGCGTGACGTTCGTCGTCGACGATCTCGACGCGCTCGCGGCGCGACTCGGCGACCGTGCGGGTGAGGTGCGCGACGCCGTGCAGTCCGGGCGGCGCATCATGACCGTCAAGCGCGAGGCGGGCCTCGGCGTGCCGGTGGCATGCATGACGCCGCGGCACTGACCGCCCCCATGAGGTCAGTGCCGCCGGCGTGCATGTCGGCGCCCGCCACCCCGTCCCGGGGCTCCACTTCCGGGACGGGGCGGGGCGACGTTTCCCCCCCAGGCTGGTGTCAGGCGGCCTAGAAGTCCTCGGGCAGGATCGCGTCGGCGGCCAAGGCGGCGGCGAAGCGGTCGGCTTCGTCGCGGTTGTTGGCGGCGGTCAGCGCGTCCAGTGCGCCGACCAGCGCGCGGGTGCCCTCGTCAAGTCCGATGTCGAAGCGCTCGAGCGCCTCGTCGTCATAGATGCCCGCGCCCTCCCAGTCGCAGTTGGGGCAACGAAGCCCGACCGCGAAGTGCCACTCGTCGATCTCGAGGGCCTCGGTGGGAAAGACGAACGGCAGCTGGCACTCGGGACAGACGTGCGGGGACGCCGGTGCCTCGTGCGTGGCGATCTCGTGGCTGTGCACGCCGAGCGCCCGGTGGATCTGGTGGCTGGTGGTGTCGACCTGCGGCATGCACGGCAAGGTGATCGTCATGGGTGTGGAAACGGTGTGAGGTCGGGCCACGGAGAGGTGTGGGCGAATTTCTCGACGTTTGCGTAAGACGTCGGCCGGTCAGGGGTTGCGCCCATACCAGCCACGATTCACCCGCCATCAGGAGGCGACCATGGGGTTCTTCAAGGACATGCGCAATCTTCAGAAGCAGGCCGACGCGATGACGCCGCCCGAGTACAAGGGCCTCGGCGGATCGATGCGCCAGATGCGCGACGGCGTCGCGGTCGCCAGCCAGACGCT
>JAEMQS010000014.1 GCA_016463765.1 Solirubrobacteraceae bacterium | reverse complement strand
GCGACCTCACGGAGAACTTCGAGCAGGAGATCTCGCCGGGTGGGCTGATCGACGCGACGCCCGAGCAGGGGCTCGCGTCGTTGCTGCGCGTCAAGGAGATCGCGGCCCAGCGGGGCTTCCCGATCATCCCCGGGCACGACCCGGTGGTCTGGCCGCAGCTCATCCGCGACGCGGGCGGGGTGCCGCCCGAGTTGCCGGCCGTCGTGCCACGTTGACGGCATCGTGCGAGCGGTGATCTCGGTCGGCGAACCCCCGCCGCTATTGGGATTGCGATCGTTATCCCTCCACCGCTGAGCGAACGCTGCGCTCGGCGACGCGCGATGACCGAGACTCGCGTCGTCCCCAGAAGGCCCGGAGTGGAGTGTCCGCGTGATCGCACGTCGCCGTCTCGTCAGCAGGATGTTGGGTCCCGTGGCGCTGGCCACGGTCATGGCCGCGGCCGTCGTGTCCCCCGCGCTCGGCGCGACGCTGTCGCAGACCTACCGGTGTGAGTACTCGCTCGTCGCCTCGCAGGAGCACCGCTTCGACGTCACCGCGGCTGTGCCCCCGGTCTGGGCCTCTGGCGCGTCCTCGCCCGCCTTCGAGATCAACGCGGTCACGACCACCAGCCTGGAAACACGCACCGGCTACACCTTGATGGCGGCGCGGAGCGTCGAGGGAACCGCGAGCGTGACCCTGCGGGCCGCCGGCTTCGGCCTCGACGTCAGCATCCCGGCGTCACTCGACATCGCCCCCGTCGAGTTCGACGCCGAGGAGCGTCCGGTCGAGATGGTCGCCACCGGTGAGGCGGAGCCCACGCCGATTCCGGAGATCGGGTTCGGCCCGAGCACCGTCACGGTCGAATCCCTGCGCCTGCAACTGCGCGCGCGCCGCGCGGACGGGACCAGCATCGTGCTCCCGCCCGTCGACGGAGTGACCGACAGCGACGGCGACCCGGAGACGTTCGATGTCGTCTGCACGCTCGCGCCGGCCGACCAGGACCGCAAGCTCGCCGACATCGACGTCGAGGGCGACGAGCCCGACGACCTCGACGCACCGAGCGCACCGGGCATGCCTGTGGCGACCGACGTGACGTCGACCACCGCGACGATCGGGTGGGGTGCGGCGACCGACAACGTCGGCGTCGAGAGCTACGTGGTGACCACCGTCGCGCCGGACCCCACGACGCGGACCGTGCCGGGCACGCAGACGTCGGTCGACCTGAGCGGGCTGCGTCCCGACACCGAGTACCGCATCCGGGTCGCGGCCCGCGACCGCTACCAGTCCTCGGCGCCCAGCGGCGATCTCGTCTTCCGCACGGCGCGCATCCCGGATACAGACACCGACGCCGACCGCGAGTACTCGTGCCGGTTCCCCCTGATCGGGGAGCAGCCGATGGCCCTGGCGCTTGACGTCGACGCACCGGAGACGTGGACCGCGGGCGAGCCCTTCCCCACGATCACCGTTCGGGCCGAGGCCACGTTCGACGGACGAGTCGTCGACAGCCTGGAGCTCCTGGGAGCCGCCGACATCCAGGGCAGCGCGGCCATGTCCGCCACGTTCCGCGCGCCCGGCCTGGGCGGGGGCCTGCCGGTCACCATCCCGCTCACCGTCGCCAAAGCGGACCACACGGGCCCGGCCGGGAAGCTCGTCCTCCTGCTCGAGGGCTCGACGCCGGGGCTGACCTTCCCGCAGCCGGGGACGGGGACGCTCGACGTCGGCCGGGTCACGTTCAACCTCCGCGCGGTCCGCCCGGACGGGACACCGGTGGTGCTTCCGCCGGTCGTGCCCGTCGACAGCGACGGTGACCCGGACACCTTCGACATGCCGTGCGACCCGACGTCACCGGCGACCCTGCCGCCGGTCTTCACCGTCGACATCGGCGAGGACGATCCGGGGGACATCGTCCCGCCGACGGTGCCGGGCACGCCGTTCATCGCCTCCGCCGGTGACCTCAAGCCCGAAGTGGTCAAGATCTCGTGGGCGCCCTCCGTCGACAACGTCGGCGTCACCGGCTACGAGGTCGTCTACGGCAACCAGGTCCTGCGGGTCGGCAACGTGACGACGGCCTTCCTCGCGCCCGTGCCGGTGGGTGAGGAGATCAGGGTCCGCGCGTTCGATGCCGCGGGCGCGGTGTCGGCACTCAGCCCGCCGCTCATCATCGAGCCCGTCGACCCGACGGTGAACTACCCGTTCACGCTGAAGGGCACGTCTCAGCTCAAGGCCCTGACGGAGGGCACCGTGCCGCTCAGCGGCTCGATCGATCCGACGCTGAACATCGCCACCGGCGCATTCACCGGAGATCTCAAGCTGAACCAGTCGCGTGCGCGCCTGAGGGTGCTGGGCGTGCTGCCGGTCACGGCGGACATCGCGTTCGCTCAGACGGACAAGACCCGCGGCACGCTGAAGGACGGGGTGCTGTCCACCCAGTCCCGCTTCAAGGTCAGGCTGCCGCAGCTCTACCTGTTCGGTGTCCTGCCGATCGTCTCGCCCGGCACCTGTGAGACGAAGTCGTCGTCGATCGCGATGATGCGGTCTGCCCCAGGGTTCAACCCGCTACAGGGCGGTCGCCTGTCCGGCAGCTACGGGATCAGCGACCTGACGGGCTGCGGCCTGCTGACGTCCTTCATCAGCCCGCTGACCAAGGGCCCGGGCAACACCATCGACCTGCAGCTCACGCCTGTGGCCGCGCCGGCGCCGACGCAGCTGCAGATCGCTGTGACCGACCGGGTCGGCGCGACACCGCGGACGGTCCTCGTCACGTGCGCGGCGGGCGACGCATCCGATCGCTGCACCGCGGCGCGGCGGCTCACCCCGCAGGACTTCGCGCCGGTCCCGCCCGAGCTGGGGTGCCTGCAGGTCGTCTCCGGACCGGAGACCGCGAAGGTCACCGGTAGCCTCGCGGGCGTCGCGGTGCAGGGCGACTTCCGCCGGATCAACAGCTGCGAGTCCGCCCGCTGGGACCGCGTCGTGGCCCCGTTTATCGGAGGCGGACCCGGAGCGTCTTGAGCTGGTTGGCGAACGGGGACTCGACGAACTGCGGCGGGTCCTCGATCGTCATGTCGGGGTAGCGGGCGAGCGTCTCCTCGATGAGGATCCGCAGCTCGAGGCGTGCGAGCGCGGTCCCCAGGCAGAAGTGCCGGCCGCCCGCGCCGAAGGCCTGGTGCTCGGGGTTGCGGGTGACGTCGAAGTGGTCGGGGTCCTCGTAGCGCGTCTCGTCGCGGTTGCTCGACGGGTACCACATGAGCACCTTCTCGCCGGCGCGGATGGTCTGCCCGTGCAGCTCGGTGTCCTTCGTCGCCGTGCGCGCGAAGTGCGCGAACGCCGGGAACATGCGCAGGGACTCCTCGACCACCGACGGGACCAGCGACGGGTCGTCGAGGACCATCTGACGCTGCTCGGGGTCCTCGATGAGCGCGCGCATCCCGCTGCAGTACGTCGCCTTCGTGCTGTCGTTACCCGCCGCCATGAGCAGGAAGAAGCCCATGACGATCTCGTGCTCCTCCAGGCGCTCGCCGTCGATCTCGGCGTGGACAAGGACGCTGGTGAGGTCGTCGGTGGGGTGCTCCCTGCGCGCGGCGATCAGCTCGCCGCAGCGGCGGAACACCTCGGGCACGTCGCGCTCCATGACGATGTGCGCGCCCTCGGGCGTCGCGTCCGGGTCGCCGGCGCCGAGGATGGTGTTCATGAGGTTCGCCCACACCTCGTCGTCCTCGGGCGAGAGTCCCATAAAGCTCCCGATCACACGCGCGACGACCGGCTGCGCGACGTCGGTGACGAGATCGCAGGTCTCGCGCCCCTCGAGCCGGTCGAGGACGTCGATGGTGATCGCCCGGATCTCGTCCTCGTGCTGGGCGATGCGCGCCGGCGTGAACCCGCGCTGGAAGAGCGCCTTGATGCGGTCGTGCTTGGGCGGGTCCATCCCGATGAACATCGCCTGCTGCAGCTCGAGCGGGAGGATCGCGTTCTTCAGCCCGGTGAAGCCGCCGATCTCCGACGAGTAGGTCTGCCAGTCGCGGCTCACCTCGAGCACGTCGTCGGCGGTCGTGACCGACCAGAAGCCGTCCTCCTCGGGGTACTGCGTGATGCCCGAGGACCAGTGGACGGGGCACTCGGACCGCAGGCGGCGGAAGATCTCGTGGGGCGGCCCGTCGTGGAAGTGCTCGCGGTCGCCCACCCGCAAGCCCTCGAGCGGTGTCTGATCCTGGCCCGTGGTGCTCATGACGACCCTCCTGAGTAGCGCATTCGACCCCTCCGCAGACGACCGTACCGGACCGTATGCAGGCGTCGTGCCACGTCAACAGGCCCCGGCGTGAGAAAGTATGTGGGTGAACACTGCACAGAAGGCGCTGTTGACCCGCTTGCGCGAGCTGGTTGAGGAGACTCCGAAGTCGGGAGCGGTGACGGCGGCGGGCCACCCGCTGCACGTCAGCCAGTTCTCCGTAGCCATCGAATCGCGCGCGGACGACGGCCAAGCACTTGTGGAATACGTGCGCGCGAAGGTGCACGCCAAGCCCACCGCGAGCTACAGCGCGCTGATCAAGGCCGGACGGCCGGACCTCACGCCTGAGGCCCTCGCCGCGGACGCGGACGCCCCGTGGGCGGCCGAGTTCACCCAGGCCGACCGCGACGCCGCGGGCGCACGCCTGGGCGAGATGCTGGAGGTCCACCGCAAGGAGGCCGAGGCGACCGAGGCCGCTGCGGTCGAGGACGCGCGGCGGATCGTGGCGAAGGTCAGCGCGAACCGCGTGGCCAGTGGCAAGAAGCCGCTGACGCCGGCGCAGGAAGAGGACATGCTCGGCAGCCTGGCGGCACGGCGGGCGCGGGAGGGTTAGTCGGCCGGAGCGCTGCGCGAGCGGATCCACGCGACGACCTCGTCGTGGTCCGCCTCGCCGCTGGCGATCCGCTCGACGGTCCCGGCGTCTGCGTCGACGTCCTCGGCTTGCCATGTCCGGCCGTTGGCGTCGAGGAAGCGCGCCATGAGTAGGAATGCGGCGCGCTTGTTGCCGTCGGGCAGCGGATGGTTGCGCGCGAGGTGCGTGACCAGCACGGCGGCCTGATCGACGAGGTCCGGTATGCCTCGGTTCCGCCGAACGACGCGAACGGCGCGTTAGTCGCGGAGTCGGCGAGGTCGAGGCGCGGAAGTCTGAGCAGCTGCTCAGGGGTTGCTCCCAGGACGACCCCGGCGACGTCCAGGTAGTCGTCGAGCGACGATGTCCAGCGGTCGCCGGGCACGCGCTCAGCGCGAGAGGCGGTCGAACGTGCGGGCGTGCTCGTCGATGAAGCGTTCAGCAAATGCCACGTTCTCGTCTTGGCGGGCCTGGCGGTCGGTGCCGGCGAGCCGGGCTCCGAGCTCGCGAAGGTCGTCCTGGTCCATGCCGTAGCGAGCCTGGAGATCGTCGATGACCTGGGCGACCAGCTCGTCGGTGATGGGGCGACTGCTCACTGGTGAGACTCTAGACCTCGGGTTGGGGTTGACGTCAGCGCGCCGCGTACTCCTCGTCGGTCACGTGGTTGCCCCAGCTCACGGCGGAGTGCGCCTCGTCGGCCTCGTTCAGCGCCAGGTGCGTCATGAAGCCATCCGGCGCCGCGCCGTGCCAGTGGTCCTCGTCGGGCTCAAAGAACACCCGGTCGCCGGCGTTGATGACCTCGACCGGCCCGCCGCGCTTCTGGCACAGACCGACCCCCTCCGTGACGTAGATCGTCTGCCCGAGCGGATGCGTGTGCCACGCGGTCCGCGCGCCCGGCGTGAAGCGCACGAGGTTCCCCTGCACGCGCGCCGGCGCGGGTGCCGCGGCGACGGCGTCGATGTAGACGTCGCCGGTGAACCACGCGGCGGGGCCCTTCATCGTCTGGATGCTGCTGCGGGTGATCTCCATGCCGTCTCCTCGTGGTGCGTCCGTCGTCGCTGGTCACCACCAGCATGATTGATGGTTCGTCCAGGGCTGAACGTCACGCGACGCTCATGCGGCCGCGAGACCTTGGCGAAACGGTGACGAGCTGGCTGCCGAAACGGTAATACAGCAGGTGCCGAAACGGTAACGTTGACGACGTGCTGCCCTACCACCGACGCATCGTCGACGACGAGCTCGACGACCTGCTTCCAGCGCTCTCCGCCGTCGCGATCGAGGGGGCCAAGGGCGTGGGCAAGACGCGGACCGCCGTCGAGCGGGCGCGCACCATCCGTCGACTGGACGACCCGGCCGAGTTCGACGTCGCTCGCGCAGACCCGGCGCGACTGCTCGAGGGCGCAGCGCCGATCTTGATCGATGAGTGGCAGCGCCTCCCTGAGGTCTGGGACCTCGTGCGTCGCCGCGTCGACGAGGGGGCTGCGGCCGGAAGCTTCCTGTTGACGGGCTCGGCGGTCCCGGACCCGCCGCCCACCCACTCGGGTGCCGGCCGAATCGTCACCGTGCAGATGCGTCCGATGGCCTTGAGCGAACGTTTCGGCGGAGCGACGGTCAGCCTGGAGGAGCTTCTCTCCGGCGATCGTGCGCCCATTGCCGGAGCCACCGGGGTGAGGCTCGACGAATACGTGGAGGCGATCGTCAGTTCCGGGCTCCCCGCGATCCGGGAGCTGCCCGGTCGTCCCCGCCGCGCCCAGCTGCAGGGATACCTCGATCGGCTCGTCGACCGCGACATCCGTGACGAGGCCGGCGTGTCCATCCGCAACCCCGAGACCCTCCGCCGGTGGCTCGCGGCGTACGCCGCCGCATCCTCGTCGACCGCCTCCTTCGAGACGCTGCGCGATGCGGCGACCGCGGGAGAGACGGACAAGCCCTCGAAGCGAACGACGCAGGTCTATCGCGATGCGCTTGCGCGGCTGTGGGTCCTCGACGACGTACCGGCCTGGCTGCCGACGACCAACCGTCTCCACGAGCTCGGGCAGGCGGCCAAGCACCAGCTGGTCGATCCCGCGTTCGCTGCGCAGCTGCTCGGTCTCACTCCGACCGCGCTGCTCGCCTCGGGCCGCGCGATGCTCGGCCCGCTCTTCGAGAGCCTGGCGACGCAGTCGGTGCGCGTCTACGCGCAGCATCACGAAGCGGCGGTTCGCCATCTCCGGACCGCACGCGGGCGGCAAGAGGTCGACCTGATCGTCGCGCGCCCGGACGGACGCGTCGTGGCGATCGAGGTCAAGCTCGCACGAACCGTGGACGACGGCGACGTCAGGCACCTGCGGTGGTTGCGGCAGCGGCTCGGCGACGAGCTGCTCGACGAGGTCGTCCTGACCACCGGACCGGAGGCGTACCGGCGCGCCGACGGCGTCGCGGTGGTTCCGCTGGCGCTGCTCGGACCTTAGGTCGGTCAGCCGTGACCTCCGCGATTGCGCAGGGCCCGCCCGGCTATCGGCCGGAGATCGGCGAGGCGTGCGCGCGGGCGCTGAACGCGGGGGTGGTCCCGCGGGTGCCGCTGCAGGGCTCGCAGTCGGCGTCGGACCTGATCGCGAACGCGCACCTGGCGCTGGGCGTGCTCGACGTCGACACGCTCGAGGCGAAGGAGGGCGGGTCATCAACAGCGCGGCGTTCGGCGTGGCGGGCTGGCGTTCGAGGCGGTGCGCGAGGCGCAGGCGCTGGTAGAGGCGCCGAGCGGGTGGCGGCGATGACGCTGCAGGCGCTCGGCGGACATGCGGAGGCGTTCGACGAGCGGCTCGTGGGAGTGCGGCCGCATCCGGGGGCATTGGCGAGCGCGGCGCACATGCGGTCGCTGCTTGAGGGCTCGCAGCTGGTGGGGACGTCGGACCGGCCGCATGACCCGTTCGCGCTGCGGTGCCTGCCGCAGATCCATGGGGCGGTGCGCGATCAGATCTCGTTCGCGCGGGAGGTGGTTGGGCGGGAGCTGTGTGCGGTGACGGACAACCCGGTGGTGCTTTCCGGCGGCGAGGTGCTGTCGGGTGGGCTGTTCCATGGCGAGCCTTAGGCCTTGCCGATGGATGGGGTGGCGCTGGCGTTGACCGAGGTAGCGACGATCTCGGTGCCGCGGTGGCAGCGCCTGGTGGGCGGGGCGCTGAGGCTGCCGGCTCGGCTGGTGACTGATCCGTCGCGGCTGGGCCCTGTTGATGCTGCGGGCTAGCGCTGCGGGGTTGTTGAGTGAGGCGCGGTTGCGGGCGACGGCGGCGCCACGGGAGTCGGTGCCCGGTGGACGTGATGGAGGATCACGTGGCGATGAGTGGGGTCGCGGCGCGGCAGGTGTTGGAGGTTGGGGAGTTGGTGATTCGCATTGTCGCGTCGGAGCTTGTCTGTGCGGTTAAGGCGCTTGACTCTGCAGGATCGCGGGACGCGTCGACCGCTACCAGCGGACTCTACGCTCGCGCGCGCGAGGTTATGGGTCCAGCGGGCAGCGACTCTTCGCTGGACGTCGGGCCGGTGGTTCGGATTGTGCGCGGGATGTCCGGCGTGCAGGTGCGGCCAGCCGTCATCTCGGAGCCACCCTTTACGCCTTCGAGATGACCAACTCGGCCCTTGTGTCGAGCCAACGAACGAACGCAATCACTGTGCGCGCACAGTCGTCGACGTGTGCGGCTTCGATTACGACACGGTTGTTCACCACTGTGATCCCAGCCTTTCGCAGCTTGGCGACGGCATCTGCTGGATTTGCCCGTTGCTTGCGGCTGAGCTCACCTAGTCCATGCACGATTGCGTTGCGCGCTTCGACGTAGCCGCGAAGCCTCGCGTGGTCGCCGTACGTCTCGACGTCGACTGCGAAGTACCGCTTCCAGCTCTTATCCCGTCGTTCCCATGTGTCGAGCGCTGTCTTGAGCTCTCGTTGCCAGAGATGCTGCAGGATCGTGTCGTCGGAGACGACAACGTCGGAGACCTCCAGAAATCGGTTGACCGCGAAGCCCTCAGCGATCCCGACAAAGCGCAGTAGTGCGTCGTGCCGGTGGAACCCGAGGGAAAGCCCGGACACGTGGCTTGCCGCAAGGACACCTCTTCCCGGTCGGCGGCGCACAGGTGAGGTCACGCCAGACCGATAGTGGGCCAGCGCTCGTTGCACGCTAGCCGTCGCGTCTTCTGCTCGCCCTGACGGGGAAGTCAGCCCCATGCGGGGTCTCCGTCGGCGGTCTGCGAGGCCCACTCCGCGACCCAGTCGAAGAGTCGGTTGCCTTTGCGGAGTGAATCAAGGGCCCGGTCGGAACCGGACGCTCTCGCCGCTGCGGCGACCATGTCGCACCGAGCGACCTCGGGCATCGCATCAAACCACCGCAGAACTTCGGCTCGTTCGGTCTTGCCGTGCACCGCGAGCGCCAGGATCGCCCGTGCCCGGACCACGCCGAGTCGTTGTGACTGGGCGACCTTGCGGAGCCAGGAGGTGCTTTGTTGCGTCAACTCCGCCGAGGGATTGAGGAGCGGGTTGATTAGCCACGCCTCGACCCAAGGCGGTGTGAAGTGAGCGAAATGCGTCAGCGCCTCATCAATGCACTCGGCTGCGCCTGTCCCCGACGGATGCGTAGCGCGAACATAGAACGAGTACTGGCGGGCCAGAAGTGGGTCGACCGCGAGCAGTTGAGCCGCCATTGGGAGGCCGTCTGGAGAGCGCAGGTTGGTCAAGTGAGCGAGCGAGGCGATGACAATGCGGCGATTGGCGCTGCTCTCGAAAGCCGGGAGTCGCGTCGCGCCGAGACGTCGCTTGCTAGCAGCCGTGAACACGCGCATGATGAGGTCAAGGCCAAACCCGCCTCCCGCCTCGCTCGTCGGAGCAGGGTCACCCAGGGGTTCGCCTGTGTATGGGTCGACGTCGACGCTTAGGTCGGTGGACTCTGCATACTCGTAGACGAGAGCATCTGCGCGCCGCAGGTTGTCCTCGTAGGTGGGTCGCTTGAGAATCCAACTCTTGTCATCATTCAGGTCGAGCCCAACCCGCCACAACTCGGCTTGTAGCTCTTCAAGGGCTGCCATTCCTTCACTGTGAGACGGGACGCACAGGCGGAAGTCGTCGTTTGACCGGTACACCTCCACGCCGGCACGAACGAGGCGTCGCTCAATTGGCGCTATCACGAGCTCGGATAGCGGATCGGATGACTGAAAGGTCTGGGGTAGACCGTACGAACGTCCGGCAATGGCGCCCAGGAACCCGACCAGTCCCTCTGCGATGTCTGGTTTGGCGGTGGCATCGACGATGCGTGACGCCAAGAGCTCATGGTCGATGTATGAGTAGAACGATGCGACGTCTGCGGTGACGACATAACCCGCGTCGGAGCGCGTGGGAGCCTCCTGGAAAGCGTTGAACGCCTCTGGGCTCCGGTCAAAATCAGGCATGTCAGCTGCGACGGCTGTCGCGAAAGCACGAAGGACTACTCGCTGCTCGAAAGTGAGAGTCAGGACCGGGCGATGGCGACCCACGTGATCAGGCTTCGGCATCCAGATCAGCTCTTGCGGGCTGACGTCGATCCCGGTGGTGCAGCGGGCGCCGATTAGCTCCGCGAGTTCTTTCTCTCGACCTTTCACGGACTTTTCAACGACCCGCGAAGGGAGAGACGGCAACGACTCCTTAGGAGCAGTTGACTCTGCTTCGATCGCGCCGACGAAGTCGAGGGCCCCTACCGACTCGCTTGAGATCTGCCAGAGCATGACCGCTCTCTATCAGTCCCACCTGACTGCTCGCAACAATACTCAGCAGATTGCGCGCGAAGATCGCGGCGCCACCGTGGCCGCTACACGTGCGCCGTAGCCCCGCTCTGGTACGCCCGCCACCCGCCGTGCTCTGTGATGTCCACCGCGTCATCCAACGCTCCGGACTCGCAGATGAACCCAGTGACCTCAGACCCATCCGCGAGCGTCACGCGCCCCAGCCCGAGCGGCGCGCCGATCAGGCCGAGCATCTCACCGAGCGCTGCGGCAGGCAGCGCCCAGACCTCGCAGGCGATCGCGGCACCGTCTTCGGTGCGCGACAGCGCAGGTCGCTTGCCGTCCGGCAGCGCGTAGAACTCGTACTCCGGGGCCGTTGTCGTCGCGCACACGAACCGCGCACCGCGGTCAGTGAGCTGATGGTTGAGCGGCATCCCACTGAGGTGCGCCCCCAGGACCGCGAGCTGCACGAGTCCCGGCTCATCGACCGCCGCCGGCTCTCCAGTCCACGACGCGGAGGCACTCAAGAGCCGGTAGTCATGCGAAGCCGGCGCCAGCAACGACACCCCAAAAGGCAGCCCATCCCCCCGCACCGGCGCAGGCACTGCCACCGCCGCCATATCCATGAGATTCACGAAGTTCGTAAACCGCCCCAGCGCCTCATTCACCCCCACCGGATCCGCCGCCACCTGCGCATGTGTCGGATGCCCGGGGGTCGTCGGCAGCATCAGCGCATCGACGTCCTCCCACACCCGATCGGCGACCAGCCGCAGCTCCGCCAGCTTATGCGCCGCCGCGAACACGTCCACCGCGCTCAGGTCCCGCCCACTCCGCACGATCCGCGCCACCGTCGGGTCCAGCCCCTCGGGCTCCCCATCGATGACCTCGAGCAGGTCCGCGGTCCGCTCAGCCACCCACGACGCATAGAGCAGCGGCGCCGCATCCAGCATCGGCGACACGTCGACCGGCACCAGCGTCCAGTGCGTCGCCGCATGCTCCAGCGCCGCCTTCCACGCCGCCGCGGCCTCCGGCTCGGTGAACTCGAGCTGCCCGTCCAGCGGCACGCCCAGCAGCCCCCGCCGCGGCGACATCGGCACCTTGGCCTCGCGCGACCACGGGTCGTCCGGATCGACCTCCGCCGCCACGCCCAGCACCAGCGACGCATCCACCGCGCTGTGGGCGAAGATCGAGACGCAGTCCAGCGACGCACACGCCGGCACCACACCACGCGTGCTGATCAGCCCCCGGGTCGGCTTCAACCCGACCAGCGCATTGAACGCCGCGGGCACCCGGCCCGACCCCGCGGTATCCGTCCCCAGCGAGAACGCGACCAGCCCCAGCGCCACCGCCAGCGCGGAGCCCGACGACGATCCGCCACTCACGCGATCAGCGTCGAACACCGACCCGTCCACCCCATATGGCGACCGCGTCCCCACCAGCCCCGTTGCGAACTGGTCCATGTTCGTCTTGCCGATGAGGATCGCGCCCGCGTCGCGCAGCAGCTGCACGACGGTCGCGGTCTCGGCGGGCGTGTACGCGAACCCCGGACACCCCGCCGTCGTCGGAACGCCGGCAACGTCCATGTTGTCCTTCACCGCGAACGGGATGCCGTACAGCGGGAGCGAAGGATCGAGCCCATCCAACCGAGCAGCGTGCGCGAGCAGCTCCTTGTCGCACACCCGCGAGATCCACACCGGGGCGTCGACCGCCTCCGCTCGCGCGATCACCTCACGGACCACGTCCGACGGCTTGCGGCGTCCAGCCCGGTAGTCCTCCAGCAGTCCCTGCACCGTCAACGGCTCCGTCATGACCCCTCGCTTCCCGCCGGTGTCACGGCGGCCCAGGCGTCGCGCTCGGCCGCGAACGCGGCCTCCCGCCCGGCCTGGAACTCGGCGATCGAGTCGGCGTTGTCCTGCAGAAACCTGTCGTGTTCGGCCATCGAGAAGGTGACCGGCTCCACCCGCGGCGCCCACTCGCCCAACGCGCTCAGGCGGCGCAGCTCTTCCAGCTCGTCCTCAGACACCGGCTCGAAGCGGATCTGGTCGAAGTGGTGCAGCAGCGCCCCCGACTCGACGCCCCAGATCGGGACGGTCCGGCCGACGAGCTGGTAGCCGCCCGGGCCCTCCATTCCGTAGACGCACATGAACGCGCCGCCGATGCCGACGGCGTTCGGCGGGGTCCACGGGCGCGGCGGGGTGTACTTCGTCGTGACCAGGCGGTGGCGCGGGTCGACCGGCAGCGCCACCGGCGCGCCCAGGTAGACGTCGCCCAGCCCGAGCACGAGGTACGACGCGTCGAAGACGATCCGCCGCACGTCCTCCTCGGAGTCCAGCCCGTTGATCCGGCGGATGAACTCGATGTTGTCCGGGCACCACGGCGCGTCGGCCCACACCGACGTCATGTACTTGTCGACCGCGAGCATCGCCTGCGAGTGGCGCCAGGCCAGCGGCAGGTGCACCACGCGGGCGGCGATCGGCTGGTCCTCGGGCGCGGGAAGCGACGACTGCACCCGCTGGACGGCCCACAGCAGCGCCGCGGGGGTGATGAGGGACGGCTCGAACTGCACGTGCAGCGAGCGGACGCCGGGCGTCAGGTCGGTCACGCCGGGGATCGCGGCGTCCACGAGGGCGCCCTGTAACACGTGCGCGCGTACGCGAGAACGGAGGTCCAGCTCGTTGGCGCCGAACTCCACGAGCAGCGCGCGCTCGCCGGCGCGGCGGTAGGTCACCGCGCCGCCGTGCGCTTCCGCGGAAGCGTCGAGCACCGGGTCCGACGCGCCCGCGCCGACCGCGAACTGCGGCGTCACGTCGTCGAGCAGCACGGTGTCGCCGGGGCGCATCTGGCCGAGCTTCCACAGGTCGTCGCGCACGACCTGGCAGAAGACGGCGAACCCGCCGAGGCTCGGGCCGTCGGGGCCGACCACCACGGCACTGTCGCCGCCGAGCATGATCGACCCGACGCCGTAGGCGGAGTCGAGGATGTTCGAGGGGTGCAGGCCTGCGTCGCCGCCGTCGGTGCGGGTGAAGTCCGGGATGGGGCCGTCCAGGCGGATGCCGGTGCGGTCGGAGTGGTGGTGGACCGTCCACTCGCCGGTGAGCAGCTCTTCGAGTGACGAGGGGGAGACGATCTCCGGTGCGCCCTGCGGGCCGGTGACGACGCGCAGGTGCCAGAGGTTGCCGATCGCCGGGCGCGTGACGCGCTCCACGCGCGGGCCGACCTCCGCGCCGCCGATCGGCACGACCTCACCGGCGACGAGCTTGCCTCCGCCGACCTTGCCCGAGGTGAACGACGCGCGGGAGCCGAGGACGACGGGGTCGTCGATTCCGCCCGCCACGAGGACGTACGCGCGCATTCCGACCCCGCGGATGCCGCGCAGCCGCAGTTCGCCGCCGGGAGGGACGTCGAGCGCCATCCACTGCGGGACCGGCGTGCCGTTGAGTTCGACGACGAGCGGCGCGCCGGTCACGGCGACGACGCCGCCCGCGGGGAAGCGCAGCGTCGGGCCGGTGACGACGACCTCCAGGCCGGCGGCGCCCTCGGGGTTGCCGACTAGCTGGTTGCCCAGGCGGAACGAGAGGTCGTCCATCGGGCCGCTCGGTGGGACGCCGGTCTCCCAGAGGCCGAGCCGGCCGGGCCAGTCCTGCACCGTCGTCAGGGTGCCGGGCGCCACCACCTCGATGGAGGGCGCGTCGCTCACGCAGCCGCCCAGATGATCATGCGCACCGGCGTCGGGTCATAGCCGTTGCACGGGTTGTTCAGCTGCGGGCAGTTGCTGACCATCACGACCGTGTCGCGGTCGGCGCGCAGCTGCACGTACTTGCCCGGCGCGCTGATGCCGTCCTCGAACGTCAGGCCGCCCTCGGGCGTCAGCGGGACGTTCATGAAGAAGTTGACGTTGTGCGTGAGGTCGCGCTTCTCCAAGCCGCCGCCCCACTTGACTGCCTCCAGCAGGAACGTCTGGCGGCACGCGTGCATGTGGCGCGTGTGCTCGCCGTAGCGCACGACGTTGGACTCCTGGGAGCACGCGCCGCCCAGCGTGTCGTGACGGCCGCACAGGTCATCGACGATCGTCACCAGCGGCTGGCCGTCGAGCGCCAGCAGCCGCGAGCCGGTCGTCAGGTACGCGTTGCCCTGCGCGCGCAGCGTGTCGACCGCGCTGTAGCGGTTGGCGTAGTCGTGGGCGTCGAAGAACAGCGTGTCGATCGCCTGGTTGCCCTCCAGATCGATCATCCGCAGGATCTCCCCGGCGCGCAGGAGGTGGGTCCAGCCCGCGCCGGCGGGGACGTCGTCGATTAGCCGAGCGCCCGCTGGATCGAGACCGCGAGAAGGAGCCTCTGGCGAGTTCTCGCTCGGAATGCGAGCCCCCTGGGCGAGCCATTCCGCGCTCATGCGAGCACCAGCTCGGACGCCGCGAACCCGCGCTCGTTCTCGGCACACGCGACGCGCACCACGTCGTCAGCAGCTGCGACGGGCACGGACTCCAGCCGCAGCCCCACCGCCCCCGGCTGCCACTGCGGCGACGGGTCGAGCGGGTGCGGGACGCTGCACAGCAGCACGAGCGTGTCGAGCTCGAAGCGCACCGTCACGTGATCGCCCGCCCCGGAGTTCCCCTCGACGAACGACAGCTCGCCATCCGGCCCGACCGCGATCTTCGTGAAGAGGTTGATGTTCGCCACCAGGTCGCGCCGGTCCATGCCGTGCTTGGCCAGCTCGATCAGCAGCTGGTCACGCGCGCCGGGCTGCCAGGCGTTGCGGTGGTCCTGATAGGACGCGCGGCCCCACTTCGCGTCAACGATCGCCTGCGTGGTGTGGCCCGTGATCGTGTCGTGCCACCCGACGCTGTCCGACACCACCGACGCCAGCACCCGCCCCATGTCGCTGTACAGCGCCACGCCCGCCGTGATCCGCGAGACGTGCTGGGCCTTCAGCGTGTCGGGCATGCAGTAGCGCTCGCGCACATCATCCGCGCGGTAGAGCAGGCACGCGACGTTCGCACCGCCTTCGATGTCGGTCAGCGTCAGCGCGGTGCCGCGCTTGCAGACGCGCGACCACGTGGCCGCGGGCGGCAGCACCGCGTCGAGGATCGGTTCGCTCATGGACAACGCTCCAATCAGACGGTTCGGATGCGCGGGTCGGCCCACGCCTGGGTCAGGTCCACGAAGAAGTTCACGAGCACGTAGGCGGTGCCCAGCAGCAGGGTCGCGCCGGTGATCGCCGGGAAGTCCGAGTAGGCGATCGACTGGTCGATGTACAGCCCGATGCCCGGCCACGCGAAGATCCGTTCGACGACCACGACGCCGCCGAGCATCAGCCCCACCTGCAGGCCGCTCATCGTCAGCGCCGGGCCCGACGCGTTGCGCAGCGCGTGCTTGAGCAGCACCGTGCGCTCGGTCAGGCCCTTCGACCGGGCCGTGCGCACGTAGTCCTCGCGCTCGACCTGGGTCAGCGAGGTCGACAGCGTCCGCGCGATCGCCAGCGCCGGCAGCAGCGCCAGCGTCAGCGCGGGCAGGATCAGGTGCTTGAGCGCGTCGAGCGTCAGGTCGGGCGTGCCGCCGATGATCGAGTCGACGACGAGCAGATTCGTCGGCCCGTCCGGGACGATGAAGTTGTCGCCCACGCGACCCGACGCCGGCAGGATGCCGAGCCACGAGTAGAAGACGAGGATCAGCAGCAGCCCGGTCAGGAACGCCGGAACGGACGCGCCGCCGATCAGGAAGATCCGGATGATCCGGCCGGCGCGCCCTCCGCCGGCCAGGAGCAGCCCCAGCCCCAGGCCCATCGCCACCGCGAGCACGAACGCGCTGAACGCGAGCTCGAACGTCGCGGGGGCGAACTCCCGCAGGTCGGCCGTCACCTCGTTGCGGGTGCGCAGGGAGCTCTGGAGGTCTCCCTGCGCCAGCCGCTGGAGGTACTGCGTGAACTGCTGGGGGAGCGGGTCGTCGTAGCCCAGCTCCGCCTTCTTGGCCTCGACGGCCTCCTGGCTCGCGTTGGCCCCCACCATCGCCCGCGCGGGGTCAGACGGGATCACCGTCTGCAGCACGAAGACGATGCACGCCAGGCCGAACAACACGGCCAGGAGAGCGCCGAAGCGCCTGAGGACCAACGCGCCCATCTCGCTACTCGCCCCGCTTCAGGGCCGCGAAGTCGACGAGCCAGGGGTAGGCCGGCGTGTTGGACAGGCCGGTCAGCGAGTCCTGCATGACGAACACGTTCTTCACGTCCCCGAGGAGGAAGAACTTGTTGTCGTCGATGACCTCCTGCGCGATCTCCTTGTAGAGCGGATCGGCCTCCTCGGGCGGCAGGCTGATCGCCTTGCCGAGGTTTGCGTCGATCTTCTCGTTCTTCGCGCCGAGGAAGTTCAGCCCGCCGGTCGAGGAGAACATGATGCTCGCCCACAGGTCGGGGTGCGCCCCGTCAGGCGTGTTGGTCATGATCGCCAGGTCGGGCGCCTCCTCGAGGTTCTCCGCCCAGCCGTAGACCGTCGGGAGCTGGACCTCCTTGATCGTCACGTCGTAGCCGGCGGTCTTCAGCTGCGCCTGCAGCAGCTCGCCGACGCGGCGCTGCACGCCGGACTCGTCGGCCGAGTACGCGAGGGTCAGCTTCTTCGTCTTGGCCTTGTCGGCCGCGGCCTTCGCCTTCGCCGGGTCGGGCGTGTACGGGAGCTTCGGCTCGCCGGGCAGCAGGCCGGGCGGGTAGATGCCCGTCGACTTCTCCGCGGTGTCCGAGTAGCCCTGTTCGACGAGCTGGTTCGTGTCGATCGTGGACTGCAGGCCCGCGCGGACCGCCGGGTCGTTGAACGGCGCCTTGTTCGAGTTCACGTAGAGGATCAGGCGCAGGAGCGAGTCCTGCTTCTCGACCGTGACGCTGTCGGGCAGCGACTCCAGCTCGGACGCCGGGAAGCCGTGGAGGATGACGTCGAGGTCGCCCTTCTCGAGCTTCAGGCGCTGCGTGCCCATGTCGGGCGTGATCGAGAGGATTACTTCCTCGAAGTTCGCGGGCGTACCCCAGTACTCGGCGTTCTTGGTCAGCGTGTACGCGCTGCCGCGCTTGAACGAGGACAGCTTGTACGGGCCGGTGCCGTCGCCCTTGGTCTCCAGGAACGTCTGGCCGAAGTCGTCGCCGGCATTCGTCTCGATCGCCTCCGGGCCGACGACCTTCGGGCCCCAGCTCGATGCCATGTAGTGCAGGAACGGCGTGACCTTGTTCTTCAGCTCGATGACGAACGTCGTGGCGTTCTCGCACGTCATCGACTTGACGTCGGCGAGCATCCACGCGGGGGCCTGGTCGACGTCGACACGGCGCTGGAACGCGGCCTTCACCGAGTCGCACGTCATCTTCGGGCCGGAGTGGAACGTCACGTCGTCGCGCAGCGTGAACGTGTAGGTCTTGCCGTCGTCGGAGACCTCGTACTCGGTGGCGAGGTTCGGCTCGATGTCGAGCGTGCCCGCCTTGTACTTCAGGAGGCCCTCGTACTGGCTGAGGATCACGCCGTTGCCCTCGATGTCGTAGAAGACATCGGGGTCGGGCACGGACATGTCGGCCAGGTACGGGATGCGCAGCGTCTTGCTGTCCCCCGACGAGCTGGATGCCGAGTCGGTCTTCTCTGCGGAGCCGCAGCCGGTGACGGCCAGGGCCCCCGCGGCGAGCACCGCGAGCAGCGTGGTGGTCCTGCGGGTCATCGAGTGGTCCTTTGGTCGAGCCGGCGATTGATGGCGTCGCCGAGGAGGTTTGCCGCGAGCGCCAGGAGCGCCACGGCGGCGGCGGGAGCGATCGGCACCCAGGGGTGGCCGAACAGGTACTGCAGGCCGCGCGCGCTCATGGCTCCCAGTTCGGGCGCGGGCGGAGGTGCGCCGAGGCCGATGAACGACAGGCCGGCCAGGGCGAGGATGAGGTTTCCGACGTCGAGCGACATCGTCACGATCACCGGCGCCGCGGCGCCGGGAAGGAGGTGCTTGAGCACGAGGCGCGTGCGGCTGACGCCCGCAAGCTGCGCGGCTTCGGCGTGCGGTCGCGCGGCGAGCGCGCGGACCTCGCCGCGCACGATGCGGGCGTACCACGGCCACCACACGATGCTCAGGGCGATGAGCGTGTTGCGCAGGCTGGGGCCCATCGCGGCGATGACGGCGATGGCCAGGACCGGTGCGGGCAGTGACAGGAAGAGGTCCGTGATGCGCATCAGGACCATGTCGACCTTGCCGCCGAACGCACCCGCGATGGCGCCGATGAGGCCGCCGATGATCGTGCCGAGGAGGATGACCCCGAGCGCCGCGAACCACGACGTGCGGATGCCGATGAGGATCCGGCTGAAGACGTCGCGCCCGATCTCGTCGGTGCCGAACCACGCGTCGGGGGACGGTGACTGCAGGGCGCCGACCGGGTTCACATCGGTGCCGCCGTACGGCGCGAGCACCGGCGCGATGAGAATGACGAGGCTGAGGATGGCCACCGGGATCAGCGCGTGCCAGACGGTTTCGCCCTTCAGGGCGCCGGGGCTGAGTGCCGGGCGGCCGCGCCACATGCGCGACGCGGGTCCGCCGACACGGGTGATGGCACTCATGCCGGCACCGCCATCGCGTGAATCTCGGGCACCGCCGCGAGGAGCTCCCGGGTGTACGGGTGCTGCGGGTCGGTGAAGAGGTCCTCGGTGGCCGCGCGCTCGACGATCTCGCCGCGCTGCATGACGACGACCTCGTCGGCGACCGCCCGAGCCGCTGCCAGGTCATGGGTGACGAACAGCAGCGCGATGTCGAGCGTCTCGCGCAGGTGGCAGAGCAGGTTCAGCACCTGCGCGGCGAGGGAGACGTCGAGAGCGGAGACCGGCTCGTCGCACGCCAGCAGGGCCGGCGGGACGGCGATGGCGCGCGCGATCGCCGCGCGCTGGCGCTGGCCACCGGACAGCGCGCGGGGGACCGCGGTCTGCGCTTCGGCGGGCAGGCCGACGGCCTCCAGCGTGGCGGCGACCCGTGCGCCGCGCTCGGACGACGGCACGTCGAGCGCGGCCAGGCGCTCCTCGATCTGCTTGCCGATCGGCATCCACGGCGTCAGCGACGCGCCGGCGTCCTGGAAGATCATTTGCGGCGGCGCGCCCGGGCCGAGCGTCACGTCACCGGCCGTCGGCTCGAGGAGCCCGACGATCATCCGCAGCAGCGTCGACTTGCCTGAGCCCGACTCGCCGACGATCGCCACCGACCCGGCGTGCGGCACCTCGAGGTCCACTCCCGCGACGGCCGTGAACGGCGCCGGCCGCTTGGCGAACGGGAACGGCTTGGGCCGCTCGAACTCGCGCACCGCACCGCGGACGACGACGGCCGGCTCGGGAGGCACGCCCCGCACCATCGCGGGGGCGACGACCGGGTTCGGGGCCTTCAGCAGGATGGGGTCGCGGCGCCCGGCGTGCGGGCCGCCCTCGGGCCAGCGGGTCAGGACGCCGGGGTGGTGGCACTCATTGCGGCGCTCGCCGTTGACGTGGATGGCGAGCGGGCCGGCGCACTGCGCGTCAGCCGCGGGGCAACGGGGCGCGAAGGCGCAGCCGGCCAGCGGCAGCCGGGGGTCCGGCGGGCGACCAGGCAGGGTCGGCAGGTCCCCGCCGGCGATCGACCCGTCCAGGCGCGGGCGGCTGGCGAGCAGGCCGACGGTGTACGGATGGTGTGGCTGCTGGAGCAGCTGCGCCGCGGTCCCCTCTTCGACGATCCGCCCGGCGTAGGCGACGGCGATCCGGTCGCAGATGCGCGCGGCGACACCCAGGTCGTGGGTGACGAGCAGCAGCGCGACGCCGCGCTCGCGCGACGCGGCGGCGAGCAGGTCGAGGACCTTCGCCTGGACGGTGACGTCGAGGGCGGTGGTGGGCTCGTCGGCGATGATCAGCTTGGGGTGGCGCGACAGCGCCATGGCGATCATCACGCGCTGGCGCAGGCCGCCGGACAGCTCGTGGGGATAGGCGCGCGCCTTGTGCTCGGGCTCCGGGATGCCGGTGGCCGCGAGCATCTCGGCGACCTCCTCGTCGGTTGCCCCGCCCGCCGCTTCGGCGACCTGCGCGCCGATCCGCATCGACGGGTTCAGCGAGCCCATCGGGTCCTGGAAGACCGCGCTGATGTCGGTGCCCCGCCGGGCGCGCATGTCCTCGTCGGTCGCGGTGATCATGTCGAGCCCGTCGAGCAGCACGACGCCCTCCAGGCGCGGCTCGGGCTTGCGCGGCAGCAGGCCAAGCGCCGTCAGGCCGAGCACGCTCTTGCCGGACCCCGACTCGCCGACCAGGCCGACGACCTCGCCGGGCGCGATCTGCAGCGACGCCCCGCGCACCGCGTGGACGTCGCCGCCCGAGGAGGCGAACGTGACGTGCAGGTCCTGCACGTCGAGGACGGGGCCGGTGCCGGTCACGCCGCGGCCGGCTCCTTGGCGTACGCGGAGAAGGCAGCGAGCGTCTCGTCGCTCGTGACGAGCGCGTCGCGCTGCAGGTACTCCATGGCCCGCAGCGACGCGTCGTGCGCCTCCTGCGAGGACCCGCCGACACAGTCGGTGACGACCCGCAGGTGGTAGTCGCTCTGGTGCGCGTCGGCGAACGTGTAGTGCACGCAGACGTCGGTGAGCGCGCCGATCAGGACGAGCGTCTCGGCCTTGTACGCCTTGAGGACGATCTCGAGCTCGGTGCCGAAGAACGCCGAGTAGCGGCGCTTGCGGATGAGGTATTCGTCGGGGAGGGGCTCGAAGCCCTCGGCCAGCTCGGTCGCCTCGTCGCCCTCCAGGCCGTGGATGGTCTCCGCGCCGTCGAGCTCTCGACCGAAGTCCACCAGTGTGCGCTTGTGGACCTCCTGGATGAAGATCGGCGGGATGCCCGCCGCGCGCGCCGCCTGCACGATCTCCAGCGACCGGGCGTGGCGCTCGGCGCCGCCGTCCATGATCGGGATGCCACAGGCCTCCTGGCCCATGACCTCCCCTTTCTGAATATCGATGACGACGAGTGCCGTCGAACCGATGAGCTCCATGCGAAAAGCCCCCTAGAAACGCGAAATGCCCGGCAGATCAAAGATCTCCCGGGCTTTTGTCCCTCCGTGTGGGCGCGGCTATGTGTGGTGCCGGCCTGCCCTCTCGGACCTGTCCTGCTGTGTGGCCAGCAGCGGAACCCTAGGGCGCCATTCAAGGTATGGGTGTCCGTCTCGCCCTCATACGGTGCGACGGGCCAAACATGTGGATACGGCTTTGTACACATGGTCGGAGAATCTTGTTTCGGGCGGTGTCGCACCTCCGAGGCCCCGGTGCTACACTCGCGCCGTGCCGACCACGCACCCGCGCTACACCGTCACCGACACGGGGCAGACCGCGCAGCTGCTCGATCTCGCCGAGCGGGCCTGGCCGGAGATCACCGATCGGCGGCTGCTGTTGCTGCGCCTCGCCGAAGTGGGCGGGCGCGCGCTGGAGGCCGAGCTCGCCGCCCTCGACGCGCGCCGCGTTCGTCAGCGTGCTGGGCTCGACCGCGCCCGTGAGCTCGTTGACGTCGAGCGCCTGGTTGGCGACGACGCGTGGCGCTGATCCTCCTGGACAAGTCCGCGTGGGTGCGCGGCGGGGCCGAGCTCGTCGAGCTGGGTGACCTCTGCATGTGCGCGATCACGCGGATGGAGATCCTCCACAGCGCGCGCTCGGCCACGGACTTCGATGTCCTCGAGCAGGACCTTGGCGCGTACCGGGACCTGCGCATCGATCACGCGACGATCGAGGCGGCCGAGGCCGCGCAGCGCGAGCTGGCTGCCACCGGCGAGCATCGGATCCCACTCCCGGACCTCATCATCGGTGCCTGCGCGCAGCAGCATGGCGCGGACGTGCTCCACGTCGACCGCCACTTCGATCTGCTCGCCACGAAGTTCGGCTTCCGTAGCATCCGCCCATGATCGACCCGCTCGCACGCTGGGCCCAATATGGAGAGAAGCCTGACTTTGCCGGGTTGCTCACCTTCTCCGGTATGCCCTACACGGAGGACCCGGCGGAGCTCGCCGGGGTCGACGTGGCGATCGTCGGCGCGCCGACCGACGACCTCGTCTCCGACCGGCCCGGCACGCGGTTCGCCCCTCGGGCCATCCGTGCGGCGAGCTGCCCGCCGGGCCCGCACCTCGAGGCGAAGCTCGACGCGTTCGCCGAGCTGAAGGTCGTCGACTTCGGCGACGCGCCCGTCCTGCCTGCCGATCCCGCGCGCACGCACGAGGCGATTCGCACGACGGTCCGCCAGGTCCTCGACGCGGGCGCCCTGCCGGTCGTCCTCGGCGGCGACCACTCGATCGCCGAGCCGGACATCCGCGCGTGCGCGGAGGCCCACGGCGGCCCGGTCGGGCTCATCCACTTCGACACGCACACGGACACCGGGACGGAGGTCTTCGGCGTCGAGGTCTCCCACGGCACGCCGATGTACCGCCTCGTCCGCGACGGGTTCGTCGATCCCGCGCGGTACGTGCAGATCGGGCTGCGTGGCTACTGGCCGGGCGAGGAGGAGTTCGGCTGGCAGCGCGAGCAGGGCATCACGGCGCTGTTCATGCACGACGTACGCGACCGCGGGATCCGCGCGATCGTCGACGAGGCGGTTGCGGCCGTCGGGGACGGGCCGGTGTTCCTGTCCGTCGACATCGACGTGCTCGACCCGGCGTTCGCCCCGGGCACCGGGACACCCGAGCCGGGTGGGATGACGTCGGCGGACCTGCTGTGGGCGTGTCGCGCGATCGGCGAGCGCGCGGAGCTGATCGGGATGGACCTCGTCGAGGTGATCCCGACGATGGTCGCATCGGCGGACATCACGGCGCTGGTGGCCGACCGGATCGTTCGGGAGACGCTGACGGGCCTGGCAGCACGTCGCCGCTGACGGCGACGTGCCAACCAGGCGTCGTAGACGAGACGCCAGCTCTCCCTCGACGGGCGCGCGTATCGCCCGTGATTGCGGGCGCCGCGAGCCCACGGACAGTACTGAGCGAGATTCACCTACTCAGACGGAGGCGGGATGGCGAGACTGCCTCGAGTCGACGTCCATCGGAGGATCCCAGTGTCCCTCAGGTCTCATCGGGTGCGGAGCGTGCTGGCTGCCGCCGGCATCACCGCCCTGGCCGCGTGTGCCGCGGCAGCACCCGCGCATGCTGCGCAGCTGACGCAGACGTACCAATGCACCTATCCGCTGATGGGTGAGACCGGCCTCACGGCCACCTTCGATGCGGCGATCCCAGACCAGTCGGACCCCACCTCGTTCGCCATCACCGCGAACGCCGAGATGCAGGATCCGGACGCGTACGAGGTCCTCGACCTCATCGGCGTCAGCAAGATATCCGGCCTTGCGAGGGTCACCTCGACGGTGATCGCGCCGAACTTCACACTGCCGGTGCAGTTCTGGATGACGATCCCCGAGGTCACCATGCCGGCCGCTCCGCCGCTGCGCTTCGAGGGGCTGACCGGGAAGACGCCCCCGCTGACCTTCCCCCAGGCGGGCCAGGTGAAGATCACGGTGGACAAGCTCGACCTGAACGTCGCCGCCGTGCGCGCTGATGGATCGCCGATCGTGCTGCCCCCGGTTGTCCCGGTCGACAGCGACGGCAACCCGGACACGTTCGACGTGCCGTGTGTCCTTGACCCACCCGGTCAGTACAGGACGCTGCCGCCATTCGGCGTCACGCCGCCGCGCGTTACGGGTCTCACCGGCATGGCGACCGGGTGGGACGCGGCCGAGCTGTCGTGGAGCACACTTGTGGACGACGATGACGATGCCGTCACGGCCTACGAGATTCACCAGGACGGCGTGAAGGTCCAGACGGTGCCCGGGACGTCAGCAGCGATCTCGGACCTTGCCGAGAGCACGGAGTATCGGTTCAAGGTGCGGGCCGTCTACGAGAGCGGACGGTTCTCGGAGTTCAGCGACGAGGTCCTGATCACGACGCACCCCGACGAGCGCGAGCCGATCGAGGCCCCGGGGGAGCCGTACCTTCGCTCGATCAACGACATCACGTCGACGTCGGTCCAGTTGTACTGGGACCCGTCCGCGGACGATCGCGTCGCCGGCTACGAACTCCGCTACGACGACGAGACCGTCGACGTCGGAAGGGTCACGAGCTACAAGCTGGACTTCGGATGTGGCGGTGCCCCCGGATTGGTTCGTGAGATCGCGATCCGCGCGTACGACGACGCCGGCCAGTACTCGGAGTACGGGCCCAGCATCACCATCGAGTTCCCCACCGACAGTGATGAGCCGCCCACGCGCGTTCGCGGTCTCACCGGCACGGCCACCGGGGAGACGTCGATCGATCTCTCCTGGGAGCCGTCGAGCGACGGCGAATGTGGCGGCATCGCGGGCTACCAGGTCTTCCAGGGTGCCAAGAAGGTCGCTGAGGTCACGGACTCCTCGGCGACCATCACCGGTCTGACCAAAGACACCGCCTACACGTTCCGGGTGCGCGCCGTTGACCTGCCGGGACTGCAGTACGGCGAGTTCAGCGAGGAGATCACGGTCGCCACCCCGTCGGACACCACGGTGACGTATGGGTTCGACATTGCGGGCGTGTCGGTGCTGAAGACGCTCACGCGGGGGACGGTGCCGCTCTCTGGTCGGATCGATCCCGAGCTCGTGTTGGCGACGGGCGCGTTCTCCGGGGACTTGCAGCTCGACCGTACCCGTGCGCGGTTGCAGGTCCTCGGGCTGATCCCGGTGACGGCGGACATCGCGTTCGCGCAGAGCGACCAGGTGCGGGGCACGCTGACCGGCGGTCAGCTGACCGCGCAGGCGCGGTTCAAGATCCGGCTGCCGCAGCTGTACCTGTTCGGGGTGCTGCCGCTGACGCCGCAGGACACGTGCCAGACCCGCTCGGCGACGGTGGCGCAGCTGTCGTCGCCCGACGGGTTCGACGCGCTGCGGGGCGGCCGGCTGACCGGCCGCTATGCGATCAGCGACCTGACCGGCTGCGGGCTGCTCGAGCCGTTCCTCAACCCGCTGACCAAGGGCGGGGGCAACACGCTGGACCTCGCGCTCACCCCGCGCGCCGGCGCGGTCTGACGTTTTTCGGTCTCCGTCACGCCGCCGGTGCGGCGTGGCGGGGGCTCAGGCCGGCTGGTGCGTGCGCTGCGCCGCGGCGATGAGGTCCGCGACCGCGGCCGAGTCCCCGGCGCGCAGGAGCGCGATCGGGTCCGGCTCGCCGTTGACGATCTCCTCGAAGAACGCCTTGCGGTCCTGGTAGGTGGGCAGCGTGCCCTTGGCCCAGCCGCGCGCGTCGTTGAGCATGATCGCCAGCGTCGCGTACTCGTCACCGAACAGCTCGGCGACCTCGCGCTTCATCCGCTTGGCGAGGGCCGGCGACGCACCCGCCGTGGAGATCGCGATGGCCAGCGGGCCCATGCGCACCAGCGCCGGGAGGATGAAGTTGCACAGCGGCGGGACGTCGACGATGTTCACGAGCATCGCCCGCGCCTCGGCGTCGTCGTAGATCTTGATGTTCACGTCGGTGTCATCGGTGCACGCGATGACCATGAACACGCCCTCGAGGTCCGCGGCGCCGCCGTACTCGCGCTGCTCCCACGTGATCGACCCCTCGGCCGCGAGCTGCTCGAGCTCCGGGCCGACCTCCGGGGCGATGACGGTCACGTCACCGTCGCAGGCGAGCAGGCCTTCGGTCTTCTCCAGGCCCAGTGCGCCACCGCCGACCACGAGGCACTTGCGTCCCTTGAGCTTCAGGCACGCGATGTAGAAGGGCGTGTCCAGCATGTCCTTCACGCAGGTCTGATCGCAGATCCCGCGCTTGAACTGGCAGACGCATTCCTTCCCGGCGTAGGCGGCGGCTGGCATGGAGTCAGCGTAGCGGGAGGGCCCGTCCTTGGCGGAGGCGACAACGCCACGCAACGCAAGTCTGGCGCGCCGACAGGGCGCTTTGGTCTGCGCTCTGGATTCCTTGACAGGACGGGCGACCCGCCAGAGAGTGGCCCTGTCCCTGTGACAACCTCGGTGGCCCCCCAGGCCGCGAGGGAACCGGGCCGCCGGCTGGGGTAGATCCCTCTTCCCGTCTCCCGAAGGCTGCCCGCCCAACGCACCCCCGCCTCCGCTCCGCATTCCGGCTGCGGAGGCGGTGTGTGTCCCCTGCGCGGCCTCAGTCGCGCCGGGCCGCGCGCGCGGTGCGGGCCGCGATCCGCGCGAGCGGGAGGACCCCGGTGCGCAGTGCGTCCTCGCGGTCCTGGTCGCGGACCGAGCGCAGCTGCGCGAGCGCGTGCCACGCGGCGACCGCGGTGCCGTCGTAGGGCGCCCACCAGGC
Organism: Solirubrobacteraceae bacterium; assembly: GCA_016463765.1. Classification (GTDB taxonomy): domain Bacteria; phylum Actinomycetota; class Thermoleophilia; order Solirubrobacterales; family Solirubrobacteraceae; genus Svornostia. The sequence goes on along the minus strand of JAEMQS010000014.1, from coordinate 54,583 downwards.
GGCACGGCCGCCGGGCGGGTCCCACGTGATGAGCTTGGGCTCGGCGGACGCCCGCAACGCGTCGGCGCCCCGCGCGCGACCGAGTCCCGCCCCGCCGATGGCACCCCACGGCAGCTGTGGTGCGGCGCGAGTGACCTGGTGGTCGTTGCCCCACACCATGCCGGCACGCAGCTCGCGCGCGATCCTGGTGCCGCGATGGCGGTTGGCCGTCCAGACCGACGCGCCGAGTCCGCCGCGGGCGGCGTTTGCGCGGACGATCGCCTCGTCCTCGTCGGCCACGGTGTCCACGACGAGCACCGGGCCCGGGACCGCGGCTGATCGCAGGTCAGCATCCGCGGGGACGGCGGTGAGCACCATGGGGGCGAGCGCCGGGCCGGCGAGGCCGGGCACGTCGTCGACGACTCCGCCGCAGTGCAGCGTCGCGCCGCCCGCGACTGCCGCGTCGACCAGCTTGCGGACGGTCTCGACGCGGTCGGCGGCCAGCGGCGGGCCGATCTCGATCTCCGCCTCGCGCGGGTCGCCCACGCGCATGGCGCGCGCGAGCGCGGAGACGTCGGCGACGAACCGCTCCGCGCGGGACGCCACGACGTACGCGCGCTTGACGCTCCCGCCGCACTGACCTGCGTGGGCGAACGCCGCCCACGTCGCGCCGACGCTGCTGCGCTCGGGGTCGGCGTCGGCCAGGACGAGCATCGCGTCCCGCCCGCCGACGTCGATCGCCGCACGGTGCAGCTCGCGGGCGCGGGCGGCCTCCACGTCGCGTCCCGCCTCGTCGCTGCCGGTGAACCGGACTTGGGCGATCGGGGCGCGGACGAGTGCGCGGCCGACCTCGGGACCGCCGTGCAGCACCCGCACGAGGCCCTCGGGGATGCCGGCCCGGGCGAACACCCGCAGCACCCGCTCGGCGGCCAGCGGGGCGAGGGCGCTCGGCGCCAGGAGCACCGCGTTGCCGGCCATCAGGGCGACGGCGACGTCCCCGAGCGGGGTCGCGAACGGCTCCGACGCGGGGGTCAGCACGCCGACGACGCCGAGCGGCGCGTGGGTCAGCCGCGCCCGCTTGACGGGAAACAGGGTGCGCGACACCGGGACGCGCCGTGTCCCGAGCACCTTCGGCCCGGCGTCGGCCAGCCACTGCAGCGTGTCGACGGCGGGCAGCAGCTCCATGGTGGCGACCTCGGCCCGCGGCCGCGCCCCCTCGCGGACGAGGAGCTCGCTGAGTTCGTCCCACTCGTCGATCACGGCCTGCGCGGCGCGGCGCAGGTACCGCGCGCGGTCGGTCAGCCGCAGCTGGGCCCAGAGCGGCTGCACGAGGGCAGCGGCTTCGACCTCCGCGGCGACGCGGTCGGGCGCCGTCGCCGGGACGCTGCCCAGCGTGGCGCCGTCGATCGGGCTCACCGAGGTGACGGTCACGTGCGCCATCGTGCCAGACCCGTCCGGCGTCAACGCCCGGGCGGGCGCCACGGGGCGCCGGGACGGTCGCCGCGCGCCTGGCGGATGCGGTCCCACCGATCGCGCATCGCGGCCTCGGTGTCGTCCGGCGCCCAGAAGCGCACGTCGTCGAGCTCGTCGGGACGCACCTCGCTGGCGCTCAGATGCTGCGGGTGGTCGTGGGGGTAGTCGTAGCCCGTGCCGCGGCCGAGTTCCGCCGCGCCGGCGTAGTGGGAGTCCTGCAACGACGCGGGCGGGGGGGCGGCGCCGAACTGCCGGACGTGCGCGCGCGCGGCGCCGAGCGCGAGGTATGCGCTGTTGGACTTCGGCGCGAGCGCGAGGTAGACGGTCGCCTGCGCCAGCGCGTGGGCGCACTCCGGCATCCCGACGTGCTCGACCGCCGCGGCGGCCGCCGTCGCGACCATGATCCCGCGCGGGTCCGCGTTGCCGACGTCCTCGCTTGCGCTGATGACCAGCCGCCGCACCACGAAGCGCGGGTCCTCGCCGCCCTCGAGCATCACCGCCAGGTAGTAGAGCGCCGCGTCGGGGTCCGACGCGCGGATCGACTTGATGAACGCGCTGATGAGGTCGTAGTGCTGGTCGCCGCCCTTGTCGTACCGGACGGCCTTGCGCTGCAGCGCCTCCTCGGCGGCGGGCAGGTCGACGACGCTGCTGGTCTCACACGCGAGCTCCAGCGCGCCGAGGGCCGACCGCGCGTCGCCGCCGCTGCGCGCGGCGAAGAACTCCAGCGCCTCGTCCTGGACCTCGGTCCCGCCGCACTCGCCGCGTTCGATCGCGCGGCGCAGCAGGAGCAGCACGTCCTCCTCGCCCAGCGGCTGGAGCTCGTAGACCTGCGCGCGGCTCAGCAGCGCGGAGTTGACCTCGAAGTACGGGTTCTCGGTTGTCGCCCCGATGAGGGTGAGCAGGCCCTCCTCCACGGCGGGGAGCAGCGCGTCCTGCTGGGCCTTGTTGAAGCGGTGGATCTCGTCGAGGAAGAAGATCGTGGCGGTGCCCTGGGCCTGCCGGTGCCGTGCGCGCTCGATGACCTCACGCACCTGCGGGCGGCCGGCCTCGACCGCCGAGAGCTCCTCGAACGCGGCGTTCGCGCTGGCAGCGACGATCCGCGCGAGCGTCGTCTTGCCCGTCCCGGGCGGGCCGTAGAGCACCATCGAGTGCGCGCGACCCTCGTCGATCGCGCGTCGCAGCGCGGTCGGCTCCTCCGGCGTGCCCAGCACGTGGGCCTGGCCGACGACGTCGTCGAGCGTCGCGGGCCGCATCCGGGCCGGGAGCGGGCCGCGCGGCGTCGCCGAGCTCCTGGCGACGTCCGGCTCGGGATCGAAGAGGCTGTCCATCCCGGGGCGAGGCTACTCGCCCCGGGAGGTGATCAGCGTGGGACGACGCGGGTGACCGAGCGGATCGGCTGCGTCGACGAGGTCCGCGTGCGGGGCTCGAGGCCCGGCTGCGTGACCTGCACGCGGAACCGCAGTCGCGGCCTGCGCTGGCTGCGCAGCGCCGGCGCCGCGCGCAGCGCGCCCTTGCTCACGAGGACGTTCACCGTGCGAGCGCCACCGCCCGGGAGGGTGATCTCCATGGCGGTGCTCGTGACTCGCACCTGCGCGCGCTGCTTCGCACCGGCCGGCATCCCGCTGGCGCTCAGGCGGATGAGGTCCCGCGCCTGCTCGGGGCTGAACGTCAGCCCGCGCGGCAGCGTCAGGCGGACGGCCTGGACCTTGCGCGGCCCGCCCGCGACGCGCATGCGCAGCGCGGGCAGCCCGTCACGCAGGCTGCTGACGCGGACCTGCTGCGAGGAGCGGCAGACCGGGATCCCGACCCGCTTGGTGTAGGCCGTCTTGGCGTCGCTGTGCGCGAGGAGCTCGGCCTCGACGCTGGGCGCCCGCTGGCACATGTCCTCGGTCGCGACGAGCAGGCCGCGCGACCCGCCGTTGACCCGCAGGTCGAACTCCTTGATCGGGACGTCCGGGATGCCCTCGAAGCGCGTGATGAGCTGGCCGTTGGGCGCGACGCGCACCTTGCCGACGAGGTTGACCGACAGCTCACCGCGCAGCAGCACGTGCAGGTCGGGCAGACCGCCTGCGGCCTGGGCGACGAAGATCACGTCGCCGCGCATCGGCGTGCCCAGCAGCGGGGTGACCGCCCGGGCCTGGCCGACGACCGACTCCTTCGGGCACTGGCCCGCGGCGAACACCGCGGCGGGGCACGCCTGGCCCAGGACCTCGGGATCCGTGGCGATGCCCTCGGGCAGCTTGACCTCGACGGCCTTCATCCCGGCCTGGCCCTCGGTCTGACGGACCTTGACCTCGAGGCTCGGGTTGCCGTTCTCGACCATCCGCTCGCGGTCGCCGCGCAGCTGCACGTCCATCTCGGGCGCGAAGGGCAGCTTGTCGCAGCCGGTCGCCTGGTACGTGGCGGTGGCCGGCGCCTGGGCGCCGAGGTCGGAGGTCAGGGTCGCGCTCACCGGCAGCGGCGCGCACGACGTCGGGGCGATGGTGAAGCCCGGCCGGTCGATCGACAGGTTCAGGCCGCGCAGCGAGAACGCGACGCCGCCCTGGCGCAGCGGGATCTCGTCGGCGTACACGTCGAGGCCCTGGTCCTGGGGACGGACCAGCAGGCGCGCGATCGTCACGGTCGTGCCGAGATCGATCGGGCCGACGCGGGCGGGGACGACGATCGCGAGGCTCGCGAACGATCCGTCGATCGGCTCGGACAGGTACACGGGGCCGTTGACGCGCAGCGGCGCCGGGCCGGGGCCCGCGTCGGCCGCGACGGTGCCGACCTGCGTGGCCTCACCGCACTGCGCGGCGCGCGCGGCGGCGATCGGGCACTGCGCGACACCCGGGAGCTTGCCGAGCAGGCCCGGCGGGAGCGACAGCTTCAGGCTGCGCATGCGCGCCTGGCGGTCGGGGCGCACGATCGACTGCTGCAGGGCGGCGAAGGAGCCGGCCTGCGTCGGCGCGCTCGCCACGCCCACGGAGGGCGTGAACGCGTTCGGGTCGGGGCAGTCGCCCGCGATCTCGATGTTCGCCGACGGCGTCTTGGCCGCGTTGCCGCTGTGCGGGGCGAACGAGGTCGTCGTCGTGTAGGTGCCGCAGGTGCGCGGCGTGGAGAACACGGCGTGCTGGCCGCCGCGGAACTGCAGGCGGAACTCCGTGAACGTCAGCGGCGGGATGTTCGACAGCGTCGTCGTCACCTGGCCGGTCTGCGGGTCGGGGTCCGAGCGACCCTCGAGCTTGATGCGCAGTGCGTCAGGCGCGCCGCTCTGCTCGGCGACGACGAAGATCCGCAGCGGCGGACCGCCGGGCTTCGGCGTCGCGAGGAAGACCTTGCCCTCGACCGCGTCGGCGATCAGCGGCGAGGAGAAGCGCGCCGTGCCGACCTGGGATGCGGCCGGGCAGCTCGACGGCCCGGTCGATCCGCGGTCGAACTGCGCGTCGGTGCAGCCCTCGAGACCGCCGGAGCCGATGCTGGGCGAGAGCTCCATGCCGGCCGGCAGCTTCACGATGGCCTCGCGCGGCTGGGTCTGCGCGATCTCGGTGGGGTCGTCGGAGTACGGCAGACCGACGTCGACCGTGACGCCCGTGGGCAGGTCCGCGCCCGCGGCGTCGACCCCGACGGCGATGGTCGGGTCGAACGGGACGTTCTCGCAGCCCGTCGGGGTGAAGGACGGGCTGGCGTCGGCGGTCGCGCCCGCGTAGGTCGTGACCTCGAGCTCCGTGGTCGCCGGGCCGCACGTCGTCGGGTTGACCATGAACGCGTCGCCGCGACCGGACGCGGCGTTCAGCCGGATCCGCATGGTCTTGATCATCAGGTCGATCTCGGCGGTGCCCGTGGTGTTCATGGGGACCGTCTTGGGGATGTCCTTGACGGCCGTCGACAGGCCGCCGTCGGTCGCGCTGCGGACGGCCACCGGGGACTCGAGCACGACCGGCGGGCCGACGAGCGTCGGGAACTTGCACTCCGGGTCGTAGATGAACACGCAGAGCGACGGCTTGATGACGATGCCCAGGCGCGCCGGCTCGGCGCCGCGGGTCGGGATCCGGTAGATCGACCCGAAGTTGCGCATGTCCTGCGGCGCCTGGGTCCCGGGCGAGCGCACGCCACCGGAGACGAAATACAGCATGAAGCTCAGGTCGATCTCGACGCTGCCGAGCTTGGTCTCGTCGGCGCAGGTGGCCGCCGCGAGGTCGGCGAGCGAGCACTCGTCGGCGGAGGTGATCGCGCCCAGGAGGCCCGACGGAAGGTCGAGCTGGAGGTCGCGGATCGGGTCGCCGGTCGTGGGGTCACCGGTGCCGTTGAGGGTGAACGCGACGTCGAACGGGGAGTGGGCGCCCGCGGTGGTGTCCTGCGGTTCGGCCTTGGTGTCGCTCAGCGTGATCGGCCCGGCGGCGGCTGCGGCGAGCCGGAGCGGGTCGGCCGCGGCGGCCGTGCCGGCGGTTGACAGGATGAACGCGACTGCCAGCGTCGCCAAGCACAGCACACGATGCACGTGTATTCCCCCTTGCGGACCCTTACCGGTCGTCCATGACAGGACCACCGCCTCTCCCATTGTTCGAAGATACTGAGCCCTATGTGAACTGCCGCCAGCCGATCTGGAACATTGGATCTCACACGAGGTCTGCGGCTGCGGACCTGTGGTGAGCGACAAAGTCAGGCTGGAACGGCGGCGCCTGCGAGCGCCGCGATGGCTCCCGCGGCCCCGGCACCGAGGAGGACCGGCACGGTCCCGATGCGCCCGGCGAAGAGGGCGATCGCGGCGGCCACCAGCACTCCGAGCTGCCACGGTTCGGTGACGCCAGCGAGCAGCGGCACGGCCGCGCCGAAGATGGCCCCGACGGCCGCCGGCCCGGCTCCGTCGAGGAACGCCCGGGCGTTGGCGTTCTGGCGGAAGCGCTCGAACCGCTCGCCGCCGATCAGCACGATGAGGAACGACGGCGCGAACGCCACGAACGCGGCGAGCAGCGCACCTCCGATGCCGGCCGCCGCGTAGCCGACGACGGCCACGGTCTGCACCACGGGACCCGGCGTGATCTGCCCGAACGCGACGGCGCCCGCGAACTGCGCCTCGGTCATCCAGCCGTTGTTGACGGCGTCGGCCTGCATGAGCGGGATGATCACGAACCCCCCGCCGTAGCTGAGCGCGCCGACCTTCAGCGACGTCCACACCAGGTCGGGCAGCGCGGCGAGGCCGGTCGCCGCCACCACGAGCGCGGGCAGTGCGATCGACATCGTGCGGTCAGCCCACCCGCTGCGGCGCAGGGCGAGCTCGAACAGCCCGCAGCCCACGAGCGCGAGCACGACCCACGCGCCGGCGACGATCGTCACCGCGGCGGCGATGACGGCGTAGGCGATCGCCCGCACGCGCTGCGCGCCCTCGCGCCCGTCCAGCGCGGCGCGCCCGAAGCCCACCCCGGCCTGGACGACGACCGCGACGACGGCAGCGCCCGCGCCCGCGGCCAGGCCCCGCATCCAGTCGGGCGGCGACCCGCCGAGATACGCGGCGCTGAGCACCAGGATCATCAGCAGCCCGGGCAGGATGAACGCCAGGCCGCCGACCAGCGCGCCGCGCACCCCCGCGACGTGGTGGGCCATGAAGATCGCCAGCTGGGTGGACGCCGGCCCGGGGAACAGCCCGGTCGCGGCGTTCGCGTCCTCGAAGTGGCGGCCGTCGATCCACTGCTTCTCTTCGACGCAGAGCTGGCGCAGCAGCGCGACGTGCGCGGGCGGTCCGCCGAAACCGACCACCCCGATCCGCCCCCACTCGCGCAGGACCTCCGAGGCCGGGACAGTGCGGGCGGGCTCGCTCACAGGTCCATGCGACCGAAGCGCCAGGCCGCCGCGGCCCAGACCATCGCCAGGTACGCCACGGCCCACGGCCACAGCAGAGCGCCGCCGTCGCGTGCGCCCCCGAACGGCCCGAGCGTGATGACCACGCGTTCGAAGTTCTGCGTGCTGGCGGTCAGGAGGTAGAGCGCCTGCTGGTAGAGCGCCTCGAACGGCAGGACCCAGGCGGCGACGCTGGAGATGTCCTCGAGCGTGTCGCTGTCCAGCGCCTCGCCGATCTGGCCCATGAGCCCGGCGGCGAGTCCCGCGCCGAAGACCATGAAGACCGCGATCCCGTTCGCCGTCGCCGACAGCACGGTCGACCCGAGCAGCGCCACGCCGACGACCACCACGACCGCGGCGGCGAGCGCGATCCCGGGACCGACGATGTCGTCCGGGGTGAAGTCCCCCAGCGTCCCGGTGAGCAGGACCGCGATGCCGTAGACCAGCAGCACGTACCCGCCGCACACCGTCGCGGCCGCGAAGAAGCGCCCGAGCAGCAACGACACGCGCCCCATCGGCCGGACCACCAGCGGCTGCAACAGCCCGCGCTCCGCGTCTCCCCGCACCGCGTTGAGCGTGAGGAACACCGCGAGCACCGTGCCGAGGAAGAGCGTCACGAACATCGCCAGCCCGAGCAGCGTGGCGCCGACGACGGTCTGCTCGCGCACGAGCGGCTCGTCGGGCCGGGCGGTGACGGCGTCGAACGTCTCGGCGGTGCCCCAGCCGTACAGCCCGAGGAACGCGCCGGTGAGCACGAGGACCACGATGAGGACCTTGCGCCGCAGCGCCTCGCGCAGGGCGTAGACCGCGATGGTGTTGACGTCGGCGATCACGGCTGCGGCTCCGCGACGGCTTCGAGGTACGCCTCTTCCAGCGTGCCGGTCACCACGCGCACGTCGTAGATCCGCTCGCCGGCGCCGACGAGCTGGGCGACGAGATCGGGGACGTGCTCGCGCGTCGCGTCGGGGAAGTGCCGGGTCCCGCCCTCGGTCTCGATCTCCACGCCGCCTGGCCGAGCGAGGTCCGAGGGCGTGCCGCTGGCGACCGTCGTCCCCCGCGCGATGATCGTGACGTGGTCGCAGACCTGTTCGACCTCGCCGAGCAGATGGCTGTTGAGCAGCACCGCGACACCGCGGGAGCGCAGGTCGACCAGCAGATCGCGGACGAGGCGCCGGCCCGCGGGATCGAGCGCGCTGGTGGGCTCGTCGAGCAGCACGAGCTGGGGCGAGCCGATCAGCGCCTGGGCGATCCCGAGCCGCTGCTGCATGCCCTTCGACATCTCCTCGACGCGGCGGTGGCGGGCCTCACTCAGTCCCACGCGCGCGAGGAGCTCGGCGCGCTCGCCGTCGTCGCCGGGGCTGCGGGCCAGCCGCTGGTGGAGCTGGAGCACCTCGTCGGCGCTGGCCCAGCCGGGGAAGCGGAACAGCTCGGCGAGGTACCCGGTGACCGCGCGGGCGGCGGCGCTTCCGGCGGGATGGCCGGCGATGTGGACCGCGCCCTCGCTGGGCCGGACGAGCCCGCACGCGATCTTCGTCAGCGTCGACTTGCCGGCGCCGTTGGGGCCGAGCAGGCCGACGAGCTGCCCGGGCTGGACCTCGAGGTCGACCCCGTCGAGCGCGGCGGTGCGACCGAAGCGCTTGTGCAGGCCGGCGATCGAGAGGGCGGGGGCGGGCTCGGCCATCGGCGGCGGAGGCTAGCGACGTGATGTGGCGGACTTGCGCGCATCTTGTGACGGATCTGTGCAGTCGCGGTACAACGTCTGCATGAATGTCTGCCCCACCTGCGGCCAACCTGCCACGCGCGCCCTCGGCCCCGACGAGGGGTGGGAGTGCCGCAACGAGTCCTGCCCGGAGTTCGGCCAGCCACTGCACGACGGCGAGCCGGCGCCTTCGGAGCCGCCGTCGCCGCGCGGTCCGCACACCGTCGACGAGGATCCCCCGCGTTGAGCGCGTGGGGATAGCCTGCATGCCATGGGGGACCTGCAGGCATCCGCGACCTCGCTGCTCCAGCGGCTGATCCAGTTCAACACGGTCAACCCGCCCGGGAACGAGCGGGTCGCACAGGAGTGGCTGGCCGGCCTGCTGCGCGACACCGGGTTCGAGGTCACGCTCGTCGGCGCCGAGCCCGAGCGGATGAACCTCGTCGCGCGCCTGCGCGGCACCGCGGACGGCCCGGTTCTCGCGCTCCTGAGCCACGTCGACACCGTCCTGGCGACCGCGTCTGAGTGGACACACGACCCGTGGTCGGGCGACGTCGCCGACGGCTTCCTCTGGGGCCGCGGCGCGCTCGACATGAAGTCCCAGACCGCCTGCGAGGTCGCCGCCGCGCTCGACCTCGCGCAGTCGGGCTGGCGCCCCGCTGCCGGTGACCTGCTCGTGGTCGTCCTCGCCGACGAGGAGACCGGCGGCTCGCTCGGCGCCCAGTGGATCTGCGAGCACCACCCCGACCTCGTGCGCGCGAACTACGTGCTGAACGAGGGCGCGGGCGCGCACTTCGAGTACGACGGCGCGCGCCGCTACGGGGTGTGCGTCGCCGAGAAGGGCGTCTTCCGCTTCCGGGTGCGCACCGACGGGGTCGCCGGCCACGCGTCGTATCCCAAGATGGGCGACAACGCGCTGCTGAAGATGGCGCCGATCATCGAGCGCCTCGGTTCGCAGCAGCCGGGCTTCGACCTCACCCCGGCCCCCGAGGCGCTGCTCCGCGGCCTGGGCCTCGACGTCAACGGCGACCCCGGCGTCGCCCTCGAGCAGCTCCGCGCGCGTGACGCCCGGCTGGCGGCGCTCGTCGAGCCGATGCTCGGCGTGACGTTCGCCCCGACCAAGATCCGCGCGAGCGAGAAGATCAACGTCATCCCGTCGATGGCAGAGCTGTCGGTCGACTGCCGCGTCCCGCCGGGGTTGGGCCGCGACAAGGCTGAGGAGCGCATCCGTGACGTCCTCGGCGACACCGGCTTCACGATCGAGTTCGCCGAGCAGGTGATGGGCAACGCCTCACCGGTCGACTCCCCGCTACGTGACAGCATCGAGCGCTGGATCGGCGAGAACGACCCGGGCGCGTCGACGATCCCGACGATTCTTCCGGGCTTCACCGACTCGCGCACCTGGCGCTCGACGTTCGGCGACGACGTCGTCGCCTACGGCTTCTTCCCCCAGCGCCACATGTCGCTGCACGACATCGCCCCGCTCATCCACGGCGCCGACGAGCGCATCGACGTCCGCGACCTCGGGTTCGCGGCGCAGTGCTTCCGCGACGTCACCCTCGACCTTCTCGGAGGTGCCGCATGACCGACGAAGACACGACACCGAAGCTCCGCCTCGGCGGCATGGCGCTGCGCAACGGCCTGCTGGTCCACGGCCCCACCCACTGGGCGGCCGCGGCCCGCGGCGACGACGGCGAGATCCACGTCGCGTCGGGCCCGAAGCCGCGCGCGAAGGGCTTCGACGACGTGCCGGGCGCCCGCGGCGTGCTGCGTCTCGGCGAGGCGATGGTCGTCATCCCGATCGTCCGCAAGAACCTGCCGCAGGCGCGCCTGCCGTTCGAAAGCAGGACGGTGCTCGGCACGATGCTCGCGACGTCGATCGCCACCCAGATCCTGCGCCGCAACCGCCGCGTCCGTGGCGCCGCCGGCGAAGCGCTGCTGGCGGGCATCGGCCTGGCGCCGTCGCTCATCGCGCTGCGCTCGGGCGAGCTGGCGGCCTACCACGGCGCCGAGCACAAGGCGATCGGCGCGTACGAGGCCGACGACGACGCGCGTGACACCGCGAAGGAACATGACCGCTGCGGGTCGCACCTCATGACGCCGCTGCTGACGCTGAACATCGCGGGCGCCGCGCTCCTGCGACGCGTGGTGGCGAACCCGGGTCCGGGCGCGCAGGCGGCGGTCGGCCTGGCGTCGATCGGCGCGGCCGTGGAGGTCTTCGCGTGGGCCGAGCGCCATCACGACAGTGCGCTTGCGGGTGCGCTGCGGGTGCCGGGGCATGAGCTGCAGCGGCTGCTGGGCACGCGGGAGCCGGATGACCGGCAGCTCGCGGTGGGGCAGGCGGCGCTGGCGGAAATCCTGCGGGTCGAGGGCGCGGCGGCGTAGACGCTCTCTCGGGCTCGACCCGCCGCGGTCCGGGATCAGACGCAACGCGAGAAGCTCTCGCAGAGCGCGAGGTTCTCGACGTCGTTGCGGCTACCGCACCGGCGGCACCACGTCCACCCGTCGCACCCGCGGCTCGCGTCCCGCCACCGGCCGGAACCGCGCCTCCTCGCGCCCCTCGAACGGCCCGGTCCAGTCCCGGCAGATCTCCTCCACGCCCAGCGCGTGGACATGCAGGTCGCCATCCCGGTCGAGATGCAGTCGCAGGAAGCTCTTGTGGTCCTCGATCCCCTGCGCCGCGAAGACCTGGTTCCCCGTCTCCCGCGCGCGCGGGCCGAACGCCGCACTGACGGCGAGCAGCACCGCCGCGAGCAGCGTCGTCCCCGCGACGAATCCCACCGCCGCCGCGGCAACCAGGGCGAGCGAGCCGTCGACGAACCCAGGCTCCTGCGCGCCGACCACCGCCCACACCACGACCGCGCACAGCGCCACGTGGCCCGCCGCGTGCAGTCCACCCACCAGCTGGCGCCAGGGCGCCGGCGCATCGAGTTGCACGATCAACGCGGCGACCAGGAGGAGCGCCAGCACGATCCCCGTCCCGCTCACCGCCCGCTCCAGGAACGTCCCCTCGTCGGCCGTGCTCAGCGCCGTGAGCATTGTCGCCGCCAGCAGCGCGTAGACGCCCGCGATCACCGCGCCGAGGCCCGGCGACAGCGTGGCCAGGCGCAGGACGCCCCAGCCCAGCTTCCGGGAGGTCGACGCGTCGGGGTACGCGGCCTCGCGTGTGTACGACACGCCGGGTTCGCCGCGGCGAGGCGGCAGCGCCACGTCGTCCGGGAGCGTGTGCGTCGGCGAGAGGTACGCCCCGCCGCCGCCCGACGTGATGCGGTCCGGCCCGTACGGTGACGAGTAGCGCGCGTAGTGGTGCAGGTCGCCGGTCAGTACGAGCCCGACCTCACCGCCCGCCTCGTGCACGATCCGCTCGACGTACGCGAGGTTCTCCCATGCGGGCGGGAACGGTTGCCGTGAGGACACCCGCAGCCAGCTCGGCTTGCCGGTGACCAGGATCACGCGGTCGCCGTCGGCCATCTGCGCGGCCGCCGCGCGGAACCAGTCGAGCTGCGCGTCATCGACGAGGTCGTCGAGCTGGATGTCCAGCATCCACACCCACCAGCCGTGCGGCAGCTGGAGCGCGGCGTAGCTGCGGCGCTGCCAGGTCTGCCAGCCGCCGACCCACTGCTGCTGGCAGAAGCGTCGGGTGAAGGCGACCAGGCCGTCGTACCAGTCGTGGTTGCCGGGGATGGCGAAGAGGTGCGGCGCGGGCTCGGCCCACGGCAGCGCGCCCGCGAACGGGCCGACGAAGCGGTGCTCGTAGGCGGTGCGGTCCGCCGCCGGGTACACGAGGTCGCCGCCCACGAGCAGGGCGTCGGCGCGCGGCAGCGGGATGTCCTCACCCTCGACGCGCAGCTCCGGCCGCCCGAGCAGCCACGCCACCGACATCGTGGCCGGCCAGCCGTCACCGGTGTCGGCGACGAAGTCCAGCCGCACCTCGTCGCGGTCGGCGTAGCCGGTGAACACGGGTTGCTCGACCGACGCCTGCGACTCGCGCCGGTCGGCGAAGCGGCCGAACGCGGCGGAGACGACGGACTGGACGCCCGAGCGGACCAGCAGCGCCGGATCCAGCCACCGGGTCGGGGCCTCGCGGATGAAGCCCAGGCGGAGCAGTTCGGCCTCCCGCTCGGCGGCGGTCCGGCCGGGCCAGCGCAGATGCCGGGACAGCGGGTCCACGCGCCGAACGTAGTCGATTGGTCGGCCGGGCGCTCAACCCTCGGTCGATTGCGGTCGATTCCCCGGGTGTGACCTCCCTCCGCGTGCTTTGTGCTGCCCTGATCGCTTGTGTTCTTGTGGTGCTCGGCGTTCCGGCGGTGGCGTCGGCGGTCACCGCGTCGACGCAGTACCGCATCGAGGCGGAGTCCGGCGAGCTGGTCAAGGCCGGCAAGGCCTACAAGCTCATCCTGCGCGGGGTCGACCCGGATGCCGAGACGACGACGATCACCGAGCCGCCGGAGTCGGGTGAGGAACCCGTGCTCATGTTGCTCAAGGAGTGGGGCGACAAGGGCTTCGCGAGCGACACCCCGATCGCCGTGCTCGCCATCGATCCTGCGGAAGAGAACACCCCCATCCTCCGCGCGCTCGTTCGGCTCCTCAAGAAGCCGGAGTGGGACCAGCTCGACAAGACCCTGACGGTCCCGGTCGAACCCAGCTTCGACGCGGATGCGTTGGCCAAGGCCGGGTTCGAGGCGCAAGGCGCGACAGCGGTGGTTCGCCAACGCGATTTCGGCCAGGCCTCGCTGTCCGTCACCACGAGCCCGCCGCTCACCTCGGAGACCGGCACGTTCGACACGATCAAGGACTTCTTCAACGAGTGGTCCACCGCGATCGGCCTGCTCTTCATGGTCCTGCTGGTCTTCCTGATCTGGCGCTCGCTGAAGTTGGTCCCCAAGACCGCCCCCCAGACCCTGAAGCCGGCCGCACGCTCCTCGGTCAACTGGGACGAGATCGCCGGCGCGGACGACGCCAAGGAAGAGCTCATGGAGGTCGTCCAGTTCCTCAAGGACCCCAAGAAGTTCCGCCGCTACGGCGCAACCATGCCCAAGGGCGTGCTGCTCCACGGCCCCCCGGGGACGGGCAAAACGCTTCTGGCGAAGGCCGTCGCCCACGAGTCGGGCGCGCAGTTCTTCAGCCAGTCGGCGTCCTCGTTCGTCGAGATGTTCGCCGGTCTCGGGGCAGCGCGCATCCGCCGGCTGTTCAACGAGGCGCGGAAGCACAGCCCAGCGATCATCTTCATCGACGAGCTCGACGCTGTCGGGACCAAGCGCATGGGGAGCGACAGCGGCGATCGCGAGCAGACGCTCAACCAGCTGCTCGTCGAGATGGACGGGTTTGCCGGCAGCGACGACGTCGTCGTGATGGCCGCCTCGAACCTGCTCGACAAGCTCGATCCCGCGCTGCTGCGGCCCGGCCGCTTCGACCGCCAGGTCTTCGTCGCGCCGCCCGACGTCGCGGGGCGCGAGGAGATCCTGCAGGTCCACACGCGCGGCAAGCCTGTGCACGACGTCGACATGCACACCATCGCGGCGCAGACGAGCGGCCTCACCGGCGCCGATCTGGCGAACCTGTGCAACGAGGCCGCGATCTTCTGCGCGCGCCGTGACGGCGTCGCGATCACCCAGGCCGACTTCAACCAGGCCCTGGAACGGGTCATCGCCGGCGTGCAGTCCAAGCGCGTGCTGCAGCCCGCCGAGAAGCGCGTCGTCGCCTACCACGAGGCCGGCCACGCGCTGTGCGGCGAGCTGCTCGCCAGCGTGGACAAGCTGCACAAGATCTCGATCGTCCCGCGCGGCAAGGCGCTCGGCTTCACGCTGAACCTGCCCGAGGAGGACCGCTACCTCAAGACGCGCGAGGAGCTCCTCGACCACATGACGATGCTGCTGGGCGGCCGGGTCGCCGAGCAGATCGTCTTCGGGAAGATCACCACGGGCGCGTCGGACGACCTCAAGCGGGTCGCCGAGCTGACCCACGCAATGGTCCACGAGTACGCCATGGGCACCGCCGACTCTGCGCAGCGCGGCACGTATGAGACCGGCCAGGCGTCCGAGGTCACCCGCCGGATCCGCGACGAGGAGCAGCGCGAGCTGGCCTACGAGGCGCAGACCATGGCCGAGCGGCTCATCAACGACCACCGCGACCTGTTGGAGGCGCTCGCGACGGCCCTGCTCGAGCACGAGGTCCTCGAACGCCCGCAGATCGACGCGATCATGCACGGCACGACGCCCGTGACCGACCGTCCGCGGCTCACCGGATTGCCCCTGATGACCGCCGCTGAGGAGTTGCCGCGGGCGGACACGTAGACTCCGCTGCGTGTTCACCCGGATCGACCACATCGGCATCGCCGTCGAGAACATCGACGACGCGCTCGCGCTCTACGAGCGCGACTTCAACCTCGGCGAGGTCTACCGCCAGACCGTCATGGAGCAAGGCGTCGACGCCGCGCTCTTCGACGTCGGCGAGAACCACGTCGAGCTCATCGCCCCCGCCGTGCCCGGAGAGGGCACCGTCGCGAAGTTCCTCGCGAAAAACGGGCCCGGCATGCACCACGTCGCCTACCAGGTCGACGACATCGACGCCGAGCTCGCCCGCATCAAGGAGCTCGGCCTGAAGCTCATCGACCGCGAGGCGCGGACCGGGATCCGCAACTCCCGCGTCGCCTTCCTGAACCCCCGATCGACCGGCGGCGTGCTGACCGAGCTCGTCGAGCCCTCGAAGGAGCACTAGACATGGCGCAGCGCGTGACCCTGGGGCTGCAGTTCACGGCCCCCGTCCCCGTCAAGCTGGAGGACAGCGAGCTGGACGCGCTCCTCGAGGCCCTCCCGAAGGGCGAGTGGTACGACGTGAAGGTCGAGGACGGCACCATGCGGGTCAACCTCAGCCAGGTCATCTACGTCAAGACGGACCGCGACGAGCAACGGATCGGGTTCGGCTGAGCCAGTTGCCTGACGGCGAACCAGTTCGAAGTCCTCGGAGGGGCCCTCGATGATCGAGGTGCTCCTCATCATCATCTCGCTCGGCCTCGTGGCCGCGTGCGGCGTGTTCGTGGCCGCGGAGTTCTCGTTCGTCACGGTCGACCGCCCGAGCGTCGAGCGTGACGCAGACGGTGGCGACGCACGTGCGCGGGGTGTCCTCGCGGCGCTCCGCTCCCTGTCGACGCAGCTGTCCGGCGCCCAGCTGGGCATCACGCTGACGAACCTGCTGATCGGCTTCCTGGCCGAGCCGGCGATCGCGCGGCTGATCGACAGTCCGCTGGAGACGCTCGGCGTCCCGTCGAGTGCGGTCAGCGGCGTCGCCGTGATCATCGCGCTGACGCTGGCGACCGGCTTCACGATGGTCCTCGGCGAGCTCGTCCCGAAGAACCTCGCGATCGCGCATCCGCTGGCGACCGCCCGCGCGGTCCAGCGGCCGATGCGGCTCTTCAGCACCGTCTCCGGACCGCTCCTGCGCACCTTCAACGGCGCGGCGAACGCCATCCTGCGGCGGCTCGGCATCGAGCCGCAGGAGGAGCTCGCGTCGGCGCGGTCGGCGAGCGAGCTGGCGTCGCTGGTGAGCCGCTCGGCCGCTGAGGGCACGCTGGAGATGTCCACCGCGACGCTGCTCCAGCGGTCGCTGCAGTTCAGCGAGCGGACGGCCAGCGACGTCATGACCCCGCGGCCGCGCATGCGCACGCTCCCACACGACGCGCCGGTCATCGCGATCATCGAGACCGCGCGCCTGACGGGCTACTCGCGCTTCCCGGTGACCGGCAACAAGCCGGACGAGATCGTCGGCATCGCCCACGTCAAGCAGGCCGTCGCCGTCCCCGTGGAGGAGCGCGGGACCGCGCCCATCGACACGATCATGGCCCCGCCCGGCGTCGTCCCGTCCAGCGTCGGCCTCGACCGGCTGTTGGAAGACCTCAAGGACGGCGGCCTGCAGATGGCGATCGTCGTCGACGAGTTCGGCGACGTCGACGGGGTCGTCACGCTCGAGGACGTCGTCGAGGAGATCGTCGGCGAGGTCGTCGACGAGCACGACCGCCTCGACGCGCGGATCCGCCGCACCCCGGACGGGGACTGGGCGCTCTCGGGCCTGCTGCGCCCCGACGAGGTCGGCCGCGCGGTCGGGCTCGCGCTCCCCGAGGGCGAGGAGTCGGAGACCATTGCCGGCCTGCTCGCCGAGGAGCTCGAGCGGGTCCCCGAGGTCGACGACCAGGCGCAGCTGCACGTCCGCGATCTCGAGGGACGCCCGGTGCTGGTCACGCTGACCGTCACCCGGATGGACGGGCTGCGCGTCGATCGCGTCCTCCTGCACGCCGAGTCCCTCCCGCACGAGGAGGACGACGATGAGTGAACCGCTCGCGATCGGGCTCTCGATCATCCTGCTCGGGCTCAACGCGTTCTTCGTCGGCGCCGAGTTCGCCATCATCTCCGCGCGCCGCAGCACGATCGAGCCGCTGGCGCAGGAGGGGTCGCGCACCGCGCGGATCACGCTCGGCGCCATGGAGCAGGTCTCGCTCATGCTGGCCGGCGCGCAGCTGGGCATCACGATCTGCTCGCTCGGCCTGGGCTACCTCGGCGAGCCCGCGATCGCGCATCTGCTCGAAGGTCCGTTCCACGATCTCGGCATCCCCGACTCCCTCGTGCACCCGGTCGCGTTCGCGATCGCGCTGTCGATCATCGGCTCGCTGCACGTCGTGATCGGCGAGATGGTGCCGAAGAACATCGCGCTCGCCCGCCCGGACCGGTCGGCGCTGATCCTCGGCCCGATGCTGCTGCTCGTCGTCCGCGGCCTCGGCCCGGCGATCACCTTCATGAACTGGATCGCGAACAGCATCCTGCGCGCGGTCGGCGTCGAGCCCAAGGATGAGGTCACCAGCGCGTTCACGCGCGACGAGGTCGCCGGCCTGGTCGACGAGTCGCGTCGCGAGGGGCTGCTCGAACCCACCCAGGAGCATCTGCTGCTCGGCGCGCTGCAGTTCGAGGAGCGCGACGTTCGCAGCGTGCTGCTGCCGCTCGACACCCTGGAGACCGTGACGCTCGAGGTCACGCCGGAGGAGGTCGAGGCGCTCTCGGCCCGCACCGGGTTCTCGCGGTTCCCGGTCAAGTCCGCGGACGGCGAGCTGACCGGCTACCTGCACCTGAAGGACGCGCTCGAGGTCAAGGAGCGCCACCGCCTCCGCCCGATCGCCGAGCGGTGGGTCCGTCCGCTGCCGGCCGTCACCGCGACAGCGCCGCTGCGGCACGTGCTCGCCGAGATGCAGCGCACGGGCGCGCACCTCGCGCGGGTGGTCGACGCCGACGGCGCCGTGCTCGGCGTGGCCGCGCTGGAGGACGTGCTGGAAGAGCTCGTCGGCGAGATCCGCGACGAGACGCGGCGCCCGCGGCGGACCCGCTCCTAGCGCAGCACGCGCTCGCAGTCGGGCGCGATGATGTCCTCGGGCCCGGCGTAGACCGTGTCGTCTCCCGGCCCGCACGACACCCGGTCGACCCCGAGGCCGACGACGTTGATCCGGTCATCGCCCTCGTCGCCGCTGATCGTGTCGTCGTCGAACCCGCCGTAGATGCTGTCGTTGCCGGGCCCGCCGTTGAGGATGTCGTTGCCGCGCTCGCCGTAGATCCGGTCGTCGCCCTCGTTGCCGAGGACGACGTCGTCGCCGTCGCGGCCGTGGAGCTCGTCGGTGCCCGGCCCGCCGCGGAGCGTGTCGTTGCCGTACTCGCCGTCAACGTAGTCGTCGCCCTCGTTGCCGTACAGCTCGTCGTTGCCGTCGCGGCCGATGATGGTGTCCGGCCCCGGCGTGCCGAAGATGACGTCGTTGCCCACACCGCCGAGCAGCGTCGTCGTCAGCGGCGGCGCGTCCGTGGACGCTTCGGGTGCGATCGGGATGACGGTCTCGCAGCTGCGCAGCCGGTCGCGCGACGGGGCGGTGCTCTCGACGTAGACCGTGTCGATCCCGGCCCCGCAGTCGACGGTGTCCTGGTCGCCGTCGGCGACGCGGATGATGTCGTTGCCCCGGCCTCCGGTCACGTTGTCCCGGCCGGGGCCGGCGACGATCTCGTCGCTGCCGTCGCCGCCGCTCAGGGTGTCCTCCCCTGTCCCGCCGTCGATGGTGTCGTCGCCCGACCCGCCGAAGATCCGGTCGCGGCCCGCGTCGCCGCGGATGCTGTCCGCGCCGTCGGCGCCGTAGATGAGGTCGCCCGCCGGGCCGCCGTCGATGGTGTCGTCGCCGTCCTGGCCGAGGATGGTCTCGGCGCCGGTGCGGCCGAACAGCGTGTCGTTGCCCGGCCCGCCCTCGATCCGGTCGCCGCCGCGCCCGCCGTCGATGTAGTCGTTGCCGGGTCCGCCCGACAGCAGCACGTCGTCGCCCAGGCCGGCCTCGACGATCCGGTCGTCGCCCTCGCCGCCCTCGATCTCGTCGTCCCCGTCGCCGCCGTCGAGGTAGTCGTTGCCCTCGCCGCCGTCGAGGCGGTCGTTGCCGGTACCGCCGAACAGGACGTCGTTGCCTAGGCCGCCGATCAGGGTGTCGTCTCCCGACTGGGTGCTGATCCGGTCGTCGCCCTCGCCCCCGTCGGCCAGGTCGTTGTTCGCCCCGCCCTCCAGGGTGTCGTTCCCGGGCCCGCCGAACAGCCGGTCGTTCCCGCGGAAGCCGCGCAGGGTGTCGTTGCCGCCGAGCCCCTCGAGCTGGTCGGCCAGGCGCGAGCCGACGAGGATGTCGTCGCCCTCGGTGCCCCGCTTGATCGCCAGGCCGGGTTGGACCTGCAGGGCGTTCGGACGCGCACCGGCGCCCAGTCGCTGGACCGTGAGACGCCGCCAGGAGGAGGTCGCCAGGACGGAGACCGTGCGGCTGCCGCGGTCGGCGACGTACGCGCGGAAGGTGTCGGGCGAGAAGACCGGGCTGCCGGGGCCGGTGCCCGTCCGCAGCCGGGTGACGAGCCGTCCGCGCCGGAGGTCGACCACCGCCGCCGCGCGACTGCCCGCAAGTGCGCCGACCAGCGCGCGGCGCCCATCGGGCGAGATGGCGAGGCCGGCGCCGACGCCGCGCTTGACGTCGATGCGCTGCAGCATCCGCCCGGTCACGCGGCTGTAGCGGCGCAGCTCGCCGCGGGTGGAGGCGGCCCACAGCGCCCCGCCGGGGGAGAACGCGACGGCGCCGAGGGTCCCGGTGCGCGCGCGGCGGCTCAGGCGGCTGCCGACGAGGTCGACGAGGCCGAGCCGCCCGCCGCGCAGCGCCACTGCGGCGCGGCGACCGTCGGGCGCGACGGCGATCGAGGTCGGCTGGGCGCCGTTGAGCGACACCGCGCCCACACGGGCCATGGTCGCGACGTCGAGGACGATGATGCCGCCCGGAACCGCCGCCAGGACCCGGGTCCCGTCGCGCGTCATGGCGATGGCGCGGACCGGCGCCGGCAGGGTCGCCGTCGCGGCGATCGTGCGGGCCGGGATGTCGACCGCCAGCACGCGATTGCCGGAGGCGACGAGCCCGCGGTTGCCGTCGGGCGTGATCACCGCGCCGACGGTGACGCCGCCGACGGGCAGCCGCGCCGTGACGCGGTTCGTGGCGGTGTCGGTCAGCGTGACGTTGCCGTCGCCGCTGGCGAGCAGGATGGTCCGCGCGTCGGCCCTGGCGGCCATGGCGCCTGCGAGGGCGGCCGCGATCGCGCAGGCGACGAGGGCGAACACGACGCGTGGGGTCCGGATCATCACCGCTCGCAACACCGTGTCCAGACCGGGGTTGCGCGTGTTCGTCAGGTCTTCACAATTCGCGCCGCGCGAGGCGGGCCGCGGCTTCGAGCACGCGGTGCCCGGTGCTGCGCTCGGCCCACCGGCCCGCGTGGATCTCCTCGGAGACCTCGAGGTCGCGGGCGAACTGGGCGTCCAGCAGCCCCGCAAAGGTCTCTGACTGCACGCACAGCGTCGTCTCGTCGTTGAGCGCGAACGAGCGGTTGTCGAAGTTCACGCTGCCGACGGCCGCCCACGCGTCGTCGATCACCAGCGACTTGGCGTGGAGCATCGTCGGCTGGTACTCGAAGACCCGCACCCCGCAGTCCATGAGCTCCTCGTACACGGCGCGGCCCGCGATACGGACGGGCTCCTTGTCGATGTGCGGGCCCGGTACGAGGACCTTGACCTCCACGCCGCGGCCTGCCGCGTCACACAGGGCCTTCACGAACGCGGGGCGGGGCGCGAAGTACGCGGCGGTGAGGTGCAGCCGCTCGCGCGCGCACGCGATCGCGAGGAAGAACAGCGCCTCGGCGTTCGTGTCGCCGACGCCGGCCGACGAGCGCACCACCTGCATCGGGCCCCCGCCGTCAAGCTCGTCCAGGTGCGGGAGGTGGCCGTCGCCGACGAGGACGTCGCCGGTCGCCTCCAGCCAATTCTCGGCAAACGCGCCCTGCAGCCCGCGCACCACGGGGCCACACACGCGGACGTGCGTGTCGCGCCAGTGGTCGGGGTCCTGCGCGTCGCCCGTCCACTCCTCGGCGATCCCCACGCCGCCGGTCATCCCGATCTTCCCGTCGGCGATCAGGAGCTTGCGGTGCGTGCGGTGGTTGATCCGCTTCATCGCATACGGCTTCGGGGGACGGAACCGCGCGACGGTCACCCCGGCGGAGCGCATGTCCTTCAGCAGGACGGACTCCATCTTCGCGGTGCCGACCGCGTCGAGCAGGACGTTGACCTCGACCCCCGCGCGGGCGCGCTCGCACAGGGCGTCGGCGACGTCGCGGGCGATATCGCCCTTCCAGTACACGTACGTCAGGAGGTTGAGCGTCTTCTCCGCCTCCCGGATGGTCTCCAGGAACGAGGGGAAGATCGCGTCGCCGTTGATGAGCAGCTCGATCTCGTTGCCGTGGCTGATGGGGGCGGCGGTCAGTGCCTCGGCGGCGTAGAGGAACTCGCGGTCGGCGACCGTGGGCTGGCCGGGGTGCAGTTCGTAGCCGTCGCCCTGCTCGCGGCGGTGGCGCAGCGACTCCGCGCCGTACCAGGCGACCCCGGCGGCGGTCAGCGCGACGGGCCACGCCCACGCGGCGCGGCTCACGACGGCACCACCGCGCGGATCGCGTGATGCTCGACGGTGAACGCCGTCTTGCCGGCGGCGTCGGTGAGCTCGTCGCAGAGCTCCCCGTCGACGTTCCACGGCTCGTGCGCGGGGAGGATGACCTCGATGTCGTGCCCGGTGATGCGCTCGACGCCGTCCTGGTCGTGCAGGGTGCCGCGGCGCAGGCCGAACGCGCGGCGGACGAGTCCGGGACGCGGCCCGGCGGTGATGACGGTGACGTCGAGGATGCCGTCGTCGGGGTTCGCCGGGGT
Organism: Solirubrobacteraceae bacterium; assembly: GCA_016463765.1. Lineage (GTDB taxonomy): Bacteria > Actinomycetota > Thermoleophilia > Solirubrobacterales > Solirubrobacteraceae > Svornostia. Next base: position 32,334 of record JAEMQS010000014.1, on the reverse strand, counting down.
GATGGTCGATCCGCCGCCGAAGGCGCCGGTCGCCGCGACGATGACCTGCCAGGCGCTTCCGCGGAAGCGCTCCTCGCCGTCGGCGCGCACGGTGACGTCGAGCGGGTGCTCGCTGATGCCGGCCCGGACGGCGCCGACCGCGTAGGCCAGCGGGCCGAGCTTCTGCTTCAGCGGGGTGGCCGCCCGCGCGGCGTGGGTGGCGAGGCCCGCGTTGGCGGCATTGACGAACGGGCGCCCGGCGGCGCGGCCGAGTTCGAGCGTGCGGGTGGCCGCGTCGGGGTCGGCGGCGAGCTTCGCGGCCTCGTCGGTGTCGGTGGGCAGCTCCAGCGCGCGGGCGAAATCGTTGGCGGTGCCGGACGGGATGACGGCGAACGGCACCCCGGCGCCGGCGGCCCAGACCGCGACCGGCGCGATCGACCCGTCGCCGCCCGCCACGACCACGCGGTCGGTTCCTGGCTCGGGCGGCGCGTCGTCGATGGTGTCGATCGCGCGCGGGGTCACGCCGGTGGCGCCGGCGTCGCGGAGCGCCGCGGCGAGCTCCTCCGCGTCGCTGCCCTTGCCGGACCCTGGGTTATGGACGAGCGTGACGTGCACCGGGCCATCATGCCCGGTCGGGGCCGGGGGTAACGCGACTTGTGTCAGGAAACGGTCGCAGGGCGACCCGTTCCTGCGGCGCGTTAGCGTGGCTGGGGATGGCGGCCTCGTCCCAGCCCACCCCCGGCGCACGCGCGGCGCTCCGCGCCCGCCTGAGCTCCGGCCCGGTCGGCCGCCGCATTGCGCGCATGGACCTGCGCCTGTATCACGCGATCCGCCGTGACCTGCACGTCCCGGAGCTCGTCGAGCCTGTCCGCCGCTTCTCCCACACCGGAGAGCACGCGGCCGTCTGGCTGGCGATCGGGATCGCGGGCGTCGTCCTGGACCGGCGCCGCAGCGGGCAGTGGACCCGCGCGACCGCCGCGGTCGGCGGCGCGTACCTGGCGAACACCGCGATCAAGGCGGCGATCGGCCGCAGCCGCCCCGCGATCGAGGGCCTCCCGGCGCTCATGCAGACGCCCACCGGCCTGTCGTTCCCGAGCGCCCACGCGTGCTCGTCCTTTGCCGCCGCGCGGGCGTACTCGCCGCTGCTGCCGGCGGGTCCGCTGTACGCGGGTGCGACCGCCATGGCGGTCTCCCGGGTCTACCTCGGGGTGCACTACCCGAGCGATATCGCGGCGGGCGCCGTGCTGGGGACGGCGGTCGGCAGCGCCGGGCGCTAGCCCAGCCAACCCGCGATGTCGGTGAGCCGGGCCAGGCGCGCGTCCCCGGCGAGCGTCTCCAGGTCGTCCTCGAGCTGGCGGACCCGGCGGGCGCCGAGGACGGCGACCAGGTTCTCGTGCTGCCGTTCGAAGGACGCGGCACTGCGCGCCAGCAGATCCTCGCCGCGTGCGGTGCGGCGCACGAGCAGCGCGCGTCGGTCGGCGGGGTCCGCTTCGCGCGCGGCGTAGCCCAGGTCGACGAGCGCCGCTGTCGTCTTGGCCGCGGCCTGTTTGCTCACGCCGAGGCGCCGGCCGAGCTCGGTCACGCTCACGCCGTCGGGGCCGATCGCCTGGAGGGCGAACCCGTGTGCCGGCCGGGCGTCAGGGTGCCCGGAGTCGGCGAGCTCCGCGTGCAGGTCGTCGATGAGCGTGCGGAACGCGCCGAGGAGCAGGAGGGGCAGCTCGAAGCCGAGGCGGTCGGAGGGCATGGTCGACACGATAGACAACCTGGTGTACGATATAGACAACCACGTTGACGAATGGAGTTCGCCATGTCCCTCGCCCCGGTCCGCGCCGCGGACACCCGCCGCACCGACACCCCGAACGCCGCCATGACGACCCTTGCGTCTCCGACGCTGGGCGGCACCGACAACCTCAGCCTCTGGCGGGTCGCGATGACTGCCGGGCAGCAGGGCCCGCCGCACATCTTCGACACCGAGCAGATCTGGACCGTGCTCGAAGGCGCAGTCGCCGTCGAGACCCGGCAGGGCACCGTGGAGCTGCACGCCGGGGACACCCTCGCTGTGCCCGCGGGCATCGAGCGGCAGGTGACCGCCGTGCAGGACACCGTCGCGCTCGTCGCGGGCGACGGCACCGCATCGGTCTTCGTTCCCGGCGAGGACGCGCCGCGCGGCACGCCCCCGTGGATCGTCTGACCACTATGGTGCTGCGCCGTGAAGATCGGGATCGTCGGCATGCCCAACGCGGGGAAGTCCTCGCTGTTCAACGCGCTCACCAAGGCGGGCGCGGAGGCGGCGAACTACCCGTTCACGACGATCGAGCCGAACGTCGCGGTCGTCCCCGTCCATGACGACCGCCTCGACAAGCTCGCCGAGACCATCGGCGCGAGCGAGATCGTCGCCGACACGATCGACTTCCACGACATCGCGGGCCTCGTCGCCGGCGCCCACAAGGGCGAGGGCCTGGGCAACCAGTTCCTGAGCAACATCCGGGAGACCGACGCGATCGTCCACGTCGTCCGCTGCCACGTCGACGACAACGTCATCCACCCGGAGGGCAAGGTCGATCCGCGCGCGGACATCGACACGATCGAGACCGAGCTGATCTACGCCGACCTCGAGCAGGCCGAGAAGCGCCTGGAGCGCGTGGTCCGCACCGCGCGCGGCGGCGACAAGGCCGCGATCGCCGAGCAGGCGTGGCTCGAGCAGCTCATCGCGGGCTACCACGAGGGCAAGCCCGCCCGGCAGTCGCCGATGCCCGACGACGTCGACCGCGGCCAGACCGTGCAGCCGCTGACCGCCAAGCCGGTGCTCTTCGTGGCGAACGTCGACGAGGGCGACAGCGTCGTCCCCGCTGCGGTGGCCGAGCACGCCGAGGCGACCGGGGCGAAGGCCGTCGCGATCAGCTCACGCATCGAGGCGGAGCTCAGCGAGCTCGACGACGACGAGGCCGCGGTCATGCGCGAGGAGCTCGGCGTCGAGGAGTCCGGGCTCGTCCGGATCGTCCGCGGCGCCTTCGACCTGCTCGAGCTGAACACGTTCTTCACCGTCGGCTCGGGCGTCCGGGCACAGTCGTGGCACCTCAAGCGCGGACTCACCGTCTGGCACGCGGCGGGGGAGATCCACACCGACATCCAGCAGGGGTTCGTCCGCGCCGAGGTCGTCAACTGGGAGGAGCTCCTCGACGCCGGCGGCTACAGCCAGGCGCGCGACCGGGGCACCCTGCGCATCGAGGGACGCGACTACGTGATGCAGGACGGTGACGTCATCACCGTCAAGCACACGAACTGACTCAGGTCGACACCTTCAGCTTGCGGATCGGGCCCTCCTTCTTGCAGTCGTCGGTGCCCGAGGAGCAGTCGATGCGGTGGGCCTGCCAGTAGTAGGTGCCCGGCGAGTTCAGCCAGAAGTCCGGGAAGTCGAAGAACTTCGGGGTGTACTCGTAGTTCCGGCCGTTCTTGCGGGCCTGGCCGATGCTCTCGTCACTGCAGATCACGCCGTCGGCGTCCTTCTTCTTGCTCTGGCAGACGTGGACCCAGACCTGGCCCTTGCCGCGGACCTTCATCTTGAACGTCGGGGTCGCGCCGGTCCCGAGCGTGGCGTTCTGCTTCGGCGAGACCGGCGTGATGCCGTTCTTCGTGGCGGCATCAGCGGTGCCGGTGAACGCGAGGACGGCGAGCGCGGCGAAGGGGAGGGCGAGGCGACGGGTCATGGAGGTCTCCGGGTCGGGGTCGGAGAGGACAGTCTGCCCCGCTGCGGCGGAGCAGACTGTCAACTTCATGACACTGCGGAGTGTCAGGGCAGGATCGTGAAGGGCACGACGGCGGGGGTGCTCCGAAGCCCGACGGCGTCGGTGAGCGTCACGGTCGTGCGGTAGTCACCCGGCGGCAGCGCCTTCCCGTTGACCCGCCCGTCCCAGTCGGCCGCCTGCGACGCGATGGTCATCGGGAAACGGACCGTGCCGACGAGGGACCCGTTGGCCCGCCGAACGACGAGCTCAACCGTGGACGGCTCGCTCACGGTGGCCCTGATGTCGGTGGAGTCGCCAGGGCGGAACGCGGTGGGCACGATCGCCGGGAGTTCGCCGACCCAGCTGGGCGGGAGGATGTCGCGACCGCGCGTGAGGAGCGTGTTGCGGTCACGAGGCCGTCCGGCCGTGCTCTCGCTGAAGCTCAGCTGGCTGGCGAGGACGTCAGGGGCGCCGTCACCGTCGACGTCCCCCGCGGGCCGCAGCACGTTGGCGAACACCCCGGGGATCTGCGGTCCGGCCGGGGCCTCTCCCCGCGCTGCGCGCCCGTAGTAGAGGAACACCTGCCCCGTGAAGGGGGCGGCGCCGACGACGTCCTGGCGCCCGTCGCGGTTCACATCGCCGACCGGCGCGACCGGGGCGAACGCGGAATCCTGGACGAGGTTGCGCGCCGGGATCCCGATCGCGGGGCCGACGCCATCCGGCAGGGCGCTGACGGGGGCCGAGCTTGCCTGGCCGGGGACGATCGACGCGTTGAGGCTGTACGGGTTGTCGCCGGTGAACGCGATGAGGTCGGCTCGGCGGTCGCCGGTGAAGTCCAGGGTCTCGGACTGGAGCCCGTTGAGCTCGTCGATGCGGTACCCGCGGGTCCCCGGGGCGTCGAGGTCGACGGTGCCGAAGTTCGCCGCGCCGAAGATGGCGGTGCCGCGCCGCGTGCCGGTCATCAGGGCGATGTCGCCCCGGCCGTCGCCGTTGAGGTCACCGGCGGCGATGCTGCTGCCCTCGGGGGTGGGCTCCCCGACGCTGGACGTCAGCCGGACCCCGCCGCTGCCCGGATTCGCCGGGTCGACGGCGCTGGACGTGGTCTTGCCAAACAGCACGGTGACGCCCTCGATGTCGCTCTCGTAGACCGAGCTGTCGCGCGTGATCGTGGCCAGGTCGGCACGCCCGTCCCCGTTGACGTCCCCGACGGGCACCCATCCGTCCTCGCCGCGGATCTGGAAGCCGCGGGAGCCGAGGCGATCGAGTCGCACGTTCTCAACCCCCGGTCCGCCGAAGACGACAGCGACGTACACAGTCGGAGTGCCGCTCGGTGGCCCGCCGACGGCGACCAGCACGTCGTCCCGGCCGTCTCCGTTGACGTCTCCGGCGGGACGGAACACGGTCGTCGGAAACAGCTTGAGCCGCGGCGACACGGCGGTCAGGTCGATGTTCGTCTGCACTCGGGCGCCGAAGAGCGTGAAGCTGTCCGGCATCCCGGGTTCGTCCGGTGTGGGGAGGCGGCTGAAACCGGTCAGGTCCCCGAACCCGTCGGCGTTGACATCGCCGAGCCCAGCGGTGAGTGCCGGGACCATGATGTTCTCGCCCGGGTAGGTGACGCCGGTCGCGCCGCGCAACTGGGCGTCGGCGGCCGGCGCGAGCATGAGGCCGGACGCGGTGACGACGAGCGCCGTCCGTCGTCCGGCCCGCAAGAGGGCATCGAGAGCAGACATCCCGCGACCCTATGTCTGAGCAGGCGCGTTGCGGTGAATCCCGTTCACGGTCCCCGCCCGTCTGCCCCGCCGCAGCGGGGCAGACGGTCATGGGCGTCAGGGCAGGATCGTGAACGGGATCGCGGTGCCCTCGCCGCGGTTGCCCGCGAGGTCGACCGGGGTCGCGGTCGTGACGTAGTCACCGGGCGCCAGCGCGCGGCCGTTCACGCGGCCGTCCCAGTTGAACTGGATGAGCTTCGACGACGCGGGCACCCGTACCGTTCCGGCGACCGTCCCGTTCGTTCGCCGGATGACCAGTTCGACCTGCGCGGCCTCGGAGACGGTGGCCTGAACCTGGGTCCCCTGGCCGACGCGGAACGACGGATTGGACAGGTACGGCGCGCGCAGGCGCGGCGCCAGCACGTCGGCCCCGGCCGTGATGAGCGTCTGCGTCGCGCGGAACCCTTCCTGGGACGGCCCGATGGGCAACACGATCTCCCAGGCGATGGCGTCCTTCCGCCCGTCGCCATCCACGTCGCCGGCCGACTTCAGCGTGGACGCGAACACGCCGCCGACCTTTGCGCCCAGCGTCACGGTGCCCGGTGTGCGCTGGCCGGGAGCCACGTGCACGACTCCGAGGTCCGTGCTGGTGAGCAGGTCGGCGCGCCCGTCCCCGGTGAGGTCGTCGACCACGGCGACGCTGTCGTTGGCCCGGCCGCCCCCGGGCGCGGACGAGGGAACGATGATCGCGGGTGACCCCGCCGACCACGGCGACACGGGCGTCGACGTCGTCTTGCCGGGCACGACCGCGAGGTCGGTGCTGCCGTTCGACACGATGAGGTCCGCGCGACGGTCGCCGGTGAAGTCCAGGGTGTCGGCGTGGACGCCGCCCCAGGTCCCCTCGATGATGAACCCGCGGGGCCCGGGCGCGTCGACGTCGGCGGGACGGAGCCACCCTGAGCCGAAGAGGACCGAGACCCGGTCGTCCCGGGTCTTGAACGCGATGTCCGAGAGACCGTCGCCGTTGACGTCACCGGCGGCAACCGGGGAGGAGTCACTGATCGGTGCCACCACGCTCGAGGAGAGGCGCACCTTTCCAGGGCCGGCCACCGCGGCGTTCATCGGCAGGGTGTTGACCTTGCCGAAGAGGATGGCGCCGCCGGTCACGTCGCCGTCCTCGGCGCTGTCGGTCACGAACAGGTCGTCGCGGCCGTCGCCGTTCATGTCTCCGGCGCGGGCGACCTGCTGCGCGTTGAAGATGCGGAAGCCGCGCGCGCCCGGCTGGTCGAGGCGGACGTCGGCGATGCCCGGGCCGCCGTAGACGACGACCACAGTCGGCGCGACGCTGATGTCGGTGACGAACGTCGAGACGATGACGTCGTCGGTGCCGTCCCCGTTGACATCGCCCGCGGGGGCGAAGTGCACACCCTCGTAGTCGCGCACCCGGGAATCTGCGCCTTCGAGGCTCACGTTGCGCCGCGTCGGGCTGCCGAACACGACGTGCGCCCGGGGCGGGCCGGTCTCGGAGGTGAACTTCGCGAGCATGGTGTACTCGTCCGCGCCGTCCCCGTTGAGGTCGCCGAGGGGGCCTGCGAGAAAGGGCCCAACGATGTCATCGGGGCCTACGGCGGGGTAGGTGATGCCGAACGTGCCGCCCAGTGGCAGCGGTGCCGCGTGGGCGGCTGACGCGCCTGCCAGCGCGAGCGCGCCGGCGGCAAGGGCAGGGATGAAACGGGTGCGCATGAGGTCTCCTTGGACGGGGCCCGGATACTGCGCGATATCGGAGTCCATGTGGTGAATCCAGTTCACGGAACGATGTATCATTCTCACCGCATGGTCCGAGACGTAGACGCGCTCATCCTCGGTGCCGGCTTTGCCGGGGTCTGCGCGGGCGCGCAGTTGCGGGCGGCCGGCCGGTACGACTTCGTCGTCATCGACCGCGGCGAGGAGCCCGGCGGCACCTGGCGGGACAACACCTACCCGGGCTGCGCGTGCGACGTGCCGTCCACGCTCTACTCCTTCAGCTTCGCGCCGAACCCGGACTGGAGCCGCATCTTCGCGCCCCAGCCCGAGATCCAGGCCTACCTCGGCGACGTCGTCAACCGAACCGGCCTGCGGGAGCATCTCCGCCTCGGGGTCGAGGTGCAGTCCGCGACGTGGTCCGAGGACGCCGCGCGCTGGCACGTGGTGACGACGAGCGACGGCGACTACGCCGCGCGTGTCCTCATCGCCGGCGCCGGGCCGTGGCACGAGCCGCTCATCCCGGACCTCCCCGGGCTCGACACCTTCACGGGGACCACGTTTCACTCATCGCGGTGGAACCACGACCACGACCTGCGCGGACGCCGCGTCGCGGTCATCGGCAGCGGCGCCTCCGCGGTGCAGTTCGTCCCGAAGATCGCGCCGGACGTCGCGCACCTCGACCTCTACCAGCGCACCCCGCACTGGGTGCTGCCCAAGCCCGACCGCCCGTACCCCGCGGCGCTGCGCCGCCTCTACCGCCGCCGCCCCGCCGCGCAGCGCGCCGCGCACGAGGGGCTGCGCATCGCGGCCGAGGGCCTGGGGTGGGCGACTCGGCACGCCGGGGCGATGGGGCCGGTCCAGCGGCTCGCCGAGCGTCACCTCGCCCGGCAGGTCCGCGACCCGCAGCTGCGCGCCGCGCTGACGCCCGACTTCACCATCGGGTGCAAGCGCATCCTGATGAGCAACAGCTACTACCCGTCGCTCACGCGGGACAACGTCACCGTGGTCCCGCACGCGGTCACGGAGGTCCGGCCGACCTCCGTCGTCGGCGCCGACGGCGTCGAGCGGGAGGCCGACACCATCATCTTCGGGACGGGCTTCAAGATTCTCGACATGCCCGTCGCGGACCTCGTGCGCGGGCGGGACGGCCGCACGATGTCCGAGGTCTGGCAGGGCAGCCCCCGCGGCTACCTGGGCACCACGGTCAGCGGCTTCCCCAACCTCTTCGTGCTGCTGGGCCCGAACCTCGGCAATGGGCACTCGTCGGCGACCGTCCTGCTCGAGCAGCAGATGCGGTACGTCGTCTCGGCGCTCGAGGCGATGGACCGCGAGACGCTCACCACCGTCGAGATCCGCGAGGACGTCCAGCGCGAGTACAACGGCCGGGTCGACGACGCGCTGCAGAAGACCGTGTGGAACGCCGGCGGCTGCGGCAGCTACTACTTCGACAGCAACGGCCGCAACAGCTTCATGTATCCGTGGAGCACGCTCCATCACCGGCGCCGCACGCGCCACTTCGATCTCTCGAACTACCGTACGGTTTCCCGGTCCACCCCCGTTAAGGACTCGCCCACATGGCCTTCCCCCACTCCGTCCGTCGTGTCGACGACCAGTTCCTGAAGACGGCGCCGATCGTCGTCACCGCGACGGTCGACCTCGACGCCCCGCCCGCCGCCGTCTTCGAGGCGCTCGGCTCCGACGAGATGTGGTCGTGGATGCCGATCCTCGACCGCCTGCGGTGGGTCACCCCGCGGCCGCTGGGCGAGGGTGCGGTGCGCACGCTGCGCATCGGGCGCTCCGTCGAGGTCGAGGAAGAGTTCTACCGCTGGGAGGAGGGGCGCCGCGCGACGTTCACGGTGACAAGCGCGTCCAAGCCTTACCTCAAGGCGCTGGCTGAGGACTTCATCCTGGAGCCGACCAGCCGCGGGACCCGCCTGACCTGGGTCATGGCGCTCGACCCGGGCGGCAAGCACGCGGCGAAGCTCGGCAAGGTGCTCGGCCCGCTGCTGGCGCCCGGCAATAAGTTCGCGATCAGCGGGATCAAGAAGATCATCAAGCCGCAGGCGCCGGTCGCTCCGCCGCGCGAGACCGCGACGGTCTGACCCCCGGCCTCAGGCGGCGATCCCGCCGAACATCATCCGCGTGATGCCGGCGACCCAGCGCTCGCCCTCGGCGGCCGGGTCGTCGTCGCGGATGACGGCGAGCAGCGCGGCGAAGATCATGCCGTTGACCGCGCGGGACGTGACCTCGATGTCGAGGTCCGCCGGCAGGAACCCGCGATCGACGCCGTTCTGCAGGTAGGCGGCGGTGACGGCGGCGAAGGCGCCCTGCAGGTCCATCCACTTCTCGGAGAACTCGTGGTCGGCGCCGACGCCCTCCACGTAGAAGAGACGCGCGATCGCAGGCTCGGCTCCGAAGAGTTCGAACAGCCCCATCCCGATGCGCTCGACCTGCGCGCGGTACTCCTCGACGGTCGTCGTCGACGTGGGGTCCTCGGCCGCCAAGACCTCCCCGAGGCGGACCGTCACCTCGTCGAGGACGTACTCGAGGATGTCCCGCTTGTTCTTGAAGTAGCGGTAGAACGTGCCGTGTCCGATGCCCAGCCGCTGGGCGATGTCGGCGATGCCGGTGGCGTGGTAGCCCTGCTCGGCGAAGGTCAGCGCGGCGGCGTCGGCGATCTCACGCCGGCGGCGCTGGGTCAGGTCATCGGCGGGCATGCAGCGCGCACGATACGCGCGTCATCGGAACGTCGGCACGTCGGCGAAGCGCTGACGGGCGACGAACCACGCCGGCTTGGGCCGTCCGTCGAAGAACAGCAGGCCCTTGCTGTGGATCGAATCGCCGGCGTACAGGTCGCCGCCCTGCCACCGCGGACGGACCGCGAACTCGCGCGCCGTCCAGTACAGCGCGCCGGACAGGTACCGCTCGCTGTCGACGACGTCGAGCGTCCGGCGGAGGTACTGGGTGTGGAACCCGAGAGTCCCCTTCGCTGTCGCGGGACCTTCGCGCACGCCCTCGGCGCCGAACTCGGTGATGACGAGCGCCTGCTTCGGGTACCGGCGGTGCATCGCCCGCAGGTGACGGACGAGCCCGTCGAAGTTGCGGGTCGAGTGGCCGGGCCGCCCCTCGTACCAGCCGAAGTAGTGGTTGATCCCGAGGATGTCGAACCGCGCGTGTGAGCGCTGGCGGCCGTACCCGGGGTAGCCGTAGAGGTCGAGCCCGATGGGGCGCGTGGGGTCGAGCTCGCGCGCGATCTTCTCGGCGCTGGCGAGGAACCGCCGCGTGCCGACGCGCCGGTCGGGCTCCGGGCTCAGCTCGTTGGCGACCGAGTGCACGATGACGCTGGGATGGCGCCGCGCCTCGCGGACCGTGTCGCGCACGCTCTGCAACTCGAACGCGCGGCGGGCGTCGTCGTCGAGATCGCTGTCGCGCTGGTAGACCGGCGCCTGGATCCACACGAGGATCCCGCGCTCGTCGAACTTCTGCAGCAGCCGCTCGTCGAGCAGGTAGTGCGCGCGGGTGACGTCGGCGTTCAGCTCCTCGACGTCGGCGACGATCCGGTCGACGTCCGCGTCGCTCATCGCGGCGCCGCGTCCCGGCAGGTCCTCCTGGACCGATGCGCCGCGGAGGGTCATGGGCCGGCCGTTGAGCTGGAGCAGGCCGTCGCGGACCGCGACGGTGCGCAGGCCGACCCGGGAGCGGTCGACGTCCTCGGTCCGTTCGCCCGCGTTCAGCCGGACCTCGGCGCGGTAGAGCGCGGGGTTCTGCGGCCACCACAGGAAGATCCGGCCGCCGACGACGACCTCGTAGCGCAGCGACGTCCGCTCGTTGGGCGCAAGCGCCCGCACCGGCGCGCTGCCGGCGGTGACGGTGCCGTCGGGCGCGGCGAGGTCGAGCTCGACGGTCGTGGGCGGCGCGCCCGCGGGCCCGGCGACGATCTCGGTGTCGACCATCGCCGTCCACTGGCAGCCGACGCTGCCGCACACGCGGCGGGGCAGGACGGCCGTGTTGTCGAGATGGGCGGTGCCGCGCGGGACGAGGCTGACCCGTCTGACGAGCCCGCCGTAGTTCCACCAGCCCTCGCGGATGCCCTGCGGCCGGACGTTGTCCGTGCGCACGACGAGCGTGTTCATCTCCCCGGGGCGCAGGCCGTGCAGCTCGAGCTCAAAGGGGGTGTACGGGTCGCTGTGGGTGCCGATCTGCTGACCGTTGAGCCAGACCGTCGCGGTGCGCCGCGCGCCCTCGAACCGGGCGGCCCAGCGGTAGCCGGCGGCGACCGTGTCGGGTGCCGCGAAGCGCAGGCGGTACCAGCCGACGGTGCCCTCGAACTCCCGCTGGCTGAACCCGGCCTGCATGGTGTGCGGCACGGTGACGGGCGCCCAGCCGGCCTCGGGCTCGCCGGTCGCCCACCCCTGGTCGAGGCCGATCTTGCCGTCGTCGAGCGCGAAGTCCCAGTTCGTGAGCGGGATGGCGTCGGGCACGGCCGCGGTCGCGGCAGCGGGCAGGACGAAGAGCGCGAGCAGGGTCGCGAGCACGGACAGGCGCAGGGTCACGGTCAGGTGGTCGGCAGGGGGAGCGGGGAGGTGAGCGTCAGGCGAGCGCCTGCAAGCGCTCGGCCAGCCGCATGATGCCGCGTGCACGGGCAGCAGCGGCGGCTGCTTCGGCATCAAGAGGCGCATCGTGCGGACGTTCGACGTCGATCTGGCGCAGCGACGCGATGTCCTTGAACGCACGCAGCTCGTCGGCCTGCGCGGTCAGCGTGCCGACGACGCGCGGCTTGAGCTTGGGGACGGGCTTGTGCGCCTCATCGAGCAGGCCCTCGAGGGAGCCGTGCTCGCGCAGCAGGTCGCGCGCGGTCTTCTCCCCGATGCCCTTGGCGCCGGGGAGGCCGTCGGACGGGTCGCCGCGCAGCGCGATGAAGTCGGGGACCTGCTCGGGGTCGATGCCGTAGCGCTCGCGGACGGCGCCGGGGTCGATGACCTCCGGCCCGTCCTTGCCCCCGCGCGGGTACAGGACGCTGACGTGGTCGGTGGCGCACTGGAACATGTCGCGGTCACCGGTGAACAGCAGCGCGGTGCCGCCGGCCTCTTCCTCGATGCGCGCAAACGAGCCGAGCAGGTCGTCGGCCTCGAGGTCGCCGGCGTGGTGGATGGTCCACCCGAAGGCGGTGAAGAACGCGGGGGCGTCCTCCCACTGGCGGGCCAGCTCGTCGGGCATGGGCGGGCGGTCGGCGTGGTAGGCGGGGAACGCGTCGGTGCGGTAGTGCGCGGCCTCGGCGCCGAAGCACAGCGCGACGGCGCGGGGCTCGTGGCGCTCGACGGCGAAGAGGATGAGGTTCGCGGTGCCGAGCAGCGCGTTGACGGGATGGCCGTCGGCGCCCTTGATGGAGGACGGGAGGGCGAAGAACGCGCGGTAGAGCAGCGACGGCGCGTCGACGGCGAGGAGCGGGCCGGGCATGGGTTCGGAGGGTATCCGGGGCCGGGGCGACGCTCCGCGGCGGGGCGCCGAACGTCGGGATGTGGTGGTTCTGCGAGGTGAGCGTCGGAATGTGGTGGCTGGGGGCACCACATTTCGACGTTGGGCCGGTGGGGCGGTCCGAGGGCGCCGGTGCCCGGAGGGAATGCGGGCTGGGCGGGCGGTCAGGAGCGAACGTCGAAATATGGTCGCGCCAGCCACCACATTTCGACGCTCGATCGGATCAACCGCCACATTTCGACGTTCAGCCTGTGGGGGGCTCGAGGGCGAAGAGCCGGTACACGTCGTCACCGTCGCCGTCGAGGCGATGGCCGAGGATGGCATCCGGGTGCAGCCTGGGCACGAGCGCGCGGAGGGCGAGCGCGCGGAGGTCCGAGCCGATGACGATGCCGACAGTGGCGCCGACCCCCCACCAGACGCCTTCGCCGAACAGGGCGCCCGTCGCAGCGAGAAGCCCCGCGATCACCACGCCGAGGAGCGCTGCGCCCACGACGCCGCTCCGCTCGTCCTCGTCGTCGTCCGCAGCCAGGACGTCGTTCGCCGAGGCGGGCAGCGCCCGCGCCATCCGCTGGTGATCGCCATAGAGTCGCCCGAGGGTCGTCGGCACGGCGATGAGCAGTGCGGCCAGTGCGGCCTCCTGGAGGTCGGCGGTTCCGGTGATCCAGACCGCGATCGCCGCGACCATCGCGAGCCCGAGGTAGACGCCGACGCCGGGCCGAGGCTTCGGGACGCGGGCAAACTCGTCGACGAGTGACACGTCTTCTTCGAACGGGGCTGGAGTCGTGGGCTGTTCCGGCGACGCCCACTCCGTGTCTGCTCGGCGTCTTGTGTCGATCACAGGCGGGCCCCAGCGCCGAGTGATGGGCGACGTGGCTGCCCGAACGCCGCCTCCGCACTGTGCGGGCGATAGACCACCACGCGCGTCCCACCGTCGGATGGGACCTCCAGCGCCGTTCCTCCCCGAGCGCGTTCGGCACGCAGGAGGAGGACGGTCTCCGTGATCTCGGTCAGCACGACGATCGCCAGGGTGGTGATCAGCGCGACCACCCCCTCAGGCCAGAGATGCCCGATGACCCCAAGCGCGACGAACGCCCCACCCGCTTCGCGCGCGGAGGTCAGCACGGTCCGGCCCGCCCTGACCTGCTCCAGCGGGGGAAGCTCGTGGAGCACCGTGGCCGACCGGACATCCTGTGGGGACGGTCCTGTCTGAAAGAGCACGAACGTGAGGACGAGGAGGGCTCCGACGACTCCGGAGGCGACCTCCCAGGCGCTGTCGGGCAGCGGCACCAGGTCGAGGACGAAGACGAGCGCTCCGCCCAGCGTCGCCGCCATCGGGCTCGCCAGGCGGTGGAGCCCGGTGATTCGTCGCGCCCGCGTCGGGGCGCGCTCCACGAGCCGCAGTCGCTGGGCCAGGTCGGTGAGCGTCATCGCCCGAACGCCGCCATGGCCCCGGCCCGCCGGCACAGCACCACACGCCCATCGCCATCCGGCTCGTCCCCCGCCAGCTCGACGGCAAGGCACTCGCGCGTGCGCTCCAGCCGGCGGATCGCGAACCACGAGGCGAGATTCGCGGCCCCCACGACCAACGCGAGGACGGCGACCTGGGCGGCGCCGTCGCCGAAGAGCGTGCGCGCGGCGGCAGCGATGATGATGGCCAGGGCCACGTTCGTGCCCCAGGCGAGCGGCCCGTCCCGCCAGCGTTCAGCGGCGACGTCGACCGGCGCCGACACCTCAGACGCCCGCCGGACACCCCCGAGCGTCGCGTTGGCAGGGCGGAGCCGCTCGAGCAGGACGATGAGCAGCCCCACACCGAGGCCGACGGCCAGTGCGACGGTGTCCGGTCCATCGATCACCGCGAGCCCCACGATCAGCGCCCCGCCGGAGAGCATGCCCAGCGCGCGCCCCAGCGCCACCTGCCCGGCCACCCGCCGGCCCGTAACCGTCCCTGACTGCTCACGCACCGTTGCGGTTCCCATGCCCCGCCATCGTACGTCCACCCCGCAATCCGGTCCAGCACCGCACCCGTACCCTCCCTGCCATGGCCAAGATCCCCACTTCCCGCATCGGTCGTACCGCCAAGCTCGGCGGCATGGTCGCCGGCCAGGGCCTGAAGTGGGCGGGGACACGCGCGGCGAACAGCGCCCGCAGCGACGAGAAAGCGCAGGCCGCGAACGAGAAGCGCGCCATGGAGACCGCCGAGGAGCTCGTCGCGCGGCTGGGGGAGATGAAGGGCGCGGCCATGAAGCTCGGCCAGGTCCTGTCCACCATCGACTTCGACCTCATCCCGGAGTCCGAGCGCGAGCAGTTCAAGGACAAGCTGGCGTCTCTGCGCGACGACGCGCCCAAGGTCCCGTTCAAGGACATGGAGAAGGTCCTGCGCAAGGACCTCGGCGGCAAGGTCTCCGACCACTTCGCGGAGTTCAACGAGACGCCCATCGCCGCCGCGTCCATCGGGCAGGTCTACCGGGCGACCACCCACGACGGGCGCGATGTCGCCGTAAAGGTGCAGTACCCCGGCGTCGCCGAGGCCGTCGAGACCGACCTGCGGAACATCGGGATGCTGCTGCCGCTCGCCAAGCGGCTCGCTCCGGGGCTCGACGTCAAGGCGATCAGCGCGGAGCTGCGCGAGCGCATCGGCGAGGAGCTCGACTACGAGCTCGAGGCGCAGCACCAGCGCACGGTCGCCCGTGCCCTGCGCGGCCATCCGGACATCCGGGTTCCCGAGGTCGACACGGCCATGTCGACGCGACGCGTGCTCGTGACCGAGTTCGTCGACGGCCGCGGGTTCAACGAGATCAAGGCGCTGCCCGAGGAGGAGCGCGACCGCTTCGGCGAGATCGTCTACCGGTTCTTCTACGGCCTGCTCACCCGTGCGCACCTGGCCGCCGGCGACCCGCATCCCGGCAACTACCTGCTCGCCGACGACGGCCGCGTGTGCTTCCTGGACTTCGGCCTCATGCGGTACGTGCCCGAGGACTACCTCGAGGGCGAGCGGGCGCTCGCGCGCGCCATCATCGACAGCGACGCCGACGCCGTCCATGCCGGCCTCGCGGCCCTCGGCTACCTGCCCGAGCCCGACACCTTCGAGCCCGAGAAGGTCCTCCAGCAGCTGCGCAGCGCCGGCGAGTGGTACTTCGTGCCCGGCTTCCGCCGCCTCGATCCGGAGTACGTCCGCGTCGCGATCGAGGTCGGCTCGTCGCCGCGCTCGCCGTACTTCGAGCAGATGCGCCGCCAGACCATTCCCCCGCAGGCGCTGCTCATCCGGCGGATGGAGGGCATGCTCTTCGCGGTCCTGGGCGAGCTGCGCGCCGGCGCGGACTGGGGCGCAATGGCGCTGGAGTACCTGTCCGACGACGAGCCCTCCACGGAGCTCGGCGTCCGTGATGCAGCGCACTGGAACGGCGTGCGCGCGTAGAATCCGGTGCACCTCGTTGGGGGGACGAGGCATGACCCGTCGTCACCGAGCCTGGACGAACGACGTAGGCCCGATTCCTCGCCACCGGGGCACTGATACGCCATATTTAGGCGCGAAGTGCTGGTTTCAGCCGTGGACATGGTTCGTGCAACACCTGCGACGCGTTCGTCGCGTTACCCGCAGCCGCTTCTGCGTGTCCTGCGCACCCTGCGCCTGATCGGGTATCGCCCGACCGAGCCGGAGACCCTCGCCCGCCAGATCAGCCGCCAGAACCGCGGCAAGATCATCACCGTCGGCCTGCTCACGGTCATCGGCATCCTGACGTTCCCGGCAGCCGAGATGTTCGACAACGGCGCCATCCGCCTCAGCGGGGTGCTCGCGCTGCTCTCGGCCGCGCTCGTGGTCGGCACGCCGCTGCGGACGATGCACCCGGCCTGGTATCACGGGCTTCCGATCCTGATCCTGGCGCCATGGGCCGTCGGCGTGGCGACACTCGAACCGCATGGCGGCACCGTCGCGGCCCTCTTCGTGTTCGTCGGGCCGACGATCGCCTTCGTCATCGAGGGGCGTGCCGGCAGGGTCTTCCAGTGGACGCTGGCCGCGGCGGTCGTGCTCGGCCTCGCCCTCTTCGCGGACACGAACGCGGCGACCGACGCCGCCCTCCTGGCGAGCTTCGTCTGCGCGGCCGGGCTCGCGGCGTTCATCCACCTCGTCTGGGGAACGGCCGAGGCCCAGGGCGCGATGCTCGAGCAGCTCGTGCGCCGCGATCCGCTCACGGGCGTGGGCAACCGCCGGATGCTCGGCGAGCGGCTCGACTACGAGATGGCCCGCCACAGCCGCACCGGCCTGCCGCTCACGCTGCTCGTCCTCGATCTCAACGGGTTCAAGCAGGTCAACGACCGGCTCGGCCACACCGCCGGTGACGACCTCCTCCGCGAGGTCGGGGCGCTGCTTACCAGCGCGCTGCGCGGCCAGGACACCGTCACCCGCCCGGGCGGCGACGAGTTCTGCATCATCGCGCCGGAGACGGGCGCCGAGGATGCGGCACGCCTGGTTGCGACGATCCGCGGCGTGCTCGCCACCGTTGATGCCGCGGGCCGGCCGCTGACGACCGCCGTCGGCGTTGCGACGTTCCCGCAGGACGGACGGGACCCGCAGACGCTGCTGCACCAGGCCGATGCGCGCCAGCGCGACGACAAGCTGCAGTCGTCGGTCGGGCTCGGCGAGATCATCCTGCCCGAGGCCTTCGAGCGCCCCGTGCCGATCGAACTGCCGGCGAGTGTCCCGCTGCCCTCGGGCGAAGAGGATCACGTGCCGCTCTCGCGCCGGGTCAGCCGGCAGCCGAGCGTCCGCGTGGCCGTGATGTTCGTCTACCTGTTCGGCGCGCTCGCGGCCGCCGCGGGAGCGTTGCTCGTCGACGAGCCGCGTCTGCTGCTGATGACCCCGGTCGCCGTCGCGGTCGGCCTGGTCATGCGGTTCGCGCCGACCGACCGGCTGCCGGCGGCGTGGTTCCACCTCGGGCCGCTGTGCGCGGCGCTGGTCGCCACCGCCGCGGTCTGGGCCGTCGGCCCATCGGGGTATCTCGTGATGCCGTTCTTCATGTTCGTGGGCGCGGCGATCGGCTTCATGATGGAGACGCGGCGCGGCATGGCGGTGCAGACGGCGTTCACGACGTTCCTGATCGCCCTGCCGCTGCTCTACGCCCCGTACGACGACGTGACGTTCGTCGCGGTCGTCGCGACCACCGTGGGCCTCTGGGCGATGGTCCTGTTCATCGCCCTGCCCTGGCGGATCGTCGAGGAGCAGGCCGAGGAGCTCGGGCGGCTCATGCGCCGCGACCCGCTGACCGGGGTAGGAAACCGGCGGCTGCTCGGCGAGCGCCTGGACTACGAGCTGACGCGCCACGCCCGCACGGGCCGGCAGTTCGCCCTCATCGTGCTCGACCTCAACGACTTCAAGCGGGTCAACGACACGCTCGGCCACCTCGCCGGCGACGAGGTCCTCCGCGCTGCCGCGACGGCGCTGCGGGCCGCCGTGCGCCGCCAGGACACCGTCACCCGCCAGGGCGGCGACGAGTTCTGCATCCTCGCGCCGGAGGCCGGCGCACCCGAGGCGGCGCGGATCGTGCGCAACGTCCGCGAGGCACTCGGCGATGTCGACGCGGGCGGCGGGACCAACCTCGCGGGAGCGATCGGCTCCGCGGTGTTCCCGGACGACGCGACCGAGCGCGAGCACCTCGTCGAGGTGGCCGATGCCCGGCAGCGCGCGGACAAGGGCCCGCGGCGCCGGGATTCCGGGGACGGCACGCAGCTCAGCGCCATGTGGCGCGGCGCACGGGCCGATTTCCCCGTGTGATCCGAGACATCCGCTGGACACTCGACCAGTTTCGGCAGCTCGTCCTCAGTGGACGGTCGCCGTCGGCCGATAGTGATCATGATGCGCCTCTCCCGCCGCATCTCCAGGCAGCGCAACGTGCGCTACACCACTGCCTCGATCTTCATCGGGACGGGTGGTCTTGCGCTGGTCGCGCACCTCGTCCTGGGGACCACCCCGATCCTCTGGGTCGGCGGACTCGCCGTCGTCACCGGCCTGCTCATCACGCAGGTGCCCACCGACCGGATGCCCGGCTGGCTGTTCCACCTGCTGCCGGTCATCGTGGTCACCGAGATCTCGCTGGCGTCGATGTCGCTGTCACCAGACGGCGCCGTGATCGTCGGCCTCTTCGCGTTCGCGGGCCCGGCCATCGCCTTCATGATCGAGACGCCGCGCGCGATCGCCGCGCACATCGCGTTCGCCACGGTCGCGCTCATGGCGCCGCTGGTGCTGGTCGAGACCAACGCGGTGACGGTCCTCGCGACGCTGCTCATGGTCCCGATCACCTGGGGCCTCGGGATGTTCGTGATGCTCGTCTGGCAGCACGCCGAGGATCAGGCGCAGGAGCTCGAAGGGCTCGCGCGGCGCGATCCGCTGACCGGCATCGGCAACCGCCGGGTGTTCGAGGAGGTCCTCGACTACGAGTTCACACGGCACGAGCGGACCGGGCGCGAGATGGCGCTCATCGTCCTGGACCTCAACGGCTTCAAGCGCATCAACGACGAACTCGGCCACAGTGCCGGCGACGTGCTGCTCCAGGACGCGGCCGCCGCGCTCAGCGCCGCGGTCCGCGGCCAGGACACCGTCGCCCGGCAGGGCGGCGACGAGTTCGCCGTGCTCGCGCCGGAGGCGGGCGCGCGTGACGCTGCCGAGATCGTCGCGCACATCCGGGGTGCGCTGAGGTCCGTCGACGCCGGCGGCACGCCGCTGGAGGCCGCCATCGGCTACGCGATCTACCCGACGGACGCACGCGGGTCGGCCGAGCTCATCGAGATCGCCGACGAGCGTCAGCGGGCCGACAAGGTCCGCCCCACCCCACCGCTGCTCGCAGCCGCCGCGCCGCGGTTCGGGCGCGACACCGCCGCCTGACCGGCCCTGGCACCATCTCCGGGGAATCCACCCCCAGGAGGAAGGCGCGCACATGGCCGTCACGATCAACGGGATCGACGAACTGAAGGCGAAGGTCGGCGAGGAGCTCGGCGTGAGCGACTGGCACGAGGTCACCCAGGAGGCGATCAACGACTTCGCCGACGTCACCGGCGACCACCAGTGGATCCACGTCGATCCCGAGCGCGCCAAGGACACGCCGTTCGGCGGGACGATCGCGCACGGCTTCTACACGCTGTCGCTCGGCCCGAAGTTCAACGACGAGATCGTGTCGTTCGACGGCTTCGCGTTCGCCATGAACTACGGCCTCGGCAAGGTGCGCTTCCCGTCGCCGCTGCCGGTCGGCAGCAAGGTGCGGATGCGCGCGACGATCAGCGAGGTGTCCGACGTCGCGGGCGGCGTGCAGTTCACCATCGCGCAGACGTTCGAGCGCGAGGGGGGCGAGAAGCCGGTCTGCGTGTCCGAGCTCCTGGTCCGCGCGTTCGCATAGCACCGGGTTGCGGCGTGGCGCGGCGCGCGGAACAATCGGGAGACCATGTCTCGACGCGTTCCTGCCGCCGCGTTTCTCGCGCTCCTCACACTGCTCCTGCCCGCTACCGCCGAGGCGAAGATCTCGGCGGCCGTGACCATCGACACGAAGAGCGGCGCATCGCGGCTCGTGGTCGTCCTGTCGAGCGACAAGACGCTGTCAGCGCGGCAGCGGCCGAAGACCGTGAGCGCGGTCGGCGGCGGCAAGACGTACAAGCTCACGCGCGGCACCGGGAAGGTGACTGGAAAGAAGCTCGGGACGTGGCGCAGCAAGGCCTACAAGGGGGCTGACGCGACGAAGGTGCAGGCGCTCGCCGGCGGGAAGGTGTCGCTGCGCATCCGGTCGCGCGCCAACCGGCGGTCGACGATCAGCGCGACGATCACCGCCGGTGCTCCCGGCGGCGGGACGGGCGCGAACCCGACCCCCGCGCCGGCCAATCCGACGCCCGCTCCCGCAACGCCGCTCTTCAAGGCGCCCGGCCGGGTCCTGACCGGCACCGAGGCGTTCGAGTCGATCAAGGGCTACTTCCTCAACAGCGAGTTCAGCGACTGTCAGGCGGGGCGCTGGCCGATCTGCCAGGTCGAGAACCGCTACGAGCACATGCCCGACTTCTCGTTCGAGTACCGCCGCTGCACGCCGGTGAGCGGCTCGGACATCAACACCGTCGGGTCGTACACGGTCGTCGGGGCGCAGCAGAACGCCGACGGCTCGTGGGTCATCGAGTACACGAGCCAGGGCGGCGCGAGCTTCTACCACTGGGAAGTCGGCCTGAACGGCGTGGTCAACGGCTACTACGCCTACAACGGCACGGTTACCGAGACCATGGCGAACTACTACTGGCGCACGCCGGCGCGGCCGGGCAGCTGTTACACCTGATCCGGGTCTGGGGTTGAGGCGCCGCCCGTTCGCGCCGATGACTGGTGGGTGGAACGGGCAGGGTTCGACGTCGATCGTCTGCGGGTTGTCGCGGTGGCGGCCGGCCTCGGCCTGCTCTTCACTCCGCTGCTCGCGATGCTCGTCCTCCTGGCGATCGACGGGCCGCCGGTCTCCCCGCTGATCGTCGTCGGCGCGACGACCTCCCTCACCGGCGCGGTCGTCCTGCTCCTGCCCTGGCGGCGGATGCCCCCGTGGGCGTTCCACGTCCTGCCGCCGCTGGCGTGCCTGCTGGCGACCTGGGGCGTCGCGGTGGCGGAACCCGACGCCACCGTGATCGTGTGGACCTACCTGCTCATCGGTCCGCTCGTGGGCTTCGCGTTCGAGCGCCGGGCCTTCGTCGTCGTCCACCTCGCGTTTCTCTCGGCGTGCATGCTGCTCCCCGTCCTGACCGGGGAGGGCAGCCCCGACACCCAGGGCACGGTCCTCATCGGCCTGCCGACCGTGTGGGCGCTCACGGCCGTCGTCGCCATCCTCCGCGCGGGCGAGCTGCGCCAGGCCCGCCTGCTGCGCGACCAGGTACGCAGCGACCCGCTGACCGGGGTGGGCAACCGCCGGCTGCTCGACGAGCGCCTCGACTACGAGATCCTCCGCCACCACCGGTCCGGGGAGACGCTCGCGTTCGTGACGCTCGACCTCAACCGCTTCAAGGCCGTCAACGACGAGTTCGGCCACCCCACCGGGGACGACGTCCTGCGCCGCGCCGCCGCGGCGCTGCGCGAGACCGTCCGGGAGTCGGACACCGTCGCGCGCCAAGGCGGCGACGAGTTCAGCGTGCTCGCACCGGACATCGACGCGGACGGCATCGAGCGGCTCGTGGGGGCATTGCACGAGCGGCTGGCGACCGTCGACGCGGGCGGCGAGCCGCTGACCGCCGCGGTCGGCTGGGCGTTCTTCCCCGGCGACGCGGACGATGCGGCGAGCCTCATGGCCGCCGCCGACGCGCACCAGCTCGCCGCCAAGCGCGGCGACGACTACCGGACGCGGACCGTGGGCCCGGTGTCCACGCCGACACGGACCCGGTAGGCGCCGGGACGACGGACCGCGGCGCGGTACGTGCCGTCGGTCTCCGCACGGGTCTCCAGCTCGGTCGACCAGGTGCCCGCGGCCGAGCGGCGCTCGATCTTCAGCCACCGCCCGCCGACGCCCGCGGCGCCGCCCCGGACGGACCCGCGCAGGACGCCGCGCGGCGTGCTCGCCTGGGCGAAGCCGCGGACGCGCGGTGACGCGCCGCCGCCGGTGGAGGCCGGCGGCTTGGCGGTCGTGCCGATGACGCGGAACGTCACCCAGGTGTCGTCGAGGCCGAGGCGCGCGCGGATCTGTGGGCCGGAGACGCGCGTGCGGCCCCGGCTCCCGACGATGTCCGCGTAGACGATGCGCGGCGACGCGCCGCGGCGCACGACCGTGACCCCGCGGAACGAGCCCTTCACCCACGAGCCGAACCGCTTCTTGGCCTGGGCCGGCGTCCAGCGGTACGGGCCCCAGCGGTGCTTCGGCGAGACGCTGTCGTACGGGTCGTCGACGCTCTTCAGCCACGGCTTGGGGTCGGACCCGATGAAGGAGTTCTCGACGTTCTCGGTCTTCCCGCCGGAGGTCGAGAAGAAGTACGTCACGACCGGCTTGCCCTGGTAGGTGACGACCTGACGGGAAGTCGCGCGGACGGCCGCGTCCGTGGACGCGTACTCGGCGCGGATCCCGGTGTAGACCTGCGAGCGCACGTCGGGGTAGTGGTCGAAGCCCGCGCCGGGCTTGTTCGTCGTGATCGCGTACGTGCGGGCGACGACCGCCTGGGCCTGCAGCGCGGCGGCGGGCCACGACGCCGGGCTCTCGGCGGAGATGACGCCGCGCACGTAGTCCTCGAGCCCGACGGCGTTGATCGCGTTGACGCCGACACTCGTCGGGCGCAGTTCGAGGTCCCCGCGGTAGCGGCCGTTGCTCACGCCGTTGCCGGCGCGGCCGCCCAGCCGCAGACCGCCGTCGGCGCCCACGAGCCGCAGCGGCGCGGCGAAGCGCCCGACCGACCGGCCGGCGCTCGTCCGCAGCACGATCTCCGAGCCGAAGCCGCGCGCCGTGTAGGTCGTCCCCGGGGACAGCGCGCGGCCGCCCGCGATCCGGCGGACGTTGCTCACGCGGACAGTGCCCGCCGTCTGCAGCAGCACGCGCACCGTCTGCTCGGCGTCGAGCGTCCGCAGCTCGGTCCCACGGTAGTAGTGCTTGACGATCGTGCGGTAGTCGGTTCCGCGCTTGGCGAACCCGTAGGCGCCGTACTGGCTCAGGCCGACCCCGTGGCCGAAGCCCGCACCGCGGACGATCACGCGGGTCGCGGCGTCGGCGACGGGCGCCGCGAGGAGCGCAACCGTGAGCGCGGAGATGATGGCGAGCTTCAGACGCATTCCGTTGCAGGGGACACGGCGCGGGGACGCAAGTTGCGCGGTGGTAGCGTGCGCCCGGATGGCGTCACACCCCTCGATCCAGGGTACGGAACTGTCGTGAGCTCCCCGCGTCGCGCCTCAGATCTGTTCGTCGAATGCCTCGAAGCCGAGGGCGTGAAGTGGGTGTTCGGCATCCCCGGTGAGGAGACGCTGGACCTCAACCACTCGCTCGATCGCTCGTCGGTCACGTTCGTTCCCGTTCGCCATGAGCAGGGCGGGGCCTACATGGCGGACATGGTCGGGCGGCTGACCGGGCGCGCCGGCGTCTGCCTGGGCACCCTCGGGCCGGGCGCGACGAACCTCGTCACCGCGGTCGCCGACGCGTACCTCGACCGCGCGCCGCTCGTCGCGATCACGGGGCAGGGCGACCTCGAGCGGATGCACAAGGAGTCGCACCAGTACCTCGACATCGTCGCGTTGATGGCGCCGATCACGAAGTGGAACGCGCGCATCAACTCGCCGGACATCGTGCCTGAGGTCGTGCGCAAGGCGTTCAAGGTCGCCGAGTCCGAGAAGCCCGGCGCCACGCACCTCGAGCTGCCCGAGGACGTCATGGCGGAGACCGTCGAGGGACTTGAGCCGCTGCAGCGCCGCAAGCCCGTCGAGCCCGAGCCCGGCGCTCGCGAACTGCTCAAGGCCGTCGACCTCATCCGCAGCGCGATCAACCCCGTGGTCCTCGCCGGCAACGGCGTCGTGCGCGCGGGCGCCGCGCCGGCTCTGCGGGAGTTCTGCCGCGCGACGGGCATCTCGGCGGCGCACACGTTCATGGGCAAGGGCGTGCTCGACGCCGACGACGCGCACTCGCTGGGCACCGTCGGCCTGCACTCGCGCGACTACGCGCTGGCGGGCTTCGAGGACGCCGACGTCGTGATCTGCGTGGGCTACGACCTCGTCGAGCACGCGCCGAAGCACTGGAACCCGAAGGCCGACAAGAAGATCGTGATGATCGACTCCCAGCCGGCGGAGATCGACACGAACTACATCCCCGAGGTCGAGCTCATCGGGGACATCTACCACGTGCTCAGCCGTCTGGCCGAGGAGGCCCGCGACGTGCCGCACGCGGGCGGTTCGACCCGGCTGCACGACCTCATCGTCGGCCGGTTCGAGGCCGCGAAGAACGACACCGGGTTCCCGATGCAGCCGCCCCGCGTGCTGTGGGAGATCCGCCAGGCGCTCGGCCGCGAGGACATGCTCATCTCCGACGTGGGCCTGCACAAGCTGTGGATCGCGCGGATGTTCCCCGCCCACGAGCCGAACACCGTCCTCATCGCCAACGGCCTGGCGGGCATGGGCTTCGCGCTGCCATGCGCGATCGGCGCGAAGCTCGTCTACCCGAACCGCAAGGTCGTCACGGTCAACGGCGACGGCGGGTTCCTCATGAACATGCAGGAGCTCGAGACCGCCACCCGGTTGAAGACCCCGATCGTCAACGTCATCTGGGAGAACCGCCAGTACGGCTCGATCGTGTGGAAGCAGGACAAGAAGTTCGGCGACCACTTCGGCACCGACTTCACCAATCCGGACTTCGTCACGCTCGCCAAGTCGTTCGGCATCCCGGCGTGGCGCACCGAGTCCGCGGAAGAGTTCGGCCCGCAGCTCCGCCACGCGCTCACGCTCGACGTGCCGTCGCTCATCGTGGTGCCCATCGACTACTCGCAGGACGTGGCCTTCAGCGAGGAGCTGGGGACGGAGACCGTCTCGGCCTGAGGAGAAAGGCCGCAACACCTCGCGGCCCCGGAGGTTCCAGCAGTATGTCCCGCTTCGTTCGTCTCCTCGGCGCCGCGCTCCCGCTGGCCGCCCTTGCCCTGTCGGCGGCGCCCGCTGCCGCCGACAGCCTCCTCGCTGCAGCCCCAGACGCCCGCAATCTCGCCGCCGGCGGCGGGTGGTACGCGTGGGCGGCGCCCGCCCCGAACGGCCGCTGGCGCCTGACCGTCCGCAACCCGGCGACCCGCGTCGTGTCGGTCCCGGACATCCCGGACTTCGGCGCGCCGCCGGATCCCGCGATCGGCAGCGACGTCGTCGGCTCGGACCTCGGCCAGCGCCGGCTCGTCGTCGCGTATTCACGGTGCTCGGGCACGTCCGCGATCTCGGGGTGCGACGTCTGGGCCTACGACGTCGTCGCCGGGACCGAGTCGCGCGTGGGCGCACTGTCGACCTCCACGTACAGCGAGACCGCACCCAGCGTCTACCTCGGCACGTGGTCGTTCGTCCGCCGCGGAGGCGGGACCCGCACGGGCGTCACGGTCTACTCGCGCCGCAGCCGGGCGACGCGCAGGCTGACGTCTACGCTCGCGCGGGAGACGTCGGTGACGGGCAGCGGTTCGCGCGTCGCGTACACCTACAACTCCAGCCGCGGCGGCGGCGTCGCGCTGCGCCGGGCCTCCGGCGACGGTGGCGTCGTGACCCTGACCTCCCGGCGCGACGACATCCCGCACAGCGTCACGACCACCCGCTACCGCGCGGCGTGGCTCGAGGACACCACGGCGTGGCAGACGACGCGCTTCGGCTCGGGCGAACCTGACGACGTCGAGCTCATGGAGCAGCGCCGGGCGCTGCCGGCGTCGGTCGACAGCATCGCGACGGACGGGTCGGTGGTGGCGAGCTACCTCGACGAGCGCGGCGTCGTCACCATCGCGCCGGCGCTGTTCGGCACCGGCTGAGGTTGCCGCTGTCGCGTTCACGGCGATAGTCGCCGTGAATGCGACAGTCGCGGCTGGGTAGGCTGACGCGAGGTCCCGTACGTCGCCCCCGAGGAGTCCCGCCATGGCCGTCGCCACCACCGAGCAGTCCGCCGTCGACGCCGTCCCCAAGGGGCTGTTCATCGGCGGCTCGTGGCGCGACGCGACCGGCGGCGGGACGTTGAGCGTCGAGGACCCGTCGACCGGCACCGAGCTCACGCAGGTCGCCGACGCGACCGTCGACGACGCGAAGGCGGCGCTCACCGCGGCAAGTGAGGCGGGCGCGGAGATGGCCGCGCTGCCGTCGCGCGAGCGCGGCGAGATCCTGCGCCGTGCCTACGACGAGATCGTGGAGCGCGCCGACGAGCTCGCGCTGCTCATGACGCTGGAGATGGGCAAGCCCGTCGCCGAGTCGAAGGCCGAGATCCTCTACGCCGCCGATTTCCTGCACTGGTTCAGCGGCGAGGCGATGCGCATCACCGGGGACTTCCGCATGAACGAGAAGGGCACCGCGCGCGTGCTGGTCCAGCGCCAGCCCGTCGGTCCGTGCCTGTTCATCACGCCGTGGAACTTCCCGATGGCGATGGGGACCCGGAAGATCGGCCCGGCCATCGCGGCCGGCTGCACGATGGTCGTCAAGCCGGCCAAGCAGACACCGCTTTCGATGCTCGCGCTGGCCGACATCGTCGACCGCGCCGGCCTGCCGAAGGGCGCGCTGAACGTGGTCACGGCGAAGTCCTCGGGCTCGGTCATGGAGCCGCTGATCCGCGACCCGCGCACGCGCAAGCTGTCGTTCACCGGGTCGACCGAGGTCGGCAAGGTGCTCATCGAGCAGTCGGCCGAGCAGGTGCTCCGCGTGTCGATGGAGCTCGGCGGCAACGCGCCGTTCCTCGTCTTCGAGGACGCCGACCTCGACGCGGCGGTCGAGGGCGCGATGATCGCGAAGATGCGCAACGGCGGCGAGGCGTGCACGAGCGCGAACCGCTTCCACGTGCACGAGTCGGTGGCCGACGCGTTCGCCGAGAAGCTCGCGGAGAAGATGGGCGCGATGCAGGTCGGGCGCGGGACCGAGGAGGGCGTGACGCTCGGCCCGCTGATCGACGACGACCAGCGGGGCAAGGTCGCCGAGCTCGTCGACGAGGCGGTGTCGCGCGGCGCGAAGGTGCTGTGCGGCGGCTCGCGGGTGGACGGCGCCGGGTACTTCTACGAGCCCACCGTGCTGGCGGGCGTGCCGGGCGACGCACGGGTGTTCACCGAGGAGATCTTCGGCCCGGTCGCGCCGGTGACGACGTTCAGCTCCGACGACGAGGCGATCGCCGCGGCGAACCGGACCGAGTACGGGCTCGTGGCGTACGTCTACACCCGCGACGTGAAGCGGGCGTTCCGGGTCATCGACGCCTTGGAGACCGGGATGATTGGGCTGAACCAGGGCCTGGTGTCGAACGCGGGTGCGCCGTTCGGCGGCGTGAAGCAGTCCGGGTTCGGCCGTGAGGGCGGGTTCGAGGGCATCGACGAGTACCTGGAGACGAAGTACGTGGCCATGGCGCTGTGAGCGTGAAGGCCCAGATCCTCTGAGTGTTGTAGTACGCTACGCCAGCGATGCTGACCGTGCCCGAAGCGGCGAAGCGGGTGGACCGCGACCCGGAGACGATCCGCCGCTGGATCCGCTCGGGCCGCCTGCCCGCGCGGAAGGTCGGCACCCAGCACGTCATCGAGGAAGCCGACCTTGACCTGCTCGTGACGCGTCCCGACTCGCTCCCGCTCCCCGATGCCTGGAAACGGCTCCCCTCGGGACTTCCGGCGCCGGACTGGGTCGGCGCGCTCGATGACGCCCGGCGCGGGCGTTGACGTTCGTCGTCGACGCGAGCGTGGCCGTGGCATCGCTCGTCGAGGAAGGCGGGCTGGAGCGACTGGGCGGCGACCTCATCGCCCCGCCGCTCATGTGGTCGGAGGCCCGCGCCACGCTGCGGCTGCAGGTGTGGCAGAGCCGGGTTCCGGTGCAGGACGGCGAGGTGATGCTCGACCGACTGGAACGACTGGCCGTCGCGCGGCGGGCGCCGGCGCGGCTCGGTCGCGAGGCGTGGGCGGTCGCGCGTGAGCTGGGCTGGGCGCGGACCTACGACGCAGAGTACGTCGCGCTGGCCCGCCTGGCCGGTCGCCGTGTGGTGACGCTCGACGGGCGACTTCGGCGCGGCGCCGACCGGCTGGGCCTCGTCATCGGGCTCGACGAGCTGTAGAACCCGACGTTCCTTGCGCTGACCGCAAGGAACGTCGGTGTCAACCGTCGTACAGGTGCTCGAAGAAGTCGTGGTGGTGCTCGTACACCCGGTTGCGCTTGACCTTCAGCGTCGGCGTCAGCTCGTCGGCGTCGAGCGTGAGGTCGCGCTCCAGCACCCCGAACCGCTTGATCTCCGAGATCCGTGACACGTCGCGGTTGACCCGGTCGATCTCCTCCTGCAGCGCGTCGCGGACCCGCGGGTCGGCGGCCATCTTCGCGGGGTCGTCGGCGACGCCGAGCCGCTGCGCCAGCGATGGCGCCTCCTCCGGGTCGAGGGTCAGCATCGCCACGAGGTAGGGGTGCTGATCGCCGTACACCACGGCCTGCGAGATCCACCGCGACTCGCGCAGCTCGGCCTCGAGGTTCGACGGCGTGATGTTCTTCCCGCTCGACGTGATGATGAGGTCCTTCGCCCGTCCGGTGATGCGCAGGTACCCGTCGTCGTCGATCGCGCCGAGGTCGCCGGTGTGCAGCCAGCCGTCGTCGTCGATCGTCTCGCGGGTCGCCTCCTCGTTGCGGTAGTAGCCGGGGAAGACGTGCGGACCGCGCAGCAGCACCTCGCCGTCGTCGGCGACACGCATCTCCGCGCCGGGGAGCGCCTGGCCGACGGTGCCGAACCGCACGTGGCTCGGCGTGTTCAGCGTCGCGGCGGCGCAGCTCTCGGTCATGCCGTAGCCCTCGACGATCACGATCCCGCACGCGTCGAAGAACTCGAGGACCTCGACGCTGATGGGCGCCGCGCCCGTCAGGCAGAGCTGGATGCGGCCACCGAGCAGGTCGCGGACGCGGTGCAGGACGGCGCGGTCGGCCAGCGCGCGGCGCGCGCGCAACACGGGGTCCGGCCGCCTGCCGGCCCGCTCGATCGCCCGGGCCCGTCGCGCCGTGCTCAGCGCGCGCGTGAAGATCGCGGCCTTGACGCCGCCCTCGTCGGCGGCGGTCGCCAGCGCGCGGGTGTGGATCTTCTCGAAGAGCCGTGGCACCGACGGGAGGTGGGTCGGTCGCAGCGTCGCGATGTCGTCGAGGAGCTTCGCCGGGTCGCGGCTGTAGAACGCCAGCGTGCCGCCGGAATCGAGCGCGACGAACTGCGTCACGCGAGCGAGCACGTGGGCGAGCGGGAGGAAGAAGAAGGCCGAGTCGCCCGGCTCGATCCGCACCTGCCGCGCGTACATGTCGATGGTCGCCAGGACGTTGCGGTGCGTGAGCATGCAGCCCTTCGGCGGGCCGGTGGTTCCCGAGGTGTAGACGATCGTCGCGACGTCGTCGTCACGCACGCTGCCGCTGATGCGATCGATCGCGTCCGCGTCTGCGCCGGCCGCGACGCCGCGGCCGCGGAGCTCCTCGAGCGACACGACGTCCCGGTCGTCGGTGGGCACCATCGTGATGATGTGACGCAGGTCCACGCAGTCGGGCTGGACCTCGCGGATCTTCGCCAGCTGGTCGGCGTCCTCGCAGATCACCGCGCATGCGCCCGAGTGCGCGAGCACGTAGCGGCATTCCGACGCCGGGTTGGTGTGGTAGATCGGCACGACGGTCGCGCCCGCGAGCAGCGTGCCGCAGTCGGCGAGCGTCCACTCCGGCCGGGTGGCGCCGAGGATGGCGACCCGGTCTCCCGGCCCGAGGCCGAGGTCGTGCAGTCCGGCGGCGATCTCGCGCGCGGCCCGGCCGAGCTCGGCGAACGAGATGTCCGCCCAGCCTCCGCTTCCCGGGGCCTGCATCGCGACGTACGCGGCGTGCCGGTCTGCGGCCTGCAGTACCAGTCTCCCCAACGTCATGAGAGACATGGTGCCCGGGAGAGGCCCCCACCGCACCCGTACCAATCCGCACATGTGTTGGTGACGGATTGCGGATGGCACGGCCGCCTGGCGCCCGTAGCGTGCGAGACGTCCCGCGGAAGGTCAGGAGAGGTCCGTGCTCAAGCTCGCGCAGCTGTCGATCAGGCATCCCCGAGCGGCGCTCGCCGGATGGGGCGCGCTGGCCGTCGCGCTCATCCTCATCGGCGCCGGCGTCAGTTCGTCGCTGTCCCCGTCGATCACCGTCGTCGAGGGAACCGAATCCTCGCGGGCCGAGTACCTCGCCGAGTCCGAGTTCGGTCCGAGCGTCCTCGTCCCCATCCTGCTGGAGGGTCCGAAGGCGCAGCTCGACGAGCAGGGGCCGGCGCTCGTCCGCCGCCTCGCGGACCAGCCCGACGTCCGGGTCCTCTCGGCCTGGGACGGCGGCGACACGGCCAAGGAGCTCCGACCGTCGCCCGAGGCGGCGATGATCGTCGCGTCGGTCGCGCAGACCGAGGAGGAGATGGTCGCCGGCCGGCAGGAGGAGCTCGACACGCTCGTCGCCAAGAGCATCACCAGCCCGGTCACGACGTCCATCACCGGCCAGCCGACGCTCGACATCGCGATCAAGGACACGGCGATCTCGTCGACGCGCACGGCGATCGCGCTCGCCGTGCCGCTCATCTTCCTGGTCCTGCTCCTGATCCTGCGGACCCCGATCGCGGCCCTGGCGCTGACGGCCCTCGGCGCCGCGACCGCGTTCAGCAGCTTCGGCGCGGTGGCGCTGCTGGGCAAGGCGATCCCGATCGACGCCATCACGCTGGCGCTCGGCGCGACCACGGGCCTCGCGCTCGGCGTGGGCTACGGCCTGCTGTTCTACCGCCGCTGGCGCGAGCAGGTCGAGGACGAGCACGAGACGCCCGCCCACGCCGCGCTCGGCGCGGTCGACACCGGCGGCCGCGGCATCCTGATCGGCGGGACCGCGCTCATCGTGGCGCTCATCGTCGCGACGCTCATCGCGCCGACCGAGATCCTCACGTCGCTCGGTGTCGGCGTCCTGCTGAGCGCCACCCTCGCCGTGGGCGCGGCGGTCGTCGTCCTCCCGGCGCTGACGACGCTGCTCGGCGAGCGGCTGCAGGCCTTCAGCTTCCCTGCTCCGCCGTTCCTCGTCGCCGGGTGGCACCGCCTGACCGGCGGCGGCGCGAGCGTCATTCGCCACCCGGTCCCCGCGGGCGCCGCCGCCACCCTGCTGCTCGTCGTGCTCGCACTGCCCGCGCTGAACCTGAAGACCGGCCCGCCGTCGGTGGACCTGCTGCCCGAGGACGACACGGCCCGGCTCGCGTTCGAGCGGGTGAGCACCGTCATGGGTCCGGGGTGGCCCACGCCGTACAACATGCTCGTCGTCTCCGAGGGACCGCCGATCACGACCCGCAAGACGCTCGTGCAGCTCGACGAGCTGCAGACGGACATCGCGAAGGACCCGATGGTCGCGTCGGTGATCGGGCCGGGCGCGATCGCGGCGACGAGCGGCGATCTCGCGGTCCTCCCGCGCAAGCTCCGGGAGTCGACGAAGCTCCTCAAGGGCGGCAAGAAGGACCTGGGCAGGCTCGAGGAGGGCCTCGGCCAGGCCGGTGCCGGTGCCGCCGAGCTGAAGGCCGGAATCGGCGAGGCCGCGGGCGGCGCGGGGCAGCTCTCCAGCGGCTCGGGCGAGGCCGAGGCGGGAGCGGGCGAGCTGCGTGGCGGGCTGACGAAGGCCCGCGACGGCGCCGAGAAGATCTCCGACGGCCTGGCGCAGGCGCTCGACGCGTCGCGCAAGCTGCGCGACGGGTCGGCCTCCGCGCTCGCGGGCTCGAAGCAGATCTCGGGCGGCCTGGGCACCGCGGTCACGCCGGTCACCGAGGGCGCGCCGGTGGTGCGCAAGATGGCCGACGACGTCGCCGCGAGCAGCCAGGCCGTTTCGAGCGCCGCGAGTGCGACGCAGCAGACCGTGACGCAGCTCGAGCAGGCCGCAGCCCAGCTTGCGCAGATCCCCGGGGTCGAGGACGACCCGAACTACCAGGCCGCCGTCGCGTCGGTCGCGGCCGCGACGACCTCGGCCAACAGCGCGAGCAGCAGCTTGGCCGGCGCGACCTCCCAGCTGCAGGGCGCGGCGGGGATCGCCGACGCGTTCGCCGGGCAGGTCGCCGAGC
>JAEMQS010000131.1:4201-6386 GCA_016463765.1 Solirubrobacteraceae bacterium | reverse complement strand
CCGCCCACGACCCCCGAGGCCCCGCTCCCTCCGCCGCCGGCGCGCCCGCCGCGGCCCGCGGGCCTGGAGGTCTACGGCGGTCCGTTCGGGGTGGTCCAGGCCGAGCGGCTGCTCTGGCGCGCCGGGTTCGGCCCGAAGGGGCGGGCCGATAGCGAGCGCGTGGCAGCCCTCGGCCTGGAGGAGGCGGTCCGGCAGCTCGTCCGGCCCGCGGGGACGGCGTCGCTCGTCGGCCCCGCACCGCCTGCGCTCGCGCCGCGCGACGCATGGAGCCACGACCACTGCTGGTGGCTCGACCGCATGGTCCGCTCCGACCAGCAGCTCACCGAGCGCATGACACTGGTCCTGCACGACTGGTTCGCGACCTCGTCGGACAAGGTCGGCCAGTGGCTCGCCATCGACCAGAACGAACTCCTGCGCAGCCGGGCGCTCGGGTCGTTCCGCGACCTCGTCATGGCCATCACGGTCAACCCCGCGATGCTCGTGTGGCTCGACGGGATCGAGAACCGCCGGACGAGCCCGAACGAGAACTACGCCCGGGAGCTCATGGAGCTCTTCACCCTCGGCGCCGACCGCGGCGCCTACACCGAGACAGACGTGCGCCAGCTCGCGCGCGCGCTGACCGGGTGGCGCGCGGACTGGAGCGACGCCGATGGGCGGCTCGTGAACTTCCGGCTGCACACGAACTGGCAGGACCGCGGCACGAAGACCCTGTGGGCGGGGACGGCGTACCAGCGGACGGGCACGTTCGACTGGGCGGGCGCCGTCGATCTCTGCCTCGACAACCCGTACCACCGCTCGTTCTTCGTGCTGAAGCTGTGGTCGTACTTCGTCCCCACCCCGCCGTCGCCGACGACCCAGGGCGCGCTCGAGCACCTGTACGTCACGAGCGGCCGGTCGATCGCCGACGTGCTCGAGGCGATCCTGCTGCACCCCGACTTCCACGCGGGCCCGTCGATGGTCAAGCCACCGGTCGTCCTGGCCGCGGGGCTCATGCGCGGGGCGGGGCGCGGCATCGCGAACACCAACTGGGGCTGGCGCGCGGACCCCTCGGGGCAGCGCCTCTTCTACCCGCCCAACGTGTCGGGCTGGAAGGACCAGGCGTGGCTGGACACGTCCACCCATCTCGGGCGCTGGGGTCTGGCGTATGAGGCGATGAACGGCCTCGCCGCCACGAGCGGGAGCTACAGCGGGTCGAACGAGACCCCGGCCGAGGCGGTCGCCGCGGCCCTGCGGTTCTGGGGCGACCCGACGGTCAGCGCCGAGACCCTCGCCGCCCTGCGTGCCTACGCCGACCAGCCGCGACCCAGCGGCTACTCCACCAACGACTTCCGCGCGATGAGGCAGAACAGCCTGCGGCACCTCATCGCGGCATCTCCCGACTTCCAGGTGTGCTGATGACCCATCGCTGCTGCTCGGACTGGAACCGCTCGCACGACGGCATCGCCCGCGCCGGTGAGGGGCTGCCCGCCATCGAACCCGGCATGCCCATCCCGGCGGGCACGGGCATGACGCGCCGCTCGATGCTCCTGCGCTCCGCCGGCCTGGCGCTGTCGGTCTACGGCGCGGGCAAGCTCCTGGCGCCCGAGGCGTTCGAGGCCGCGGTCGCCCAGGCCGCGGGCGACCACCGCGTCATCGTCTCCGTCTTCATGGACGGCGGCGCCGACAACTTCAGCCTGCTCGCCCCCGCCGGCCACAGCCGGTACGCCGACCTGCGCCCCACGCTGCGCGTCGCGGACGGCCCGGCGCGCCGCTTCGAGCCCGACCCGTCGCTCGTCTGGCATCCCGCGGCCGAAGGCCTGCGCGAGCTGTGGAACGACCCGTCCTGCGGGGTCGCGGTCGCGCCGGCCATCGGCTACCCGTCACCGAACCAGTCGCACTTCACGTCCCGGCACTACTGGGAGGTCGGGGCGCTCGACCCGATGGGCAGCACCGGCTGGCTCGGCCGCTACCTCGATCGCGTCGGCTCGCCCGAGGTCCCGATCCAGGGCCTGAGCTTCTCCGGCCTGCTCTCCCCCGCGCTGGCGACCGCCACGAATCCCGTCGCGGCGACCGACAGCATCGGGTCCTACGACTTCGGCACCCACGGCACCTGGGGCACCGCCATGACGACCCGCCTGCGCGACGCGCACCGCCAGCTCGGCGCGCTGCCCGGCGGCGACCCGGCGCTCGCCTACGCGCGGCGCAT
>JAEMQS010000131.1:0-4101 GCA_016463765.1 Solirubrobacteraceae bacterium | reverse complement strand
GCGCTGTACTGCGGCCTGCTCGAGCAGTGGCTGCAGACCGACGCCGACGGGATCATCCCCGGCGCCGGTGCGCTGACCCAGCCGGTGCTGCTGTGAGGCGCGCCGCGCTGCTCGTCTGCGTGCTGCTCGCGGCGTGTGCCGCGGCGCCCGCGGGCGCGCACGCGGCCGACGCCCCCGCCGCCAAGGCGGAAACCAAGGACCGTACGGCCGGCGCGAAGCAGAAGCGCCCCGGTCAGCGGACGCGATGCCGCCGCGGCACGAGCCGGAAGAAGACCTCCGGCGCGCGCCGCGGCGGTGACGCGAAGCGCTGTCCCAAGGCCAAGAAGAAGTCGACCAAGAAGACGAAGCCGTCGGTGAAGCCCAAGCCGTCCGCGCCCACCCCGGCCCCCACGCCCGGCGGCACCGGCACAACCGCGCCGGCCCCGACCGGAGGCGGCGGCTCCAGCGACACGGCACCCACCCCGGGCGGCGGGGCACGTGACGGGGACACCCCGACGCCCGAGCTCAACGCCGTCGGCGTCAAGGCCTACGACCGCGACGGCGTCTTCGTCTTCGAGACGACCCGCAGCACGGTGCGCAGCGGCGCCCTGTCCGTCAACTTCCACAACTACGACCTCGACGACCACAACCTCTGGATCGAGGGCACCGCGCCGCTCGTCGGCCCGCTGAAGCTGTCCGACGAGATCCCGCTGCACGGCGACGTCACGAAGGACGTCACGCTCGCGGCGGGCGCGTACCGGTTCTTCTGCACCGTCCCCGGCCACGGATCCATGACCCGGGCACTGACGGTCAGCGGCTAGCGCCCGGTCGGTGAGAAGTGCTGGTAGTCGCGCACGCCGCCCCGCCACCGGCCGCCCCAGCCCCAGCCCTCGCGGTCGAACGCGCGCACCAGCGCCCGGCCGGAGACGGCCATGCCCTTGCGGTACGGGGTCCGGCGCACGTACGGGACGGACTTCGGATGCGAGGTGCGCGGCGGTGAGCCGCTGACGTACGGGTTCTCGATCGGGTTGATGTCGATCGCGCGACCGTAGGCGTGCTGGCTCCAGCCCGTGCCCCCGGTCACCCGGCGGCAGTTGAAGGCCGACGTGTTGTCGTCCTCGATCGACGCGTAGTCCGACCCGCCGTACCGCTCGATCGGGCGGATCTTGCGGATGGGGAACTTCGCGGCGTACAGCCGGCGGAAGATGCGCACGACGTCCGCGGCGGCGTCACGGTGCACGACAAGGCGGCCGACCCCGACCTTTCCGGAGAACCCGTAGTGGCGCAGGCGCACCACGCGCAGGTCACCGAGACCGACGGGACAGCCGGCGCGCCAGACGCTGGGCGTCATCGCGTCGCGCTGCGCGGCCGAGAGCGTGAAGATCGTCGCGCGGTACGGCGTCGCCGCATCGGCGGCCGCGGGCACCACCGCCAGCAGCATCCCTGCCCCGACTCCTGCGATGAGGCGCCGCATCACGCCTCAAACGCTACGACGACGCCTTCGTCTTCTTCGCCGGCTTCTTCTTCTTGGGCTTGGGCTTGGGCTTCGGCTTGGGGTGCACGACCTGCACCTTCATCGCCGTCCGGCCCGCCGGGCCGCTCAGCCCCCGCGCGTCGATGCGCACCGTGTAGGTCCCGCGCCGCGGCGGGGTCCAGACCACGCTGTGGCGGCCGCGGGTGAGGCGCATCGTGCGCTCGAACGACCGGCCGCCCGGCCCGTCGACGCGCAACCACACACGCCCGACCTTCGACACGGAGAACCCGATCCGCGAGGCGCGGCCTGCCCACGCCCCGCGCACGGCACCGATGCGCACCGTGGTCGGCTCCTTCTGGTAGTCGCGGAACCGGTGCTTGGCGCGGCAGTACGCGGGCTGCTTGGTGCGGCGGCACAGGCCGCGCAGCTGGACGGTCGTGAAGCGGTGGTAGTGGAGGTTCGACTCGGCGCCGCCCTGGCTGTAGAGCGACCAGGCGCCCGTGTCGTAGTCCTTGACCGAGGCACGCACACCACGCTCCCCGCGCTCGAACAGCGCCCGTGCGCGGCCGTCGCCGGAGAACGCGACGAGATCGTGGATCCCGGCGACGGCCTGGAGTTCCCCGTTGAGGATGTGCTGGGACGGCGCGAAGGAGTACATGACGTACCGCCGCCGGTCGCCGGTGCCGACCGACACGCCCTGCGGCGGGCGGCGCTCGAAGGCGCCGAGCGCGCTGCGGGAGATGTCGAGGTAGATGCGGTTGTCGAGTGCCCGGGCGCCGCGCGCGAACGCCTGCACCGCCGTGCCCTGCGCCATGCCGCTGACCCACGGCGGCGACCCGGTGCCGAACGCGTAGCCGTACTCCCACGCCCGGTAGCCCGACCGGAAGACCGAGACCTCGAGCAGGTCGTCCAGCAGGCGCCGCAGCCGGCGCTCCCGGCACGTCTTC
Organism: Solirubrobacteraceae bacterium; assembly: GCA_016463765.1. Lineage (GTDB taxonomy): Bacteria > Actinomycetota > Thermoleophilia > Solirubrobacterales > Solirubrobacteraceae > Svornostia. The sequence continues at coordinate 1,701 of JAEMQS010000131.1, read as the reverse complement.
TTCGTGCTGATGCACGCGCGCGCCAGCGCGTTGGCCACCCCGAATGAGGCCAGCGGGTGCATCTGCACGCCCTGGCCGGGGATGTAGCGGTACACCCGATCGTCGCGGGGGAACGACACGTCGGCGCCCGACCTGGGCATCGGCCGGCTCGTCCACACCTCGGCGTTGCGGCGCACGCTCAGGATCGCGGCGTTGATGCGGCTCGGGCCCAGCATCCGTCGCTGGGCGAGCGACCGGACCTGGTTGAGGACCGCGCCCAACTCTGCCCCACGCGTCCCACCCAGGCGCTGCTGCGCGACGCCGGCGCGGTACCAGGAGCGGCGCATGGCGTCGTGCTCCTCCTGGTCGATCTCGCGGAGCAGGAGCGCCCGCCGGAGCGCACCCTGCACGGAGCGCGAGCGCGCCAGCCGCGCCGCCTCGGCACGCCGCGCTTCGATCGCCCGCTGCTCGGCGATCAGCAGCGCGCGCGTGGGACGCGGGCGCGACAGCTTCTCGATCGGCGGCCGTTCCTCGGCCCCGGGCGCCGTGACCTCCGCGATCGCTTCGGCGACCGCCTGCGGCGCCTCGGCGGGAGGCGCCGGCTGCTCCTGCGCCGTCGCGCCGCCGGCCGCCAGCCCCACCAGGAGGGCGGTCAGCGCCGGCACGTACAGGCGCCGACGGCGTCGATGTTGCAGCGGGTCCATCACCTGAGTGATCGGTCGGCGGGCGAGACGGCTCAGGCCGGAGGGCCCGCCGGGGGAACGTTCGTCGAGGTCAGGGTGGTCAGGTTGGTCACTAGACCGGATGGACGGGGTTGGTCTTGGCGGGCCAGTCGCGGGCCTTCCCGGCAGCCAGCGCGAAGCGGCGGATGACCTCGTCGCGCAGCGCCTCGGGCTCGATGACCGCATCCACCACCAACTCCGACGCGAGGTGGAGGATGTCGATGTCGGCCGCGTACTCGGCGCGCAGACGCTCGGTCTCCGCCGCGCGCGCGTCGGGATCCTCGATGGCCTGCAGCTGGTTGCTGAACACCGCGTTGATCGCCGCCTGCGGGCCCATGACCGCGATCGACGCGCTCGGCAGCGCGATGCAGCCGTCGGGCTCGAACGCCGGCCCCGCCATCGCGTAGAGGCCGGCGCCGTAGGCCTTGCGGACGATGACGCTGAGCTTCGGCACCGTCGCCTCGCTCACGGCGCTGATCATCTTCGCGCCGTGGCGGATGATGCCCTGGCGCTCGACGGCGGTGCCGATCATGAACCCGGGCACGTCGGCCAGGAACAGCAGCGGCAGGCCGAACGCGTTGCACAGCCAGATGAAGTGCGCGGCCTTGTCGGCGCTGTCGACGAACAGCACCCCGCCCTTCTGCTTGGGCTGGTTGGCGACGATGCCGACCGCCCGGCCGTCCATCCGCGCGAAGCCGACGACGAGCTCCTTGGCCCACCGCGGGTGGACCTCCAGGAACGACTCGGCGTCGACGAGCGCGTCGATCAGCAGCTTCATGTCGAACGGCTTGTTCTCGTCGGCCGGGACGATGTCATCCAGCGGCGTGTCCGACGCGGGCGCGACGCCGGGCGCGGCGGGCGGCGGCTGCGTGAAGTTCGTCGGCAGGTAGGAGAGCCAGCGGCGGGCGAGCGCCACGCCCTCCTCGTCGGTCTTGACGAGCTGGTGCCCGCAGCCCGACGTGCCGGTGTGCATCCGCGCCCCGCCCATCTCCTCGAGCGT
>JAEMQS010000013.1 GCA_016463765.1 Solirubrobacteraceae bacterium | reverse complement strand
GCGGCGCCTCGGCGGGCGGGACGAAGAACTCCATCTCCATCTGCTCGAACTCGCGGGTGCGGAAGATGAAGTTGCCCGGCGTGATCTCGTTGCGGAACGACTTCCCGACCTGCGCGATGCCGAACGGCGGCTTCTTGCGGCTGAACTGCAGGACGTTCTTGAAGTTGATGAAGATGCCCTGCGCGGTCTCGGGACGCAGGTAGGCCACGGAGCCCGAGTCCTTCACGGGCCCGACCGTCGTCTCGAACATGAGGTTGAAGTCGCGCGCCTCGGTGAGGTCGCAGTCCGGGCCCTGGCCGGCGAGCTTGCTCGGCTTCTGGGGGCACGTCAGGTCGGCCTTGCCCTCGGCGAGGTGGTCGGCGCGGAAGCGCGCCTTGCAGGTGCGGCAGTCGACCATCGGGTCGCTGAAGCCGGCGAGGTGCCCACTGGCCTCCCAGACCTTCGGGTGCTGGAGGATCGCGGAGTCCAAGGCGACGATGTCGTCGCGCTCGCGGAGCATCGCGTTCCACCACGCGTCCTTGACGTTGGTCTTCAGCAGGACGCCGTAGTGGCCGTAGTCGTACGTCGAACCGAGGCCGCCGTAGATCTCCGACGAGGGGAACACGAAGCCGCGGCGCTTGGCCAGCGCGACGATCTTCTCCATGGTGACGGCGTCGGTTTCGGGCATCGGTGTGAGCCTAGATGACGGCCCCGATCGCTGGGGTGATGACGAAAACGGTCCAGATCGGATCGTCTACAGCTACACCCCGCCGAGCAGCGCGCCGATCGCGGCCTGCACGCGGGCCGGGTCCCGTTCCCCGCGGACGAGCGCGTCGAGCACGATCCCGTCGACCGCCGCCACCACGGCTCGCGCCCGCTCCGCGCCGACGACCTCCGCCGCCTGCGCGACGAACCGCTCCCGTGCGGCGACCAGCGGTGCACGCAGCTCGTCGTCCCGCGCGGCAAGCAGGAACAGCTCGTAGCGCGCCAGCGCGACGGTGCGTCCCGGGCCGAGCCACTGCGCCACCGCGGCGGGCAGGCCACCCTCGGCCGGCGTCTCGATCGTCTCGACGTGGTCGAACAGCGCGCGCAGCAGCCCGCGCTGGCCGCCGAAGTGATGGCGGACCGACCCGTGCGGCACGCCCGCGGCCTCCTCGACCGCGCGCACGGTCATCGCCTTCGCGCCCTCGCGACCGAGCAGGTCCAGCGCCGCGTCGAGCAGCCGCTCCTTCGTCGATTTCTCCACACGGAGAAGATACGTGGTACCGTCTTCTCCATGTGGAGAATCGAATCCGCGCTCGACGACTCCGGCGCCCCGTACGACCGCAAGGCCGCGGGGTACGACCGGCTCGTCCGCAGCCGCATCTACAACCGCCTGGTCTGGGCCACGAGCCCGGACGACTACACGCAGTTCGCCGCCGCGGCGATCGCCGAGGACGACGGCCCGCTGCTCGACGTCGGGGCCGGCTCGGCCGCCGCCACCGCGCAGCTGCACGCCGCCTCGGGCCGGCCGACGGTCCTCGCCGACACCTCCCGCGCCATGCTCGAGCGCGCGGGTGAGCGGATCGGCGATGACGCGCCGCACATCCGCCTCCTGCAGGCCGACGCGCTCGACCTCCCGCTCGACGGCGGGTTCACGACCGTCCTGTGCATGGGGCTCGTGCACCTCCTCGACGACCCGGGCGCCCTCCTCGACGCGCTTCTCGCGCAGGCCGCGTCCGGCGGCGTCGTGCACCTGAGCTCGCTGGTCGCGGAGACCGGTGTCGGCCGCCGCTACCTGCGCGTCCTGCATCGTGCCGGCGAGGTCGCCGCGCCGCGGACGGCGGCACAGCTCTCGGACATGCTCGGCGGCATCGCGCTGGACGTCCGCGGGAGCATGGCGTACGCGTCCATCCGTCGATGAGCGGCTTGGCACTCCTATACTGCGAGTGCCATGCCGTTCTATGAGTATCGACGCCCGGACGGAACGACGTTCGAGGTCATGCAGAAGATGACCGACGACGCGCTGACGAAGGACCCGGAGACCGGGGTCCCCGTCGAGCGGGTGCTGAGCGCACCGGCGATCCACTTCAAGGGCAAGGGCTTCTACAACACCGATTACGGGACGAAGCGCCGCAATCGCGAGAAGGCCAAGAGCGACAGCAGTTCCTCGTCGTCCTCGGGTTCCTCCAGCGACAGCGGGTCTTCATCCTCCTCGGCGTCGTCCGGCGACGCCAAGGGTTCGTCGTCGAGCAGCAGCGACGCGTAGCGTCAGGGCGTCCCGAGGAGCTCCGCCTTCGCGGCGGTGAACTCCTCGTCGCTCAGTGACCCCGCGCGGTGCAGGTCGGCGAGTCGCGCCAGCTCCTCGGCCTTCGACGGAGCCGATGGCTGCTGCGCGCTCGCCTTGGGCGGCTGGCCGGTGAGGTGGTTGCGCACCGCGGCGTAGTGCGCCGCGAGCCCGACGCCCCAGCCCAGCAGCGGCCAGAGGAACCACGGGTAGTCCGTCCCGCCGGCGAGCTGCCACGTCGTCAGCCAGATCATGAACAGCAGCAGGTTCACCGCCACGAAGACCGTGGCGTGCGTGCGGAACGCGGTGCGGTTCCCCGACGACCACTGCTGCTGACGGCGTCGCCGGACGGCGTCCGCCTGCGCCTGCTCGGTGGCCTGCGCGCGCTCGACGGCGCGGGCGAACGGGTCATCCTGCATGGTGCCTCCTCTGCTTGATGGTGCTGGTGCTCGCCAGGAGCTCGATCGCATCGGCCGCGCGGTTCAGGACCGCCGCGGCATCACCCGGATCGACGTGACCCGACAGCGGGGACAGGCGCGCCTTGAAGCGCGTCAGCAAGGTCTCGAGCGAGTCGCCGCTGCCCGTGCCGAGCCTCACGCCGACGCGCAGCTCCAGCGCCGCGAGCATCTCGGCGCGGTCGTGCAGCGCCTGCTCGCCCGCGGGCGTGGTCGCGTAGACGACCTTCTCGGCGACCGGTCGCCCCTCGATCAGGCCCTCGGCCTGCAGCGCTTCGATCGCCGGGTAGATGCTGCCCGGCGACGGGCGGTACCGGGGGCCGAACAGCCGCTTGAGCTCGGCCATGAGGTCGTAGCCGTGGCGCGGGGACTCCGACAGGAGCGCGAGCAGGACGAGCGGCAGCTCGCCGTGGCGGAAGAAGCGGGGCGGCATCTACGACACCGCCGCGTACGCGGTGACGGGCTCGGTCAGGCCGTCGAGGTCGAGCGGGCCCAGCGCGCGGAGCGGGGCGTCGTCGTCATTGGGCGTGTGCGCGGCCTCGGACACGATGGTCTCGCCGGCCTCGGCGCGGTCGCACAGTCGCGCGGCGACGATGACCGTCGTGCCGTAGTAGTCGTCGCCGTCGCGCAGCAGCTCTCCGGTGTGGACGCCGATCCGCAGGCCGAGGCGGTCGGCGTCGGCGGCGACGGCGCGCTGCATCTCGGCGGCGCAGGCGGTGGCCGAGGCCGGGTCGGCGAACACGGCCATGACCCCGTCGCCCAGGCGCTTGACCTCGTGGCCGCGGTGGGCGGCGATGGCGGCGCCGAGGAGCTCGAAGTGACGGCGGCGCATGTCGTGCGCGCCGTCCTCGCCGTACGCCGAGATCAGCTCGGTCGAACCGACGATGTCGGTGAAGAGGATCGTGCCGCGGCCGGGGACCCGGCCGCGGCGTTCGAGGGCCGTGATCCCCGCGGGGGTGGTCCGGTAGATCAGGACCCCGTCCTCGGGCGCCGAGCTCAGCAGGCCCTCGGTCTCGAGGGTCGCCAGCGCCAGGCGCACGCGCTTGCCGCGGCCGGCCTGCTCCAGCGTCATGGGGCCCAGGCTCGCGACCTCGAGGAGGTCGAGGAGGAAGTCGGCAGTGGAGGTGGAGGCCTTGGGGATCATGTCTTCGAACCGGCGTTACGAAACGCCTACGAAGACCATATATCGAAACGCCTACGAAAGTCAATCGGCGGGTCGACCGGAGAACCGCTGCTGCAGCCGGCGGTGCCGGTGCGAGAACGTGAACCCGACCATGCGCGCACTCAATCCGGCCGGAACGCCGCGCCGCGGCGTGAAGGCCACGCGGTCGGTGACGAGCGACCCATCGGGATGCGGGGCCACGGTGCGCTCGTGCTCCCAGACCGCCTGCGTGAGCATCGTCGAGCGCTCCAGGAAGCGGCCCTCTTCGAGCTCGACGAGGACCAGGTCGTCGTACTCCACCGGCAGGACCCCGCCCGCGAGGATCCAGCTGCGGCATACGCGCTCGCCGAGCGTCACCGCCGACAGCCCGGCCTCGCGCACCTCGCGCGGGGCGGTCATCCGCATGAGCGGGCGCATCTCGTCGTTGATCCCCGCGAAGGTCGTCACCCGCGCCCACACCGCGTCTGCGGGCGCCCGCAGGATCGACGCGCGCCGGACCTCAGGCACCCGTGCCCGCCAGCGCGCGGACCAGCTCGTCGAGCGACCCGACGATGCGTCCCCCGGTCTCGAGGATGAACGCCTCGACCTGGAGGTTCACCGCGACGCCCATCTCGCCGCTCTGGCGCAGGTCGGTCCGCAGCCCGAAGCACGTGAGGCCGAGCGCGGCGGCGTAGCCGATCTCCGCGACGGTGCCCGCGTCGGCCTCCTGGCCGTCGAGGTTGGCGGCCAGCAGCGTGCAGGAGCGGATCGCTTCGGTGTTGCGCCGGCCGATCTCCAGCGCGATGTCGCGCTCGCGCCCGGCGGCGATCGCCTGCTCGACCTCCCACGGCTGGGTCAGGGACCAGGGGTCGACGACGTCGACGACCCCCGCCAGCGCCGGCAGGTAGACCTCGGCGTAGTAGTGGCGCCCCGCCTCGGTGAACCCGAGCGGGCTGGCGACGTAGCAGCGCGCGTGCTCAGCCATCGAGGAACTGCTCCACGCGGCGCTGCTTGAGCTCGGGCGGGACGACGCCGCTCGGGGTGCCGAGCACGCGCGTGTCCGGTGAGCCGATCGACATGGCCGCGAACAGGCCGAGCATCGTCGGGCCGCTCATGTCGCTGCGGAACGTCTTCGGCATCTGCCAGGAGATCATCGGCATCCGGATGAACCCGGCGGGTGACAGCGCGCGGCTCTTCATGGCCGAGATGATCTTCTGCTGGCGCCGCGCGCGGCTCAGGTCGTTCTCGTTGGGGTTGCACGCGTTCTTGCGGGTGCGTGCGAGCGCGAGCGCCTTCTCGCCGTCGAGGTGGGTCTTCTTCCCGGCGGGGACGCGCACCGTGACGCCGCCGTTCGCCGCGCCGCCGTTGATACGCCCGATCACGCACGAGCCCGTGTAGTTGATGCCGCCCATCGCGTCGATGAGCTTGGGGAAGTCCTCGAAGCTGACCTCGATGAGGTGGTTGACGTCGATGCCGGTGTACTGCTCGACGGTCTGGATCGTGAGCGCCGCGCCACCGATCGCGTACGCGGCGTTGATCTTCTGCACGCCGTTGCCGGGGATGTCGACGAGCGTGTCCCGCGCGATCGACAGGCGCTGGTTGTTGCCGCCCCCGACGCGCAGGAGCATGATCGAATCCGCGCGGCTGGGGCCGCTGGTCGTGCTGCCGGGTTCGGCCGTGGCGGAGCTGCGCTGGTCCGAGCCGAGCACCAGGACGTTGTTCGGCGACCACAGCGGGTACCCCGCGCCGCCGAGCAGCGCGCCGACGTCGTCGTCGACCTTGCCCTGCTCGATCTGGGCGCTGATGAGGAAGGCGACGAGCGAGATCCCGACCCAGGCCACGAGCGCGAGGGCGAACCACTTGACCACGCGCCCGAGGGACAGGCCGCGCCGTGGCTTCGGGTGTCCGTCGCCGCCCCGGCCGCGACGCAGGCGTCGTCGTCCGCCGCCGCCACCACCGCCGCCGCCCCCGCCTGTGCTGCGCTTGGGCGCGCGGTCGCGCAGACGGCGCAGCTCGTCGCCGCCGGTCCGCATGAGCAGCTTCGGCCGGGACCGATAGACGCGGTACTCGGGCTCGGCGTCCTGATCGTCCACGCGCGGGGGCTTGGGCTCCTGGCGCATCCGAAGGAGACTACGGACCCGGTGCTCCGGCTCCTGCACGCCGGGCAAAGAACTAACGTCACCAGCTTCTATGGCGGCCCCCTGCATGATCGGCGTGGACCTCGGCGGGACGAAGCTGCTCGCGGGCGTCGTCGACGCGGACCTTCAGGTGCACGCGCGCGCCCACCGCGCGGCCCCGGCGCTGAGCCTGCAGGAGGTGCTCGACACCGTGGTCTCGGCGATCGACGAGGTCCGCGCCGCCGCGCCGTCGGAGGTGGTCGGCGTCGGCCTGGGGATCCCGTGTCTCATCGACCGCCGGCGCGGCGTGGCGATGATGAGCGTGCACCTCCCGATCGCAGGCGTGCCGTTCGGCGACCTCGTGGCGGAGCGCGTGGGGCTGCCGGTGGCCATCGACAACGACGCGAACGCCGCGATGCTCGCGGAGTGGCGGTTCGGCGCGGCGCGCGGGGTGCGCGACGCCGTGCTGCTCACCGTCGGCACGGGGATCGGCAGCGGGATGGTCGTCGAGGGGAACCTCGCGCGCGGGTCGATCGGGGCCGGCCCCGAGCTCGGCCACATGGTCATCGACGCCGACGGCCCGGAGTGCGGCGGCGCGTGTCCGAACCGGGGCTGCCTGGAGGCGCTGGTCTCCGGCCCGGCGCTGGCGCGCGAAGGGCGTGAGCTCGCGCGGGCGCATGCCGACAGCGCACTGGGGCGGGCGCTCGCAGCGGGCCGCGAGATCACGGGCGCGCTCGTGACCGAACTGGCCCACGACGGCGACGCGGCCGCCGAGGAGGCCGTCCGGCGCATCGGGCGCTGGCTCGGCGTGGGCATCGCGAACGTCGTGAACATCTTCAACCCCGAGGTCGTGGTGGTCGGCGGCGGGGTCATCGGCGCGGGTGAGCTGCTGCTCGGCCCGGCGCGCGAGGTCGTCGCCGCGCGGGCGCTGCCGCCGATGCGTGACGCGGTCCAGATCGTGCCGTCGCAGTTCGGAGCGGAGTCGGGGATGCTCGGGGCCGCCCTGCTCTCGGCCGCGGAGACGCCATGAGCGCCGGCCTTGTCGTGTGCCCCACACCCATCGGGAACCTCGAGGACATCACGCTCCGCGTGCTCGCCGCGCTGCGCGAGGCCGACGTCATCGCCTGCGAGGACACCCGCCGTACCCGCGTGCTGCTCGACCGCTACGGCGTCGACGCCACGCTCGTCAGCTACCACGAGCACAACGAGCGCGGCCGGGCGCTGGAGCTCGTCGACCGGATGCGCGGGGGTGCGACCGTCGCGCTCGTCTCGGATGCGGGCATGCCGCTGGTCTCCGACCCCGGCTACGTGCTCGTCCAGGCGTGCGTCGCCGCCGGGCTCGCCGTCGAGGTGCTGCCCGGGCCGAGCGCGGTCCTGAGCGCCCTGGTCGCCAGCGCGCTGCCGGCCGATCGCTGGCGGTTCGTCGGGTTCCTGCCGCGCAAGGCGGGTGAGCTGCGCGCGCTCGTCACCGCGCCGGAGACGACCGTGGCCTTCGAATCGCCGGGGCGCGTCGCGGGGTCGCTGAAGACGCTCGCGGAGGTCGACCCCGACCGGCCGGTGGCGGTGTGCCGGGAGCTGACCAAGGTCCATGAGGAGGTCGCGCGCGGGACGGCGGCCGAGCTGGCCGCGCGGTACGCCGAGGCGGCGCCGAAGGGCGAGGTCGTCGTCGTGTTCGGCGGGGCGCCGGAGGCCGAGGGCGACCTGGATGCCGCGGTCGCTGCGCTGCGCGCGCTGGTCGACGCGGGCGCGAAGGCGCGGCCCGCGGCCGGGGTGGTCTCGGGGCTCACGGGCGTCAGCGCGAACGCGCTGTACAAGGCCCTCACCCAGCAATAGAGAACACGTACTGTTTCTGGGTGGTAGGCTCCCGCCGGGTGCGACCGCAGGGGTCGCCGGGCGAGGGGGATGAGATGCGGCGACTGCGACGATCGATCTGCGGGCTGGTGCTCGCGGGAGCGTGCGCGCTTCCGGGCGCGGCCGAGGCCGCGGCTCCGGCGTGGTTCTCCTACACCCGTGCGGCCGAGTACGGCGTCAAGACGACCTCCGTCCGCGTGCCCATGCGCGACGGGACGAAGCTCGGCTGCTACCTCAGCGTTCCGGCTCGCGGCGGCAAGCCGGCGCCCGGCGCGTTCCCCGGCATCGTCTACGAGGTCACGCCCTACGACGTCCTGAGCCTCATCTACGTCAGCCACGGCGAGTGGCTGGCTCGGCGCGGCTATCAGGCGCTGCTGTGCAACGTGCGCGGCACCGGGCGGTCGGGTGGGTTCTTCCCGCACAACAACCAGCCGGTCGAGTGGCAGGACAGCTACGACATCGTCGAGTGGCTCGCCGCGCACCCCGGGTCGAACGGGCGGATCGGCCAGGAGGGGGAGAGCTACGGCGGCATGACGTCGTACCAGGCGGCCGTCGCGCGCCCGCCGCATCTCGTCGCGGTCGCGCCGCAGCAGGCGCCGACGGACCTCTACGAGGACGACGTCTATCCCGGCGGCATCAAGCGCACGCCGCTCAGTTCGGACTGGTGGCCGCTGGCCGCGTCGGCCACCACGTTCGGCCGCGTGCCGTTCACCCGGGTGTGGGGCGCGTGGTTCCGTCACCCCCGCCACGACGCGTTCTGGGACGGCATCGCGATCGGCCCGAAGCTCGACCGCGTCGAGGTGCCCGTGCTGGCGGTCGGCGGCTGGGACGATCCGCTGTTCCGGCGCGGGTCGCTGCGCAACTACGAGGAGCTCGTGCGCGCCGGCCACGGGTCGAAGACGTGGCTGATCTACGGCCCGTGGGAGCACTCCACCGTGGTCGACTGGCCGTCGTGCCTCGGCACGCCGGTGTGCGTCAAGCACGAGCGCCTGCCCACCGGGGTGCTGCTCGCCTGGTTCGACCATTGGCTGAAGGAGCTGCCCGACGCGCCGCTGCCCTCCGCGCGCGTCACCACCTACGAGGGGCCGTGGGGCTCGGCCGGTCGCGGATGGGAGGAGCACGCGGCCTGGCCGCCCGCTGACGCGGAGGCCGTCGATCTGCCGCTGCGCGCGGACGGCGCGCTCGGGGGCGACGCCGGCGCGGCGGGCACCGCCTCGTTCACCCAGCGACCCACCGATGGCCTGCGCGGGGAGACCGAGCGCGTCGAGTTTGCGACGGCGCCGCTCGCGGCCGACCGGGTGCTCGCGGGCGACATCGAGCTGACGCTGCGCGCGCGGTACAGCGCCGGCGACGCGAACCTGCACGCGGTCCTGCTCGAGCGGCGGGCCGACGGCTCGGTCCGGCGGGTCAACGACGGCTGGCTGCGGGTCAGCCACCGGGAGTCGAGCGCCACGCCGAGCCGGGTCCGCGCGGGCGAGGACGTCACCCTGAAGATGGAGATCTGGCCGGTGCACCGGCGCGTGCCGGCGGGCGCGCAGCTGGTGCTGCGGGTCTCTGGCGGGAGCGTGACCCACGGCGTCCCGCAGCCGCGACCGGTCCGCACCGATGTGGTGACCGGGGCCGGCGGCTCGTCGCTGCGGCTGACGGTCCGCGGCGGAGGCCTCTAGCCTCTCAGCCCGCGAGGGTCGCGGTCGCGCGGCAGGTGCGCGACCGCGGGCCGACGGCGCGCGCGGTGACGGTGTCCGCCCCGTCGAGGTCGTCAAGCCGGCGTTCGACCGAGAACGATCCGCTGCGCCCGCCGGTGCGCTCCGTGCCCCGCCAGAAGACGCGGCGCTCGCGCACCAGCGTCACGCGCCAGCGCTCGCCGGAGCGGTTGCTGTCGACCTCGAACTCCACCTCGAGTTCCCCGTCGCGCGCCTTGAGCTTGAGCTTCGACGTCACGCCGCTCGCGCAGGATCCCGCGACCCGGACCTCGGGGCGGTCCTCACGGTCGTCGTCCCCGTCCTTCGCCATGGCGGGTGTGGCCGCGACCAGCGCGGCGAGGAGGACGGCGAGCGAGAGGAGCAGGCGGGGCATGTCCTGATGATCGGCGTGACGGCCGCCCGGGGCAATGGGACCTTGGTCGTACGCGTCTCAGCGCCGCGGGCCGCCGAGGCCGTGGCGCTCGGCCCACAGCGCGGCCTGCGTGCGGTCCGTGACGCCGATGGCGCGGAACACGCTGGTGAGATGCGCCTTCACCGTCTTCTCGCTGATCCCGAGCCGCAGGGCGATGAGCTTGTTCGGCAGGCCCTGGGCGACGAGGCCGAGCACCTCGCGCTCGCGGTCGGAGAGCTCGTCGCCCGGCTGCGGGTCGGTGCGCGCGCGCAGCACGGTGCTCGCGGCGCGCGGGTCCAGGGGCGACTCGCCGCGCGCGGCCGCCCGGATCGCCTCGGCGACCTCGTCGGCGCGCACGTCCTTGAGCAGGTACCCGCACGCGCCGGCCTCGAGCGCGCCGAGGATCCGCGGGCGGTCCGAGAACGACGTGAGCACGAGGACCGCGGAGCCCGGGCGCTCCGCCACGATGCGCCGCGTCGCCTCGATGCCGTCCATGTTCGGCATCTCCAGGTCCATGAGGACGACGTGGGGCTTCGCGCTGAGGGTGAGCGTCACGGCCTCGTGCCCGTCGGCCGCGAGACCGACGACCTGCATGTCCTCCTGGGCGGCGATGAGCCGGCCGAGGCCGTCGCGGATGACGCCGTGGTCGTCGGCGATGAGGACGCGGATCACGGGGCCGGCACCTCGAGCGTGACGGTGGTGCCCTCGCCGGGGACGGAGCGGACGCGCAGGTCGGCGCCCGCGTCGGCGGCGGCCCGTTCGAGCAGGTCCAGGCCGAGGTGGCCCTCGGCGCGGCGGGCGGCGCGGTCCTCGGGTGAGAACCCGCGGCCGTCGTCCGCGACCTCCAGGCGCGCGGGCTCGCCCGGGGCGCGGTGGACCGTCACGGCGACCGTTGCGGCCCGCGCGTGATGCTGCGCGTTGCGCAGTGCCTCGCGGGCGACCTGGTAGAGGAGCGGGTCGCGGGGGTCGGCGTCGCCGGGGCCGGTGACCTCGAGCTCGGTCCGCACGCCGTCGCGCTCAAGCGGGCTGAGCAGATCGGCCAGGGCGGCGGCAAGCCCGGCGGACCGCAGGGCGGCGGGGTGCAGCTCGACCATCATCGCGCGCAGGTCGCGGACGCCCTGGCGCAGGTGGGCGGAGGCGTCGTCGAGCGCGTCGGCGAGCTCGGCGTCACCACCGCTGCGGGCGCCGTCGGCGAGGGGCGCGAGTCCGAACGCGACGCCGGCGAGTTCCTGCACCGGACCGTCGTGCAGGTGCGCGGCGATGCGGGCCCGCTCCTGGGCGGCGGCGTCGATCGCCCCGGTGAGCAGCGCCTCGCGTTCCTCCTGCTGGCGACGCAGCCGCTGGGCCATCGACCACGCGAGCGGCACCTGCACGAGCAGCAGGATCCCGAGGCCGGCCAGCAGCGGCGGGGTGAGCGCGCGCAGCAGGTCCTCGCCAGGCGCCATGACGGAGTTCAGCCTCCGGTAGTTCTCGAACAGCACCTGTTCGCCAGAGGGTGTGCGGACCGCGGTGTAGGACTCGATGAGGTCGCCCTCGCCGCGCTCGGACGCGCTCTCGGGGCGCGAGAGGTCGCTGAGTTCCACGTCCGCGCCACCGGTGCGCAGCAGCTCGCGCTCGTCCTCGCCGAGGGGGAACCGCTGACCGATGAGCTGCGGGTCGTCGGCGTACAGGACACGCCCGTCCGCGCTCCAGAGCTTGATCCGGACGACGTCGTCGGTGAGGAGCGTGCCGGCGGCGACGTCGTCCATCGCGGCGATGGCCTCGGGGTCGCCACGGAGGATGCCGTCGGTCAGGCCCGCGATCTCCACCAGCCGTCCTTCGAGCAGGATCCGCGCGCGGGCGTCGCGCTCGGCCTCGTCGACGGCGATCTGGCGCAGGACGAACCCGGCGCCGACCACGATGACGAGGATCGCCACGACGCTCGCGAGCACGAAGCGGGCGACGGCGCCGGCCGGGCTCGGGGGCGCGCCGGGGGCACGGGCGGATCGGCGCGGGCGCATGCGGTTCGCATCATCACGGGCCCCGACCGAGGGCGCACCCGCCATGCGACGAAGGTCCCATTGCCGCTGGGACCGCGTTGGACCGAGGCTGGTCGTGTCCTGATCACCCGTTCTCCGGAGGTTCCTCACATGTCCACCATCCATCGTCTCGCCACCGCGCTCGCCGCGACGTCCCTGCTCGCGGCCGCCGGGGCTCCCGGCGCGCTCGCGAAGGACAGCGACGTGCGCGTCTCCGGGTCCTGCACCGGCTCGGCGACGTCGAAGCTCAAGCTCAGCCCGGACGACGGGCGCATCGAGACCGAGTTCGAGGTCGACCAGAACCGCAACGGCGTCACGTGGCGCGTGACGCTGTCGCAGAACGGCGTGCAGCGCGTCTCGACGCAGGCGACGACCGTCGCGCCGAGCGGCTCGTTCGAGGTGCGCCGGCTGCTCCCGAACATGTCCGGGACCGATCGCGTGACAGCGCGCGCGGTGAGCCCGAGCGGGCAGGTCTGCACCGCGTCTGCGTCGCTCTGAGCCCGAAGCGCGCAGATGTCGTGACTGGACACGCGCATCCGGCCGAACCGGGCGTCCTCGGGCGTACGGTCGGCCGGTGACCCGCGCGCTCTGTCTCTCGCTGCTCCTGGTGGTCGTTGTCGTGTCCGGCGCGCAGGCCTCGCCGTGGCGGTGGCCGGTGGACGGCGACCCGGTGCGGCGCTTCGCCGTTGGGCCCGATCGCTTCGCGGCCGGGCAGCACCGGGGCGTCGACCTCGCGGCGCCGGTGGGCGCGCCGGTCCGCTCCGCGTGCACCGGGGTGGTCCGGTTCGCGGGCGCCGTCGGGGACGCGGGGCGGACGGTGTCCGTGACCTGCGGGGCGCTGATCGCTAGCTACCTGCACCTCGGGTCGGTCGCCGTGCGCCGGGGCGAGCGCGTCGCCGCGGGCGACGGTCTCGGGACCGTCGGGCGCTCCGGGCGCCCGCGCGGGGCCCCGCACCTGCACCTGGGCGCACGGCGGGTCGCCGGCGGTGCGTACGTCGATCCGCTGACGCTGCTCGGCCGGACCCCCGCCGACCCGTCGCCGCCGCTCGGGGTGGCGCCCCGGCCGGGGCTCGAGCCCAGGCCTCGGCCCGTTGCGGTGCCGCGGCCTCGTGTCCGGCCTGCCCCGCGTGCCGCCCCCGCTGCTGCCGAGGACCCCGTGCCGTGGGTCCCGTTCCTCGGCGTGGTGCTCGTGGTGCTCGGCGCCGTCCCGGCCGTCGGCGCGCGTCGCCGGCGACGGCGCAACCAGCACGTTCACGGGCTCGCCCACGCGCGCCGGTAGCCTGCCTCGCGCGCCCCATGAGCTTCTACGTCACCACCCCGATCTACTACGTCAACGCCGCGCCGCACCTCGGCCACGCGTACACCGCCATCGCGGCGGACGTCCTGGCCCGCCACATGCGCCAGCGCGGCGAGGACGTGTTCTTCCTCACCGGGACGGACGAGCACGGCGAGCCGGTGGCCCTCGCGGCCGAGGCGCGCGGGATGACGCCGCAGGCCCTGGTCGACGAGAACGCGCCGCGCTTCCGCGACCTCATGCCGAAGCTCAACGTCTCCAACGACTTCTTCGTGCGCACGTCGGACTCCGAGCACAAGCTGCGCGTGCAGGAGATCCTGACGACCGTCAAGGAGCGCGGGCACGTGCACCTCGGGCTGTACGAGGGCTGGTACTGCCCGCGGTGCGCCGACTTCAAGACCGACGCGGAGATCGGCCCGGGGAACACGTGCCCGATCCACAAGATCGACCTCATCCGGGAGTCGGAGCAGAACTGGTTCTTCAAGCTGTCGGACTTCCAGCAGCAGCTCGAGGACCTCTTCGACAGCAATCCGGACTTCGTGCGGCCCAAGCACCGCTTCAACGAGGCGCGCCAGTTCCTCGCCCAGGGTCTGCAGGACGTCTCGCTGTCACGCAACCAGCTGACGTGGGGCGTCGAGGTGCCGTGGGACCCCGAGCACGTCTTCTACGTGTGGTTCGACGCGCTCCTGAACTACGTCACCGCGCTGTCGTACGCGCGCCCCGGCGAGGACCTCACCGAGGAGTTCTGGCCCGCGCAGGTCCAGCTCATCGGCAAGGACATCCTGAAGTTCCACACCATCTACTGGCCGGCACTGCTGATGGCGGCCGGCCTGGAGCTGCCCGAGCACGTCGTCGTCCACGGCTTCCTGCTCATGCGCGACGCCGACGGCAGCGAGCACAAGATGAGCAAGTCGCTGGGCAACGTGCTCGACCCCTTCCAGATCATCGAGGACTTCGGCGCGGACGCGCTGCGCTTCTACTGCCTGCGCGAGGTGCGCTTCGGGCAGGACGGCGCGGTCTCCACGGCGGGGTTCGCGGCGCGGTACGAGAGCGAGCTTGCCAACGAGTTCGGGAACCTCGCAAGCCGCACCACGGCCATGGTCGTGCGCTACCGCGACGGGGCCGTCCCGCAGGTCGCGCCCGACCCGGCGATCGCGGCGGAGCTCGATCCGCTCGTCGCCCAGGTGTGCGAGCAGATCGACGCCAGCGAGCTCACCGTGGCGCTCGACACGGCGTGGCAGGCGGTGCGGCGGCTGAACCGCTACGTCGAGGAGCAGGCGCCGTGGGCGCTGGCCAAGGACGACGCGCAGGCCGGCCAGCTCGACATCGTGCTGGCCACGCTGACCGACGGGCTGCGCCTGATCGGCCTCTTGCTGCACCCGTGGCTACCGGCGTCCGTCGACAAGCTCTTCGCCGCGCTCGGCGTCGACGACCTCTCGCTCGAGGGCGCGGCGATGCGGGCGGGCGCGGTCACGCACGTCGAGAAGATCGCGCCGCTGTTCCCCAAGCCTGAATGATCGATTCGCACACGCACCTGTCGAGCTGCGCGCCCGACGACGCGGAGCTGGTCACCGCCGCTCGTGAGGCTGGCGTGCGGCGGATCCTCACGGTCGGCATGGACGAGGAGACATGGCCGCAGGCGCTCGCCGCCGCCGACGCGTTCGACGAGGTCTACGCGGCGCTGGGGCGCCACCCGAACATGGCGTCCGGGTTCGACGACGCCGCGCTGACCCAGCTGCGTGACCTCGCCGCGCATCCGAAGTGCCGCGCGATCGGCGAGACCGGGCTGGACTTCTTCCGGGACACCACACCGCGCGCCGACCAGGAGCGCGCCTTCCTCGCGCAGATCGAGCTGGCGCGTGAGGTGGACAAGCCGCTCGTCATCCACACCCGTGCCGCCGACGACGACACGATCGCCACGCTGCGCGCGCGTGCCGACGGCGTCACCGTGATCATGCACTGCTTCTCGATGCCTGACCGGCTCGACGAGTGCCTGGACCAGGGCTGGTGGATCAGCTTCGCCGGCAACGTGACCTACAAGGCGAACGCCGAGCTGGCGGCGGCGGCGGCGCGCGTGCCCGCCGACAGGATCCTCGTCGAGACCGACGCGCCGTACCTCACCGCGCAGGCCGTGCGCAAGGAGCGCAACCAGCCCGCGTACGTCGTGCACACGGCGCAGTTCCTCGCCGAGCGGCGCGACGAGACGTACGCCGAGCTCGAAGCCGCCGTCGAGCGCAACGCCGCAACCGTCTTCGGGTGGTGACCGAGCAGCTCCCCACCCAGCCGAGCCTGCGCCGCATGCGCGAGTTCGGCATCCGGCCCAAGCGCGACCTGGGCCAGAACTTCCTCGTGGACTCGAACATCCTCGGGGTCATCGAGCGGTCCGCCGACCTGCGCGACGACGACGTCGTGTTGGAGATCGGCGGCGGGCTCGGGGTGCTGAGCGAGTACCTGGCCCCGCGCGTCGGGCATCTGCACGTCGTGGAGATCGATCGCACGCTGGAGGAGCCGCTGCGCGAGGCGCTCGCGCCGTTCGCGAACGTCACGCTGCACGTCGCCGACGCGCTGCACCTCGACCTCCCCGCCCTCGACCCGGCGCCCACCGCGGTCGTCGCCAACCTGCCGTACGGCATCGCGGCGACCGCGATCCTGCGGACCATCGAGGAGCTCCCGGAGGTCGACCGCTGGGTCGCGATGGTGCAGAAGGAGGTCGGCGAGCGGTTCGCGGCCAAGGCCGGGAGCCGCGCGTACGGGGCGCCGTCCGTGCTCGCGCAGCTGTCCTGTGAGGTGCAGGTCCTGCGCGGTGTCGCACGGACCGTCTTCGCGCCCGTGCCGAACGTCGACTCCGTGCTGGTCGGCCTGCGCCGCACCGGCCCGCCGGCGGACCCGAAGCTCCGAGCGCTCGTCTCGGCGGCCTTCGCGCACCGGCGCAAGGCGCTGGCCAAGTCGCTGTCGCTCTCCGGCCGGTTCGAGGGCGACGTGCGCGAGCCGGTGCGGGCGGCGCTGGAGGGACTCGGTCTGCCGCCCGACGCCCGCGCGGAGCGTCTCACGCCGGAGCAGTTCACGGCGCTGTGGGAGGCCCTGCGGTGACGAGTTGGGCGTGCACCGCGCCGGCGAAGGTGAACCTCTGCCTGTATGTCGGCCCAACACGGGAAGACGGGCGCCACGAGCTCGTCACCGTCATGGACAGCGTCAGCCTGCACGACCACCTCACGCTCACCGCGGCCCCACCCGGGTCGACAGGTGACGACGTCCTGTGCCCCGGGGTCGAGGGCCCGAACCTCGCGGCGGATGCGCTGGCCGCCTTCCGCGCGGAGACGGGGTGGGACGCCCCGCCGGTCCGGGTCACGATCGAGAAGCGGATTCCGGTCGCGGGCGGCATGGCGGGTGGATCGGCCGATGCCGCGGCTGCGCTGCGGCTCGCCGCGGCGGCTGCGGGGGTCGACGACGTGGCGCTGCTCGAGCGCATCGCCGAGCCGCTCGGGGCCGACGTGCCGAGCCAGGTGCGCGGTGGGCGGGTGCTGGCCGAGGGCGCCGGGGAGCGCCTGACGCCGAGTGCCGCGGACGAGCCGCACGCCGTCGTCGTGCTCCCGCTCGACGCGCAGCTCAGCGCGGGGGCGGTCTATGCCGAGCTGGACCGGCGCGGCGGGGCGCGGCCGGCGGACGAACTCGACGACCTGCGCGCGCGGGTCTCAGCCGCGGAGGCGGGCGACGGGGTGATCGCGGCCGGGCTGGTGGCGAACGATCTCCAGGACGCCGCGCTGGCGCTGTGCCCGCCGATCGCCGTCGCCCTCGAGGCGCTGCGCGACGCGGGCGCCGTCCATGCCATGGTCTCGGGCTCCGGCCCGACGGTGGTCGGCCTGTTCCCCGCGGACGTCGACTGGGCGCCGGTGCTCGACGAGCTCGCGGACTTCCCCGCCGGGATCTCGGGTGCCCGGCTGCTCGGCCGTGACCCGGCAGGACGCTGGCCGGTGCCCGGCGAGGGGGCGCGGCCGTGAAGCCGCTGTGGCTGTTCGGCGCGGTCGTCGCCGCGCTCTTCGCCTTCGCGACGCGCAAGAAGCGCGGACGCGGCGAGCTGGTGCTCCTGGGCATCGCGATCCTGGGCATGGCGGTGTACGGCGCCGGGCTCATCGAGCTGCCGAACGTCAAGACGCTGATCGCCGACCTGGGCCAGGCCCTGGGTCCGTACACCTACGCGTTCGTCGGGCTGCTCGCGTTCCTCGAGACGGGCGCCTTCGTCGGGCTGATCGCCCCGGGGGAGACCGCGATGATCGTCGGCGGGGTCATCGCCGGGCAGGGTGAGATCCGCCTCGGCCCGCTCATCCTCATCGTGTGGGCCGCCGCGGTGGCGGGCGACACGACGTCGTTCTTCCTCGGCCGCCGGCTCGGGCGCGACTTCCTGCTCAAGCACGGGCCGCGCGTGCAGATCACCGAGGAGCGCCTCATCCAGGTCGAGAAGTTCCTCGAGAAGCGCGGCGGCACGACGATCCTCCTCGGACGGTTCGTGGGCGTCGTCCGGGCGGTCGCGCCGTTCGTGCTCGGGGCGTCGCGCATGTCCTACAAGCGCTTCATCCCGTACGACATCCTGGGAGCCGGCCTCTGGGCGGCGACGTTCACGACGCTCGGCTACATCTTCTGGCAGAGCTTCGACCGCGTCGCGGAGTACGCCAGCCGCGGCGCCTTCGCGCTCGGCACCGTCATCGTCATCGTCGTGGGGACGATCCTGCTCGTGCGCCAGCTGCGCGACGAGGAGGGGCGTCGCGAAGCGCGCGCGTGGGCGAACCGCATGCTCGAGCGCCCCGTGGTCCGGCCGTTCGCGCCGGCCATCCGCTGGGTCAGCCGGCGGGTGCTCGTGCCCATCGGCACCCGCCTGCGGGGACCGGTGTGGTTCGCCGTCCAGCGGGTCACCCCCGGTGGGCTGGGACTGGAGTTCACGACGGTCATGGCGATCGCCGCGGTCGGGGCGTTCATCTTCATCGAGCTGCTCGTGGTCGTGAGCCAGCGGACCCTGGCGTTCGGCGACCAGGCGGCCATCGACCTCGCCCTGGACCTGCGCACGTCGATGGGGCTCGACGCCGCGGAGATCCTCACGTTCTTCGGCACGTTCGGCGTGGTCGCGGTCGCGACACTCGTGGCCGTCGCGGTGCTGGTCGCCCGCCGCCGGCTCGCCGACGCGTTCGTCCTGGTCTTCGGCCTCGTCCTCAGCCAGGCGGCGGTCCACCTCACGAAGGAGCTCGTCGAGCGTCCTCGCCCGCCGGGCGCGCTGATCGATGCCGCAGGGTGGTCCTTCCCGTCGGCGCATGCGGCGCACGCGATCGTGTGGATCGCCCTGGCGGTGGCGCTCGCTCGCGCCGTCCCGTCGTTCGCGGGGAAGGTCGCGGTGATCGTCGGCGCGATCGTGTTCGCCGCTATCGTCGGGGCGACCCGGGTCTACCTCGGCGCGCACTACCTGTCGGACGTCGCGGCGGGGTGGGCGCAGGCCGCGCTGATCTTCGCCGGCTGTGCCGCGATCGCGCTGGTCGTCAGCCACATCCGCGACAATCGCCGGGTCCCGCAATGAGCAACCAGACGATCATCTACCTCGTGGCCGGCACGTGCGCCGCGATCGCGATCAGCGCGTGGATCGGCCTGCTCGTGGTGCCCGCGTGGCAGTCCTACAGCCGGATCTGGGAGCGCGTCGCGGCGTCGTTTCTCACGCTCTACGTCCTGGCGACCCTGGTCGTCGTGGGTGCGCTGGGTGGGGTCGCGATCGCCTACTACTGGGACCGGATAGCGGCGTAATACCCGGCCGGACCCGCCGGTTTCCTCGGTTCCGCCCTACACTTTCTCCTTCATGTCCGTTCCCGCGCAGGAGATCGGCGCTCCCGCCACGCCGGAGCCCGAACGGCCCGAGACCGCGCCCGCAGGCGACCTGCAGGCCCTCGGCGCGATCACCGACGCGGTCGAGTCGGGTGCCGGTCTGCCCGAGGTCGTCCGCGCCGCCGCCAAGGCGCTGCAGATGAGCCTGGTGGTCCTGGACCGGGCCGGCGCGATCCTCGCGGTGGCCGCGCGCTCCTCGGCCGACGAGCGTGCGCTCATCGAACGCGCGCGCGGGGTCCGGACGATGGAACTGCGCGTCGCCGACGACATCGTCGGCGAGCTGCGGCTCCGCGGTCCCCGCGAACCGGCGACGGCCCTGCTGCGGCTCGTCACGACCCTCGTCGCGTCGGAGGTCGAGCGTCTCCGGGCCCCCGAGCGGGCGTCCCAGGAGGCCGCCACGACCTTCCTGCACGGCGTGCTCGGCGGCACGCTGACCGATCGCGACGAGCTGCTCGCCCAGGCCGAGAGCCTGGGCATCGAGCTGGGCGAGGGCGCGTCGATCCTCGTGGCCCGCGCACGCTGCATGGCGCCCACCGAGGACGGCTGGCGCCCGCGGGTGCTCGCCGCCGTCGAGCGGGGCGCGCGCGCCGTCGCACCGGGGTCGGTCGCCGCCCACGCCGATCGTGAGACGCCCGCGGCGGAGATCCTCGTGCTCGTGCCCGGCGGAGACGAGGATGTCGCGGCACGGACGGGCGACGCGGTGCTCCGCGAACTCCAGGCCGGCCTGCCCGGCAACGGCTACACCGTCGGCCGCAGCCGGCTCGCACGCGACGTGACCGAGCTGCACCGCGCCGGGAACGAGGCGCTGCTGGCGGCGAACGTCGCCGAGGGTGACGAGGACCACCCGACGCTCGCCTTCGAGGAGACCGGCGCGTACCGGCTCCTGCTGTCGGCGATGAGCGAGGACCCGGCCGAGCTCCAGCGCTTCTACAGCGAGACCGTCGAGCCGCTCGTCGCCTACGACGAGCAGTACGAGACCGACCTCGTGCAGACGGTCGCCGCGTTCCTCGACAACGACGGGAACGTCGCCGGGACCGCGCAGAAGCTCTTCACGCACCGGCACACCATCCGGTACCGCCTCGAGCGGGTCCGCGAGCTGTCCGGCCTCGATGTCGGGTCAACGGACGGGCGGGAGAAGCTCTCGCTCGGCCTGAAGGCCATGCGCGTCCTCGGTGTGGCCGCGCCCGGAGGTCCGGCGACGGAATCCGGGACCACGGGCGGGCGGGTCCGCTCGGGCCGCAACCGCACCTGACACCGCGTCAAGACGAGCGCGAATGCGCCAAGTTGGCCTGAATGGGCGTTCAGGGCTCATGTCGGCGGTCGCACCGGAAAAGCGCCATGTGTGAGGTGGCGCACTTCCCCTTGTCTCCCGGGCGTTTCCGGCCGATGTTCCTCGCGTGGGCACGGATGGACGCGAGACGGGGATCGCCCCGGCGCAGCGGACGGATGACCGACGCCGGGACCGGGGGATGACCCTCGGGGGCGCGCGGCGTCCTTTCGTGCGCCGGCACCTGCCCGTCGCCGTGGGCCTGGTCACCGCCCTGGCGATGATCTCCGGGTCGCTCGGCGCCCTCGATCGCGACGTCCTGAGCTTCAACGGCTGGGCCGGCGGAGACGAGGACGGCGCACCGACCCTCGTCCTTCCCCGCCCCGCGGTGGTCGCGCCTGCGCCCTCGGCGGCCGCGCTGGGCGCGGAACCGGTCGCCGCGCTGCCCACGCAGGCTGATGCACCTGCGGCCGCGCCCGCCGCGCCTGCGGATCCGGTGGACGTGCCCGTCTCCGCCGGGCCCGATGAGCCCGCCGACGAGCCGGCGGCCCGCGACGACCAGCGCACGGACTCCGACGAGGGCACGTCCGGCGCGTCCGGCGAGGCGGTTCCGGTCGTCGTCGACCCTGAGGTCGCTCGCGACAGCGACGGGGATGGCCTGAACGACGCCGAGGAGCGTCGCCTGCGGACCGATCCGCGGTCCGCGGACTCAGACGGCGACGCGCTGCCGGATGGGTGGGAGGTCACCCACGGCCTCGATCCACTGGCCGCCGGTGACGCGGTCACGGACAGGGACCGGGACGGCGTGCGCGCGCTGACCGAGTTCAAGGTCCGCCTGAATCCCAGCGCGTGGGACACGAACGGCGACGGCCGCAACGACGGCGACGACGACAGCGACGGTGACGGCGTGGTGAACGCGCTGGAGGAGCGCCTGGCCATTCAGGCGTGGCGCGCGGACTCCAACGACGATGGCATCGGCGACGGTCAGGACGACCACGACGGCGACCGCCTGCCCACCATCGTCGAGCTCGGCCTCGAGCTCGTGCCCTACCTCTTCGATTCGAGTGGCAACGGCGTGAGCGACGGCGACACCGACACCGACGGCGACGGCCTGCCGAACGCGATGGAGCTGACGCTGGGCCTGAACCCGGGAACCCTCAGCACCGGTGGGCTGTTCAGCGACGGGGACCTCGACAGCGACGGCGATGGCATCCCCAACGCCCTGGAGATCCTGCGCGGGACCGACCCGTCGGTGCCCGACACGGTGACGCCGCCCGAGCCGACCGACGAGGAGCTGGCGCCGGTGCCCCCGACGAGCGGCGCCGAGCCGGATCCGGCGGCCGAGCCCGTGCCGGCGCGTGAGCCTGAGCCGGAGGCCCCGGCCGTCGAGCCCGAGCCCGAACCCGTCCCGACGCCGACGCCCTAGGCCGGACGCCCCGCCGGCGCGACGGCGGCATAGGATCCGGCGATGCGCATCGGCATCCTCACCGGGTCAGGCACGTACGCCCTTCCGGGCCTGGAGGTCCGCTCGGCCGACCTGGTCCGCACGCTGTACGGCAGTGCCCTCGTGACCGAGGGGCTGCTCGCCGGCGTCGAGGTCCTGCACGTCTCACGCCACCGCGACGGGCACGAGCGGATCTCCAGTCAGGTCACCCATCAGGCGAACATCGCCGCGCTGCGCGAACGGGGCGCCGACGCGATCCTCGCGGCCACGGTGTGCGGAGCCTGCGACCCGGAGGTGCCGCTGGGGTCGCTCATCGTCTTCGACGACCTCCACTTCCTGGCGAATCGTCTGCCGGACGGGTCGCCCTGCACGCTGCACACCGTCCCGGGCGCACCCGGGCGCGGGCACTGGATCTTCGAGGACCCCTATGCGCCGCCGCTGCGCGCGGCGCTGGTGGATGCGGCGCGCGCGTCCGGCCACGAGGTCCGCGACGGCGGCTGTTACGGCCACGTCGACGGTCCGCGGTTCAACACGAAGGCGGAGATCCGCACGCTGCGCCAGGTCGGTGTCACCGCGGTGAGCCAGACGGGCGGACCGGAGACGGTGCTTGCCGGTGAGGCGGAGATCCCGTACGCCCTCATCGGGTACGCCACGGACTACGCCAACGGCGTCGCACCCGAGGCAACGCCCGTCGAGACGCTCGTCCGGCTGATCCAGGCCTCGACGGCGACGTTCGCGACGACCCTCGCCGACGCCGTGACCCGGATCGACCCGGCGTCGCTGGCGCCGAACGGGACGCACTACCGCTGGGACTGAGCACATGCGGGTTGCAGTCCGGGCCTGAGCGGGGATGATCGGGACATGGAACGTCACGACGACTACGCACGCAAGCAGGAGGAGGCCGCGGCAGAAGAGGCGCGGCACATTGGGGGTGACCCGGGCCGCGACCCGCGCGCCGGGGATCCGGACCGCTTCGACGGCCGCGACACCGAGGCGTTTCGCGCCGTCGAGGAAGCCGGCGGCGGCGAGGCCGAGGGCTTCGAGGAGGCTGAGGCGCTGCTCGAGCAACGGGCGACGGATACGCACCAGCCGTCACCGTTCGTCGACCGCGAGGGGATCGTGGAGACGGAGGCCGGCTACCGGGTCAGTGATGACGAGTACGGCGAGGCCGACTCGGCGGGTGGGCAGGAGTAGCGCGCCGCAGCAGCAGTCGGTGGCTGCATAGGCTGTCCGGGCCGTGCCTCGCGTGCACTGGGGAGTGGTCTAAGGGCAAGACGCAGCTCTTTGGAAGCTTGAGATGGCGGTTCGAATCCGTCCTCCCCAGTCAGGTCGCTCTGTCCGGACAGCATGCGAACATGTGTTCGCATGCTGTGGGATGATGAACAGGCAATTCGTGATGCCGTGAGCGCGTCGCGGACGTACTCCGAGGTGCTCCGGCGACTTGAGCTCCGGCCTGCTGGAGGCAACTTCGGGCAGTTGCGGCGGTACATCGATCGCTACGGGATCTCGACCGCACATTTCGACCCGCAGGCCTCGCGGGTCGCCAAGCGCGAGGGGCGTGGCCGGCTTCGCCTGGAGGAGATCCTGGTGGTTGACTCCGGGTACAGCCGCGGGCACCTGAAGGAGCGTCTCTATGCCGAGGGGCTCAAGGCCCGGAGGTGTGAGGCCTGCGGCCAGGGAGAGGAATGGCAGGGCCGCCGGATGTCGTTGATTCTCGATCACATCAACGGTGTTCCGAATGATCATCGGATTGAGAACCTCCGCATCCTCTGTCCCAACTGCAACGCGGTGCTCGAGACACATTGCGGCCGCAACGCGCGTCTGACGGAGAGGCGGTGCGAGCACTGCGAGCAGATGTTCCGGCCACGGACCGATCGGCAGAGGTTCTGTTCTCTCACATGTGGCTGGCGGTCGCCCAGGCGCGGAGGCGCGCGCCCCGATCTCCGCCGCGTCGAACGCCCGCCCTACGACGAGCTGGTCGCGATGCTCGAGGCCGATGGCTACGAGGCCACAGGACGCCGCTTCGGGGTCAGCGGGAACGCCGTGCGCAAGTGGCGCCTCGCCTACGAGCGTGAAGCCGCAGCGGTCTCGGAGCGGGACGGGTGATCGGTGTGACCGTCGTCCCCGCCACTACGATCGTCCGATGTCCGTCCCCACCTTCGTCGTGCTCGCCGCCGGGCAGGGCACGCGCATGCGCTCGGCCACGCCCAAGGTGCTGCACGACCTCTGCGGCCGGCCGCTGGTCGACTGGCCCGTCGCTGCCGCGCGGGAAGCCGGCGGACGGGTCGTCGTGGTCGACAGCCCGGCAGGCGCGCTCGCTGAGCACTTCACGGGCCAGGACGACGTCGTCGTCGCGGTGCAGCCGCAGCCGGACGGCACGGCCGGTGCGGTCGCGGCGGCGGCAGGCCACCTGCCCTCCGATGCCCCGGTGGTCATCCTCGCGGGCGACGTCCCGCTCGTCACCGCGGAGGCGCTTCGCGCGCTGCTCGCCGCCCACGCCTCGTCTGGCGCGGCGGCCACGATCGCGACCATGCGGCTGGCCGACCCGTCGGGGTACGGCCGGATCGTGCGCGGCGCCGACGGCAGCGTCGAGCGCGTGGTCGAGACCAAGGTGGCGGGAGACGCGACGGAGGAGGAACTCCTCATCGACGAGGTCAACACCGGGCTCTTCGTCTTCGATGGCGGAGCACTGCGCGACGCGCTTCCCCAGGTCGGCGCGCACACCGCCCAGGGCGAGCGGTACCTCCCGGACGTCCTGCCGGTGCTGCGCGCGGCGGGAGCGCGGGTGGCGGGCCACGAGGTCGCCGACCCGGACCTCATGCTCGGCATCAACGACCGTCGGCAGCTCGCCCTGGTGCGCGAGATCGCCCAGCAGCGGATCTTCGACCGGCTCGCCGCGGGCGGCGTCACGATCATCGCGCCGGCGGCGACGAGCATCGACGTCGGGGTGGAACTGGGGGAGGACACGCTCGTGGAACCCGGTGTCGTCCTGCGGGGCGCCACCAGCGCGGGTGCGCGCTGCCACCTCGGGCCCCAGTCCACGCTCATCGACACACGCCTGGGCGACGACGTCACCGTCCGCCACACCTACGCGACCGACGCCGAGATCCACGACCGCGTCTCCGTCGGGCCCTTCGCCTACCTGCGGCCCGGCACGGTCCTGCGCGAAGGCGCGAAGGTCGGCACCTACGTCGAGATCAAGAACTCCGACATCGGGCCCGGCGCGAAGGTGCCGCACCTGTCGTACATCGGAGACGCAGACGTCGGCGAGCAGTCGAACCTCGGCGCCGGGACGATCACGGCGAACTACGACGGCCGCAACAAGCACCGCACCACGATCGGCGCGCGCGTGCACGGGGGCGTCGACACGTCGTTCGTGGCACCGGTCACCGTCGGCGACGATGCGTGGACCGCTGCGGGTTCCGTGGTCACGTCGGATGTCCCGCCCGGCGCGCTCGCCGTGGCGCGCGCGAAGCAGCGCAACATCGAGGGCTACGACGCGCGTCAGCGCGGCGAGTGAGTGACCGGGCATGCGCGCGTCCTGCCTGACATGTCGTTCCGCCCGTCGCCGTGCGTCGACCCCGCACCTTCCGGGTGATCGTCGCGCCACGATGTCGCGCCCCCGCTCTACACTCCGGCCGAGATGAGCGCCATGCAGACCCAGCCGACGCCGGCGACGCGTCTGGACCTGGGGTACGACAAGCACCTGATGCTGTTCAGCGGCCGGGCGAATCCCGAGCTGGCCGCCAAGATCGCCGACAAGCTCAGCGTCGACCTCGGTGGGGTCACGCTCAAGACGTTCTCGAACGGCGAGGTCTACTGCCGCTACGAGGAGTCGATCCGCGGGGCGGACGTCTTCATCGTCCAGCCCATCTGCGCGAACCCGAAGGCCGGCCTGACGGCGAACGATGCGCTCATGGAGCTCATGTTCATGATCGACGCGGCGGTCGGGGCGTCCGCGCACCGCGTCATCGCGGTCGCGCCGTGGTTCGGCTATAGCCGGCAGGACAAGAAGTCCGCGCCGCGCGAGCCGATCTCGGCGCGTGTCGTCGCCCGCATGCTCGAGAGCGTCGGTGCCGATCGTGTCCTGACGATGGACCTCCACGCCGGCCAGATCCAGGGCTTCTTCAGCGTGCCCGTCGACCACATGACGGCGCTCTTCATGCTCACGCAGTACTTCGGCGACCTGAACCTCCAGGACCTCGTCGTCGTCGCGCCTGACGCCGGCCGCGTGAAGCTGAACAAGAAGTTTGCGTCGAAGATCGGCGCCGAGCTCGCGATCCTCGACAAGGAGCGCCCGGCCCAGCAGGTCGCCGAGATCGGGTACGTCATCGGTGACGTCAAGGGCAAGACGGCGGTGATCGTCGACGACATGATCGACACCGCCGGCACGCTGGCCGCCGCAGGGCAGACGGTCCTCGACGCCGGGGCCACCCGCGTGTACGCCGCGGCGACGCACCCGATCCTCTCCGGCAACGCGTTCCAGAACCTCGCCGCGAGCAAGTTCGAGCAGATCGTGGTCACGGACACCATCCCGCTGCGCGAGGGCGCGCCGGACAACATCCGCGTCCTGTCCTGCGCCGAGCTGCTCACCGACTCCGTCCGCCGGATCTTCACGGATGACTCCGTGAGTGAGGTCTTCGGCGGAGAGAATCAGCTGTTCTGATGGGTTCCGGCGTCTGCGAGCTCTCCGCTGCAGGCGGCGAGAACCAGCTGTTCTGACCCGATGATCTCGCCCGCCGTCACGCTGATGACCCGCCTGGGCCTCAGCGACGACGAGCTGTGCGAGATCCTCGACGTCGATCCCATCGCCGTCATCACCGGGGAGCTCGACCACCGTCCCGAGCTCCCCATCCTGCTCGCGCTCACGAACGAGCCGGCGGCACAGCTCGGCGACGAGACCCTCCAGCGATGGCTGCGATCCGCCGGCCCCGCGGGACGCCCGGTGGACCTCCTGCGCGCCCGCGACTTCGCGGGCTTCGAGGATGCGGTCGAGGTGCTCGCCCAGCGCGGCTTCGTGCTGCGCGGCGGCCGACCTCGGCAGTAGGTTTCGCGCCATGTCTGCCACCACGTCCCGTATCCCGAGCGGCTGGGTCTTCGCTGCCGTCGTCATCGTCATCACCGGCAGCCTCAATCTCATCTGGGGCATCTCGGCGCTGTCGAACAAGGAGTTCTTCCGCGAGAGCGCGCTGCTCTTCGAGGCGCTGCAGACGTGGGGCATCGTCTACCTCATCATCGGGTCGTTCCAGCTCGTGGTCGCCGGGCTCATCTACACCGGCCACGGCCTGGGCGCCGGGCTCGGCATGCTCGGCGCATTCTTCGCGATCCTCGTGAACTTCCTGTCGATCGGCGCCTACCCGGTCTGGAGCTGCATCCTGATCGCGATCAACTTCCTCGTGATCTTCCAGCTCGCGACGAACTGGGAGTAGGAACGCCGAATATCTGTCGGCAGACTCACGTGACGCGGCGCACACGCCGATGGATCCCGCATGCGTCCGTCGGCCGCCATGGATATCGCTGCGCCCGCGTCAGAGCTCGACCGCATCCTGCGGGACGAGCTGCTCGAACCTGCGTACCAGCCGATCGTCGACCTCGCGACGGGTCAGGTCGTGGCGTACGAGGCGCTGGCCCGCGTCAAGGGCGAGTCGCCGCTGGCACGCCCTGACCTCCTGTTTGACGCCGCACGGGCCCACGGCCGTCTCGTCGAGCTGGACTGGGCGTGTCGCCTGGCCGCCGTCCGCGGCGCCGTGGATCACGGTCTACGCCGGTCGCTGTTCATCAACTGCGAGCCCGAGGCCATGGCCACTGCGCCGCCGCCCGGCGCGCTCGCGCTGTTCCAGCGGGCTGAGTCCATGTTCCAGCCGATCCTGGAGCTCACCGAGCGCGAGCTCAACGACCACCCCCGAGCGATCCTCGAGACGCTGCCGGTCCTCCGTGAGCGTGGCGTCGCGCTGGCGCTCGACGATGTCGGCGTCGACCCCCGGTCGCTCGCCCTCATGCCGTTCGTGCTGCCCGACGTCATCAAGCTCGACCTGGCGCTCACCCAGGCGCCGCTGACCGCCGACCTCGCCGAGACCGTCCACGCCGTCAACGCGCACGCCGAGCGCAAGGGCGCGCTCGTGCTCGCCGAGGGCATCGAGAACGACCACCACCTCCTGCGCGCCCGCGCCCTCGGCGCCACGCACGGGCAGGGGTGGTACTTCGGCCGCCCCGGCCCCCTGCCGGCCGAGGCGCGCATGCCCGTCGCACGGCTCCCGCTGCCGGGCGGGAAGGTTCCGGGCGACCATGGGCAGGGCACGCCGTTCGAGGCGATGGCCGGCCTGCTCGATGTCCGCGAGGGCCCGAAGCGCCTCCTCTTCGCCCTCTCGCGCCAACTCGAGGCGCACGCCGAACGGCTCGACCACGCGGGCGTCCTGCTCTCGACCTTCCAGACCGCCGAGCGCTACACCGGGGACACCCGTCGGCGCTACACGGACCTCGCGCAGCGCCTGGCCTTCGTCGGGGCGCTCGGTCAGGGGCTCGAGCACCACGCCGACGGCAACGTCCGCGGGGCGACGATCGAGGCCGGCGACCCGCTCATGGAGGAGTGGGACGTCTGCGTCCTCGGACCCCATTTCGCCGGCGCGTTCGTCGCCCGTGATCTCGGGGACCGCGGCGCGGACGGGGACCGGCGCTTCGCGTTCGCCACCACGTACGACCGCGAGCTGGTCGTGCGGATTGCGCGCCGGCTCATGGCGCGCGTCGCGCCCGTCAGCTGATCAGCGCAAGGTCGCGCGCCGGGTCGATGCGCCACCGGCCCGCCAGCTCGGCGAGCTCGGGGTCGATCGTCCAGCGGTCGGGCAGGTCGGGACCCTCGTGATCGGGGGCCGCGCCCTTCAGCGCCATGGAGTTGGTGTTGTCGCCGATGGCCCGGATCTCCGCGACCTCGTCGGCGGTGAGCCGCACCTCGGCGGGGAGCGCCGCGAGTTCGGCGCGCTGCTCCTCCACGGTCTTGGCGGTCGGCCCCGTCTCCTGCAGCAGCGTCGGAACGACGCTCGCCACCGGCCCGTGCGCGAGGTTCCACTGACACGCCAGCTGGAGTGGGGTGAGGCCGTGCCGCTCGGCGATGGGGAACATCCGCGCGATCTTCTCCAGCCCCGCGTCCACCCAGCCCGGCGGGCGGTACGCGCGATGGTCCCGGCTGAGGAACTCGTGCCCGGGCTGCATGTCGCCCCAGAACAGCCCGCCGTAGTCCACGACCCGCGTCATGACCCTGATGTCGGCCTGCTCGGCGGCGCCCAGACACAGCTCACCGGGCCACGGCTCCAGCGGGTTGAGGATGATCATCGCCCAGTCGATGAGCGCGCCGAACCGCTCGAAGCACGAGATGAGATCGAGGGTGAAGCCGTTCGCCGGGCCGGGCGCCACGCCGAGCAGCCGGGTGAGCCCCGCGTCGCGCAGCGCCGCCATGCCGTCCCACACCGCGGGGTCGGAGTACCCGATCCGGTCCGGGTTGTGCAGCATGAGCAGGTCGAAGCGGTCGATCCCGAGCCGCTCGAGGCTGCGCTCGGTCGCCATCTTCAGGTAGTCGCCGTAGCCCTCCGGCCCGCGCAGCGCCGGGTCGGTGAAGCGGGGGAAGCCCTTGGCCCCGGCGCGCTCGCCGGTGTAGAAGTCGTGCCCGACGATCCCGACGGCGCAGTACTCGTCGCGCGGGACGCCGTCCAGGGCACGGCCGAGCAGCGTGTCGGCGTCGCCCGTGCCGTACACGTCGGCGGTCACGACCGTGTCGATCCCGCCGCCGGGGCGCAGGACCTGCACCAGGCGCTCCTCGGCGATCTCCTCACCGAAGTGCATGAAGACGCCGCCGCTCCAGGTGCCGACGGCGGTCAGGCCCGGGTCACGCATCCTCTGCGGCCTCCTGATGCTTGGGTCCGGGCCACACGCCCGTGAAGTCGCGGAACCACGTCGCGCCCGCCCGGTCGACGGCGGCGCGGACGACCGCGAAGATCGCAGCCTGCAGCGCTGCGGCGGTGAGCGCCTTGGCCCATCCCGCGTCCTCGGTGGTCGGCTTCGGCGGCGCTTCCTGGTCGATCAGCGCCCACACGCGCTGGAACGCCTCGCGGCCGAGCCAGCCCGCGAGGA
The DNA here is from genome assembly GCA_016463765.1 of Solirubrobacteraceae bacterium. Taxonomy (GTDB): domain Bacteria; phylum Actinomycetota; class Thermoleophilia; order Solirubrobacterales; family Solirubrobacteraceae; genus Svornostia. The sequence goes on along the minus strand of JAEMQS010000013.1, from coordinate 52,055 downwards.
GGCCGAGCACGATGCCGAGGGGCTTGTAGAGCAGCTTCATGTCCGGCCAATCTATCGACCTCGTGGTGCGTCGTTTCCGCCTGTCGGTCGATAACACTGAACAGGCCGCCGGGCGACGATCACCTGGACGGACGAGAAGGATCCGAAGGAGGGCAGGATGGACGACGCTGACGACCTGCTGCAGCGGGCGCTGTTGGAACCCGACGACTCAGCCGCGGTGGCGCTGAGCGTGGGCGGCCTGCCGATGTCCGACGCGCTCACCGTGATCTTCCACGGGCGCCGCGACCTCGGGACCATCCAGACCTACGTCGCCCATGGCGCGCGGGGCGCCGGGATGAAGGTCGGGACCAGCGACCTCCTGCGCGTGCCCGTCGACCTCGATCTGCATGACGCCGAGGACCGCGATTCCGCCGAGGCGCTCTACGCCGAGCAGGCCCGCGTGCTGCGTGACGCGATCGTCGCCGCGGACACCGTGCTCGCCGTCTGGGTCCAGCCGCTGGCCGACGCCGCGGGCGGAAAGGTCGGCGTGGACCGGTCCATCGACCTCTCCGTCCAGCTGCCCGCCCACCGGCTGCTCCCGGTCGCGCTGCGAGCGCCCGAGCGCCATCTCACCGTCGTGCCCGTCTGCGGGGCCCGGGCGCTGGCGGAGGGCCGGCCCCCGATGGGGATCGCCTGCGCGCAGCAGGACGTCGCCCACGTCTACCCGCTCAGCGACGACCCCGAGGCGTGCCTGGAGGACTTCCTCGAACGGGCGGCCGACCACGCGAGGGCGACCGCCGAGCGGCTCACCCAGCAGGAGGCGTCGGTCCAGCGGTTCCTCGAGCTCAACGCCGACGACGAGCGCGCCGCGTAGCGGGGTAGCCTGCGGCGCCGTGCGCGCCGCGCTCATCGCTCTCGCCGTCGTCGTCTTCCTCGGGATCTCGTTCCTCGTGGCCCGCTGGCTGTACACGGACACGGTCGAGCGCGGGAAGGTCGAGGACCTCCTGGCCGCCCAGCTGGCGGGAGACGGCGATACCGTCGTCGACCAGCTCGACTGCCCGGATGCGCGCTGCGAGGCGCTCGCGCGTGCCACGACGGCGCGCGTGCGGGGACCGGGCGATCTGGAGATCGTCCGCTACGACGCGCCGACATCGCACGCCCTCGGCAGTCAGACGGGCCAGGCGCGCGTCGTCTGGCAGGCCGATGGGCGCCTGCCGACCGTCCAGTGCGTGCTCGTGCGCCGCGAGGGGTCGGCGCTGACAGGGGCGTCCGTTACCCTGCAGCGCCTGAGCGCGCCGATCGGCCGCGAGTCGAGCTGCCCGTAGGAACCGCAGCGCGACCTTCGGCCGATGCGCGTGTTGCAAGCTCCGGCATGACTTCCCCTCGCACGCTCCTCACCCTGCTCGTCGCGCTCGTCGCAGCGTTCGCCGTCACCTCGCCCGCGTCCGCGCAGAGCGGGCTGTCGAAGACCGGCCTCGGCTACGAGACCGGCCCGACCAACCGCCTGATCATGGGCGGCGAGTGGCTGTTCCGGCTCGACCAGACGGGCCTGGGCGACACGCAGGGGTTCCAGCGGCAGACCAGCCGCGCCGGCTGGACGGCGACCACGGTGCCCAACGCGTGGAACGCGACGGACACGAGTGTCGAGTCGATGGTCGGCACCGTCGGGTGGTACCGCAAGGACTTCAAGCTGCCCAGCGCCTCGCGCCGCTACAGCTACGTCATCCGGTTCGAGTCGGTCAACTACCGCGCCCGCGTGTGGCTGAACGGCAAGCCCGTCGGGACGAACAACGGCGCCTACCTGCCCTGGGAGATCCGCCTGCCCTCCGGGTACCTCAAGCGCGAGGGGACGAACCGGCTGGTCGTCCGCGTCGACAACCGCCGGTACCCCACGGACTTCCCGCCGTCGGGCCTGACCGTGGCCGGGACCCCCGCGGGCGGCTGGTGGAACTACGGCGGCATCCTGCGCGAGGTCTACCTGCGCCAGATCGACCGCGTCGACATCTCCAGGATGGTCGTCCGCCCCGAACTGGACTGCGCGGCGTGTGACGCCAAGGTGCTCGTGCGCGCCACGCTGCGCAACTACGGCGATCGCCCCGAGCGGATCCGCGCCACGGTGAACTTCGGCGGCCGGCGGATGATGCTCGGCGCCGCGACCGTGGGGCCGAAGAAGTTCGCGACCGTCTCGCGCCGCATCACGGTCCGCAACCCGAAGCTCTGGGAGCCCGGAAGCCCGAACCTCTACACGACGCGCGTCGACGTGCGCGGACGCGGCGAGGACGCGCTGCGCGTCGGCTGGATGGTCAAGACGGGCATCCGCACGATCAAGCTGCAGCCCGACGGCACCATGCTGCTGAACGGCAAGAAGCTGAACTACCGCGGGATGGGCATCCACGAGGACGACCCGAACCTGGGCTTCGCGATCGGGAGCGCCCAGCGCCGGGCGATCATCGCCGAGACGAAGGAGATCGGCGCGACGCTCCTGCGCTCGCACTACCCGCTGCACCCGCAGCTGCATGAGCTCGCCGACGAGGCGGGGATCATGATCTGGTCCGAGATCCCGGTCTACGCCGTGAAGACCCAGTACCTCGCCCGCGCCGACGTGCGGCGGCTGGCGGCCAAGGAGCTGGAGGCGAACATCCTCGCCAACCAGAACCACCCGTCGGTCGTCACGTGGTCGATCGGCAACGAGCTGTCCTCGCGGCCCGGCCCGGTGCAGAGCTACTACATCCAGCGCGCGGTCCGCCAGGCCAAGGCGCTGGATCCGACGCGTCCCGTGGGTATCGCGGTGGCGGGCTACCCGTTCGCGGGCTGCCGCAAGGAGTACGCGCCGCTGGACGTCATCGGCGTCAACGACTACTTCGGCTGGTATCCCGGCCCGAACGGCGCCATCGCCGACCGCGACTCGCTGTCGGAGTACCTCGACAGCGTGCGGGCCTGCTACCCGAACAAGTCGGTCGTCGTCTCGGAGTTCGGCGTGGAGGCGAACCGCAACGGGCCCGTCGAGGAGAAGGGCACGTTCGAGTTCCAGCAGGACTTCATCCGGTTCCGCGCGGCCGTCTACGGGTCCAAGCCCTGGCTCGGCGGCGCGGTCTACTGGGCGCTGCGCGAGTTCCGGGTCCGGCCCAACTGGGACGGCGGCAACCCGCGCCCGAACTCGCCCATCCACGAGAAGGGCCTGCTGCGCTTCGGCGACAGCTCGAAGAAGCCCGCGTGGACGGACATGCAGCAGATGATCCAGCAGACGCAGCAGCTCGGCGCGCCACCGCAGTAGCGCGCCGGTCAGCGCGGGGCGAGGAGCGTGACCGGACGGGAGGCGCCGATCGGATTGCCGGCCGCGTCGGTGTAGCTCGCCGCGATCCGTGCGTTCAGGCGCCTGCGGCGCGCGAGTGCGGCCTGGCCCTCATCGGTCAGGGTGAAGGTCACGCTGCGCACCCGGCCGGGCTGCGGCGAGATGAAGCGCTTGCCGATCACGTCCCCGTTCGGGAGGCGCAGGTCGTACGACGCGCCCTTGGCGGCGTCGGCGGTGGCCAGGTCCTGGACGCGCACCGTGACGCGGCCGGCGCGGGCGGCGCGCACGATCTTCGCCAGGCGCCGGACCGTGAGGCGGTGCCGCGTCGTCGACGCGCTCGGTGCGGTCTGGTTGACGGTGACGTCGAGGGCGAGACGGCCCCGTCGCGCGAGCTCACGCCGGGCGGCGGCGGGTAGCGTCAGCGCGATCTGCCCGAGTCGCCCGGGCGCCACGGAGAACGGTCGCGCCCGCAGGGTGAGTCGCGCGGTCGCCGCGACCCGGGCGGTGCGCGTCGCCAGCCGCGCGACGGTGCGCGCGCCGACGGTTCCGGTGCACGCCGCGGGGGCGGCGGCGGGGCAGAGGATGGGGACGCTCGCCGTGGTGGTGCCCGCGAGGCTCACGGCATCTCGGGCGATGCCGGGGCCCGCCAGGAACGGGCCCGCGGGGCCGCCGGGCACGATGACGGGCCCGGTGCTCGAGACGGGCGCCGGCGGCGGGCACTGCGCGGCGGTCGCCACGGGCCGGGCGCGGATGGACGCGTCCGTCGCGCACGAGTCCTGGGTCTCGTCGCCGAAGCCGTCGCCGTCGGCGTCGGGCTCGAGGTCGGCCTGGATGAGCGGGAACATCCCGAAGAAGCCGCTGTTCAGCGCCTGTTCCTGGTTGGTCCGCATCGCCGGCCAGAACGCCGACGAGCGGACCGCGCCCATGTCCGTGTACTGGCCGGTGTCGTGGACGGGCAGCGCCACGCCCGCGGCCAGCACGTTGAGGGCGAGGTAGTCGACGGTCTCGATCGGCTCGCCGGTCGCCGCGCTGATCGTGTTGCCCGCGCGCATGCGGGTGTCGATCTGCGTGACCTGGTTGGGCGCCGGCGTGAACACGCCGCTCTCGGCCATGGCCCGGCAGCAGATCGTCGCGCCCGCGGCGCCGACCTGGGATCGCTGGTTGCCGAGGATGACGGCGGCCATCGGGCCGACGGTCGCGCCCGCCCGCACGCGCACGCGCACGACGACCCACTGCCCGCGCGGGACCTGGGTGGTCCACGTGGGGTTGGCGATGCGGTCGGCTCCGAGCCAGGTGCAGCTCGTCGCGCCGGTGAACTGCGAGCCCGGGCCGAAGAACCCGAACAGGCTCGGGGACCGCTCGCAGCCGGCGGCCACGTTGGCCGGAAGGTTCAGCGGCGCGCCGATCGTGATCGCCGCGGAGGCGGGGCCGGCGGCAAGGGTCAGGGCGGTGAGGGCGGCGAGGCCACCCAGGGTGAGGGTCCGGCGTCGTGAGCGCAGCACGATCGTCCTCCGTATGAGCCAGATTCCAGACCGTACCACCGGACGAGACATCGTGTCCCGCAGAAAGGCCCGGCGGCCACTGGCTCTGCGCGTCCGCTACCCTCGTCCGTCGCATGTCCTCCACCGCCACCAAGCTTCCCATCGCCGCCCGCGACGTCAGCGGCGGCTCCCGCGCCGCGCGGCGCCTTCGCCGCGAAGGCCGCGTTCCCGGCGTCCTCTACGGAGGCGACGGCGAGCCGCTGGCCTTCGACGTCGACGCCCGCGAGCTGCGCATCGCGCTCGCCTCGTCCGGCGCCGTCCTCGAGCTCAGCCTCGGCGACGAGTCCCGCACCGCCGTCGTGAAGGAGACCCAGCGCCACCCGGTCACCGGCGTGACGACGCACGTCGACTTCGTCCGCGTCCGGCTGGACGTCGCCATCACCGCGACGGTCCCCGTCGAGATCCTCAACTACGAGAACGCCCCCGGCATCAAGGAGGGCGGCGTCCTCGAGCAGCAGGCCCGCGAGGTCGAGGTCGAGGCGCTCCCGACGTCGATCCCCGAGGTGCTCGAGGTCGACGCCTCCACCGTCGAGATCGGCGACACCGTCTTCGTGAACACGATCCCGGTGCCCGACGGCGTCACGCTCGTGGGCGAAGGGCTCGACGAGGTCGTGCTCTACAGCGTCACCGCGCCGCGCCTCTCCACCGAGGCCGACGAGGGCGTCGAGACCGAGACCGAAGTCGTGGGCGAGGCCGGCGGCGAGGCCGCGGGCGACGCCGGCGGCTCCGACGAGTAGCACCACCGCCCGATGCGGCTGCGGGGGGCGTCGGCGCCCGCCGACTGGCTGATCGTCGGGCTCGGCAATCCGGGTTCCCGGTACGCGGGGACCCGGCACAACGTCGGCTTCGACGTCGCGGAGGCGCTCATCGAGCGCTGGGACCTCGGCAAGCCGAAGAAGAAGTACCAGGGGCTGCTCGCCGAAGGGCGCGTGCCAATCGGTGACCGCCCGCGGGTGGCCGTCCTGCTGCCGCAGACCTACATGAACGAGACCGGCCGCTCGGTCGGTCCCGCGCGCGGGGCGTTCAAGGTCGAGCTCGACCGCGTGCTCGTCCTGCATGACGAGATCGACCTGCCGTTCGGCGACATCCGCGCGCGGCTCGGCGGCGGCCTTGCCGGTCACAACGGCCTGAAGTCCCTGAAGGCGCATCTCGGCAGCCCGGACTTCGCGCGCATCCGCATCGGCGTCGGGCGGCCGGACAGCACGGACCCGGAGATCGTCTCGTCGTGGGTGCTCGGGCGGTTCACGGAGCCTGCCGCAGACGTCGGCGCGCTCATCGACCGGGCGCGCGACACCGCCGAGGATCTCGTCCTCGGCCGCGCCACACTCTGAGTGGGCCTGTCCGGAAGTTCTGCGGGCATTCCGGGCGCCCGATCCACGCCTGCGCGGCGCCGGCGTCCACCGTCACGTGCCGGGGGCACGCTTGGCGGCCACCGTCACCACGCAGCCGCGTCCGGGCATCCCGGAATGCCGCACACAACTTCCGGACAGGCCCACTAGATTTCGCGGCCCATGCGCACCGGCCGCCTGCTCATCATCCTCGTCGCGATCGGGGCCGTCGCGATCGCCGCGATCGTCTCGATGGGCGGTTCGGACGAGGGCGGCGGCGGGTCGGGCAGCGGCGCGGCGGCCACCACCGCGGCGGACGACGCCGTCCGGGTCCCCTTCGCCTACTCGCCGGAGAAGGAGCAGCTGCTCGAGCCGCTGGTCCGCGCCTTCAACGAGCAGGGCGCGGAGGTCGGCGGCCGGCCGGTCTTCGTGGAGGCGCAGGTCGTCTCCTCGGGCGAGGCGCAGGACCAGATCGGCAAGCAGCAGCTGCGTCCCGTCGTGTGGTCGCCGGCGTCGTCGCTGTGGGGGCGCCTGCTGAACTTCCAGGCCGACCAGGAGTGGGCGCCCGACGACAACCCGTCGATCGTCCGCACGCCGCTCGTCATCGCGATGTGGGAACCGCTGGCGAAGACCCTCGGCTGGCCGGAGAAGCAGGTCGGGTTCGACCGGATCCTCGAGCTGGCGACCTCCGAACGCGGCTGGGCCGCCTTCGGCCGCCCGGAGTACGGCAAGTTCAAGCTCGGCCACACGAACCCCGACTTCTCGACGTCCGGGCTGTCCGCGGTCGCCGCCGAGTACTACGCGGCGACGGGCAAGCGCGAGGGCCTCACCGTCGAGGACGTCGAGAAGCCGTCGGTCCGCAAGCAGATCCGGGACATCGAGCGCTCGATCGTGCACTACGGCGACACGACGCTGTTCTTCGCCGAGCAGATGAAGCGCTATGGCCCGGCCTACGCCTCCGCGGTGGCGATGGAGGAGGTCACGCTGCTGGACTTCAACCGCGACCGCGGCGGCCAGCCGAAGCTCGTCGCGCTCTACCCCCGCGAGGGCACGTTCGACAGCGACAACCCGTTCATCGTCCTCGACGCACCGTGGGTGACCGCCGAGCAGAAGCAGGGAGCCGCGGCGTTCCAGGCCTTCCTCGAGGAGCGGATCACCCCCGAGGTCGCGGCGAAGGCCGGCTTCCGCCCGGGCGACCCCGACGCGAAGCCGATCCCGCCGATCACGACCGCCAACGGCGTCGACCCCGAACAGCCTGCGCGCACCCTGTCGCTGCCCGAGCCGCGCGTCCTGGCCCGGATCAAGAGCGCCTGGCGCGAGGACCGCAAGCCGGCGAACATCCAGCTCGTCTTTGACACGTCCGGCTCGATGGGTGAGGAGGGCAAGCTCGAGGAGGCCAAGCGCGGGCTGAGGACGTTCTTCAGTCAGCTCTCGCCCCGCGACCGCATCGGGTTGATCGCCTTCAACGACCGGGTGTTCCCGCTGGTGGACCTCGCGACGTTCGGCCGCAATCAGGCGGAGATGCGCTCGACCGTGGACGGCCTGCTGCCCGAGGGGCAGACGGCGGCGTACGACGCGATCGGCGACGGCGTCGGCAAGATCATCGCGCTGGACGACGACACGCGGATCAACGCGGTGGTCGCGCTCACCGACGGCGAGGACAACCAGTCGTCGTCGACCGTCGACCAGCTCGTCGCGGCGCTCGAGCGCCAGACGGGGCAGGAGGGCGAGGCGGTCCGCGTGTACACGATCGCCTACGGCCGGCAGGCCAACAAGGCGGCGCTGGAGCGCATCGCGCAGGCGTCGGGCGGCAAGGCGTTCACCGGAGACCCGAAGCAGATCGAGGCCGTCTACCGGTCGATCTCGAGCTTCTTCTGACCGTGGCGCGCGAGGTCACCAGAAGCCATCTGCAGCGCGCGCTCGTCGTCAACGCGGCGACGAAGCCGGTGACGATCCTGGTGACCGCGGCGGTCGCGGCCGGGGCGCTGCTGCTCGGGACGACGTGGCTGCTCGGCGTGGCGGTCGTGGTGTACCTGGCGCTGGTGGCGCTGACGTTCTTCGACGGCGACGAGGCCGAGCGGGTGGGCGACGACGTCTACGGCCGCGCCCGCCCGAAGGAGCAGCGCCGCCTGAAGACGGGCGATCTGGCGCCCCCGATCAGGGCGCACGTCGAGCGCGCCCGGCGCGAGGCGGGCACGGTGCGCCAGACGATTGCCGGCTCGTCGCTGTCCTTCGCCGAGGTCGGGTCCGAGATCGACGGACTCGTGGGGGCGATCGAGAAGATCGCGGCGCGCTCGCAGCGCGTGTGGACGTACCTCGCGGCGCAGGATGTCCCGGCGCTCGACCGCCGGCTGGCGGAGCTCACGGCGGCGGCCGCGGGTCCGCGGCCCGCGGCGTCCGCGGGCACGCTCGCGGCGCTGCGCGATCAACGCGAGGCGCTGGAGGAGCTGCGGGCGGTCCTGCACCGGTCGCTGGCGCAGATGGAGGAGGTCAACGCCCAGCTCGGCGGGATCAACGCGCGGCTGGTCCGGATGGCCGTCACGGAGGAGGAGGCGGGCGAGCACGCGCTGGCCGTCGACGTACGGGGGCTCCGCGAGCAGGTCGAGGCGACCGCCGCCGGCCTGGAGGCCGCGTACGGCGACGCTCCGGACGGTGTTTGAGAAAACATACGGCCGTATGTTACGGTGGGCCCATGAGCCCGCACGATTGGAACGCGCCCAGCTACGACCGCGTCGCGACGGGCGTCGTCGCGCTCGGCCACGAGGTGCTGGACCGGCTGACGCTCGCGGGTGACGAGACGGTCCTCGACGCGGGCTGCGGCGCGGGCGCCGTCACCGAGCAGCTGGTCGCGCGGCTGCCGCGCGGGCACGTCATCGCGGTGGACGCGTCCCCGGCGATGGTGGCGCTGGCGACCGAGCGCCTGGGCGAGGGCGCCGACGTGCGGGTCGCCGACCTGACGACGCTGGAGCTGGAGACGACGGTCGACGCCATCCTGTCGACGGCGACCCTGCACTGGGTCGCCGACCATGACGCGCTGTTCACCCGTCTGCACGGGGTCCTGCGTGAGGGCGGGCGCCTGGTCGCCCAGTGCGGCGGGGCGGGCAACGTCGCCGACGTGCGCTTCGCGGCGGCGAACGCCAGCTCGTCGCCGCCGTTCGCCGAGGCGCTGGCGGGCTTCGACCCCTGGACGTTCGCCGGGGCGCGGGAGACCGAGGAGCGGCTGCGTGCCGCGGGGTTCACGGACGTGCGGTGCTGGCTGGAGCCCCGGAAGGTGCCCACCGCCGGGGCGCCGGAGGAGTATCTGCGCACGGTGATGCTCGGCGCCCACCTCGAGCGGCTCGATCCGGCCTCGCACGACGCCTTCGTCGGCGCCGTCCTGGCGCAGCTGGGCGACTTCGAGGTCGCGCGCTACGTCCGGCTGAACATCGAGGCCACGGCAGGGCCGCGACCCGATCGGTAGTCCATCCGGATGGCCAGTGTGTACAACCGGGTATACGCTGAGCAGATGTTGACCATGCCTCGGAAGGACCGGCACCCGCGATGACCGCCACGCGCACCTTCACCGTGCAGGCCCGCGTCGGCGCCGCGCGTCGTGCCGCGACCCGTGAGCGCATCCTCGACGCGGCGCGCCGGATGCTGGAACGCGGAGACTCCGTCGCGGCGTTGACGGTGTCGAAACTCGCCTCCGAGGCCGAGGTGTCTCGCGCCACGTTCTACCTGCATTTCCCGGATAAGCGGCATCTCATCGAGGCGCTCCACGACACGGCGGTGCAGGACTGGCACGACATCGCGGGGGACGCCATCGCCGACCCCGACATCACGCGCGACCAGCTGCAGGAGATCATGTCCGCGGGCCTGCGGACCTCGCTGAGTCACGCCCCGGTGTTCGCCGGGATCATCGAGCTGGCCGAGTACGACCCGGAGGTCCGCGAGGCGTGGCGCGAGAACATGCGCTCCGCGTCGGCGACGACCGCGACGTGGATCCTGGCCATCCGTCCCGAACTCGGCGACCGCAAGGCGGCGGTGCTGGCGGAGGCGATGACCTGGACCTCTGAGCGCTCGGTGCAGCAGATGCTCGGCGTGCGTGGTTCGGCCAGCTGCGACGTCGACGAACTGGCCGGCGCGCTGACCGAGATCTGGTGGTGCGTGACGCACCCCGCAGAGCCCTGAGAGCCACCGCCTAGAGTGGGTCGCGTACGTCCGGGCCGCGCATCTGCGCGGTCGCTGCGCGTGCCCGCTTCATGACGCTGCGCCCCCTCCTCAGCCACCTCGACGAGTCTCCTGACGCGGTCACGCTCCAGCGTGACGGCGGCCGTGCGTTCGTCTCCTCGGCGCTGCGGCCGTACCTCATCGCGGCGCTCGCCGACGCACCGGCCGAGGCCCGCCCCGTGCTCGTCGTGGCCGCCGACGACCGGCAGGCGCGCGATCTCGCGACCGACCTGCGCGCGTGGCTGTCGCCCCGCCCGGTGCGCTACTACCCGAGCCGCGGCGTCACCTACGAGTCGCACCTCGCGCCGCCGCCGCACCTCGTGGGCCTGCGCGTCGCCGCGCTCGACGCGCTCATCGCGCCGGGCGGCGAACCGCCCGTCGTCGTCGTCTCGGCCGTCGCGCTGTCCGAGAAGGTGCCCGACCCCGAGCTGCGGCCCCACGGTTTCACGCTGAAGGTCGGCGAGCTCCTCGACCTCGACGAGGCCGCCGAGCAGCTCGTGGCCGCGGGCTACGAGCGGGTCGACCAGGTCGACGACCGCGGCCAGTTCGCCATCCGCGGCGGCATCCTCGACCTCTATCCGGCGACCGAGGATCGCGCGATCCGCGTCGAGCTGTTCGACATCGAGATCGAATCGCTGCGCTGGTTCTCCACCTTCACGCAGCGCTCGCTGGGCGACGCGACAGAGGTCGAGGTCGCGCCCGCCGCCGAGCTGGCCGTCGAGCACCGCGAGCTGGCCGCCGTCAGTGCGACGGACAGCGACGAGGACCGCCCGGACGTCGCCGAGCTGCTGCCCGTCGACCGCTTCGGCGCGTTCCTCGACCTCGTCCCCGGGGCGGACGTCATCCTCGCGGCCGAGGAGGAGCTCGCGCCCGTGCTGCGCGACCACTGGGACGACGTGTGCGCCGCGTTCCACGACGCCGACGCGCACGACCTGTACGTCAAGCCCGACGACGTGAAGGGCGCGCTCGACGCCCGCGCGCGCATCCGCCTGAGCGCGCTGGAGTCCGATCAGCCGATCACGCTGCGCGCCCAGAGCGCGGACACGGCGGCCCGCTCGCTGAAGGAGGCCGAGACCGAGCTCGAAAAGCAGGTCCGCTCCGGCTACCGCACGATCGTCACCTGGCCGCAGAAGGGTGAGGGCGACCGCGCGGCGTACAACCTCGCGCGGGTCAAGGCGTCGTGGATGGGCGCCGGCGATCCGGCCTCGTCCGAGCCCGTGCTGCGCTTCGCCCAGGCGCGCCTGCGGGACGGGTTCGTCGCCCCGCAGCTCAAGCTCGCGGTCTTCCCCGAGCACCGCCTGATCCGCCGCCGCCGCACCGAGACGCGCGGCGAGCAGCTCGGCGGCCGGCGGCGCGGCGCGCTGCGGTCGTTCACCGATCTGCGCACGGGCGACTACATCGTCCATGAGGACCACGGCGTCGCCCGGTTCGCCGGGTTCGAGACGAAGACCGTCGCGGGCGTCACGCGCGACTACCTCCAGCTCCAGTTCCAGGGCGAGGACAAGGTCTACATGCCCACCGAGCAGCTGGCGAAGATCAGCCGCTACCTCGGTGCGGCGGGCGGCGAGCCGTCGCTGTCCAAGCTCGGCGGCGCGCGGTGGGACAACCTCAAGGCTCGCGCACGGCGCGCGGCCCAGGAGCTCGCGGGCGAGCTGCTCAACCTCTACGCCGAGCGCAAGCGCCGCACCGGCCACGCGTTCGATCCCGACGGCGAGTGGCAGGGCGAGTTCGAGGCGCGCTTCCCGTACACGGAGACCGCCGACCAGCTGGAGGCGATCGAGCTCGTCAAGAGCGACATGGAGGCGCCCCGCCCGATGGACCGCCTCATCTGCGGCGACGTCGGGTACGGCAAGACCGAGGTCGCGCTGCGCGCCGCGTTCAAGGCGGCGGCCGGCGGCAGGCAGGTGCTCGTCCTCGCGCCGACGACGATCCTCGCCCAGCAGCATTTCGGCACGTTCTCCGAGCGGCTGCGCGACTACCCGTTCACGATCGACCACGTCAGCCGGTTCCGCTCGGCCGCGGAGCAGAAGGAGGCGATCGCCGCGTTCGGGACGGGCAAGGTCGACATCCTCATCGGCACGCACCGCCTCCTGTCCCGCGACGTGCGGGCCAAGGAGCTCGGGCTGCTGATCATCGACGAGGAGCAGCGCTTCGGCGTCAAGCAGAAGGAGCTGCTGCGCCAGATGAAGCTGAAGGTCGACGTCATCTCGATGAGCGCGACCCCGATCCCGCGCACGCTGCAGATGTCGCTCGCCGGCCTGCGCGACATCACGACGATCGAGACGCCGCCCGAGGGCCGCCGCCCGGTCAAGACGTTCGTCGGCGAGTACGACGAGGACCTCGTCAAGCAGGCGCTCGAGCGCGAGCACGCGCGCAACGGGCAGGCGTTCTTCCTCCACAACCGCGTCGATTCGATCGAGGAGACCGCCGAGCGCCTGCGCGCGCTCTGCCCGAAGATGCGATTCGAGGTCGCACACGGGCAGATGGACGAATCCGAGCTCGAGGCGCGGATGATGGGCTTCCTGCGCGGTGAGGCCGACGTGCTGGTCTCGACGTCGATCATCGAGTCGGGCATCGACATCCCGCAGGCGAACACGCTGATCGTCGATCGCTCGGACCTGTTCGGCCTGTCGCAGCTCTACCAGATCCGCGGCCGGGTGGGCCGGGGCCGCGAGCGCGCGTACGCGTATCTGCTGTATCCCAGCCACGCGGCGCTGACGCCCGAGGCGGCGCAGCGCCTGAGCGCCCTGTCGGACTACACCGAGCTCGGCGCGGGCTTCAAGGTCGCGATGCGCGATCTCGAGCTGCGCGGCGCCGGCAACCTGCTCGGCGACGAGCAGTCCGGCCACGTGGCGGCGCTCGGCTTCGAGCTCTACCTCCAGATGCTCGACGACGCCGTGCGCGAGATGGCGGCCGCGGAGGGCGAGGATCTCGACGAGGCGCCCGAGCCCGTGCGCCTGGACATCAACGTCGACGCGTACGTCCCCGCGGACTACATCCCGTACGAGCAGGCCAAGATCGACGTGCACCGCCGGATCGCGGGTTCACGGGAGGTGGCCGAGCTCGGGCTGCTGCGCGACGAGCTCGAGGACCGCTTCGGCGAGATCCCGCAGCCGTTGGCGAACCTGCTCGACCTCCAGGTGGCGCGGATCAAGCTCGGCCGGGCGGGCGCGACCGCCGTCTCCTTCAAGGGCGACCGGCTCGCCGTCACGCCGCTCGATCTCACGTCACACCAGGCCAAGGCCATCCGCGCGGAGATCCCCGGGGCGCTGTACGAGTCGGGGCGCAGCCAGCTCTCGGTGCGGGTCTCCAACGATCCGCAGCAGCGCTTCCCGGCGGTCATCCACGCGGCTGACGTGCTGCTCTCGGTGGTCAGCGAGGAGGCCGTGGCCGCCTAAAGGCCCCGTGAAACTTGATGAAGTTCGCGTAAAGAAGCATCCCCGAGGCCTGCCCGGGGTTAGGGGACTCGCTACTATCGCCAACGGTCCCACTACCCGGATAGGTCATGTCCTTCACACGTCTTCCCCTGGCGCTCGGCGCCTTTTTTGTGCTCGCGATCGGTGTCGTCTTCTCCGGTTGTGGCGAGAGCGTGCCGGGCAACGGCGTCGCCAAGGTCTCCGATGCACCCGGCGACGGGGTGGTGACCACGGAGGACTTCAACCACTGGATGTCGATCGCTGCCAACCGCAGCGGGCAGACTCCTGGGTCCGATCCCATCCCGGTGCCCGACCCGCCGAACTACACCAAGTGCATCGCGAACAAGAAGAAGACCGCGCCGAAGCCGGCGAAGGGTCAGCCCACCACCACTGACGCCCAGTACAAGGCGCAGTGCAAGCAGGAGTGGGAGGGCCTTCGCGACCAGGTGCTCGGGTTCCTCATCGCCGCGCAGTGGGTCAAGGGCGAGGCCGAGGAGCAGGACATCAAGGTCACCAAGGCCGACATCGACAAGGCGTTCGCCGAGCAGAAGAAGCAGGCGTTCCCGAAGGATGCGGACTACAAGAAGTTCCTGAAGGAGTCCGGCTCCACCGAGGAGGACATCCGGTTCCAGCTCGAGGTCGAGCAGCTCCAGCAGAAGCTGGTCGCGAAGATCACCAAGGGCAAGGACAAGGTCTCCAACCAGCAGATCGCGGACTACTACAACAAGAACAAGGCGCAGTTCGCGACGCCGGAGAGCCGCGACCTCCTGGTCATCCTGACGAAGACCAAGGAGCAGGCCGACCGCGCGAAGGCGGCCCTCGAGGGCGGCGAGAGCTGGGCGGCTGTCGCCAAGCGCTACTCCATCGACGAGGCGTCCAAGGACCAGGGCGGCAAGCTCGCCGGCGTCACGAAGGGCCAGCAGGAGAAGGCGCTCGACGACGCGGTCTTCGCGGCCAAGAAGGACACGACGATCGGCCCGATCAAGACGCAGTTCGGCTACTACGTCGCCCGGGTCACGAAGATCACCGCGAAGGACCAGCAGTCGGTCAAGGAAGCCACGCCGACGATCAAGTCGCTGCTCGCGTCGCAGAACCAGCAGAAGTCCCTCGACACGTTCGTGAAGGAGTACCGCGAGCGCTGGAAGGAGCGGACGAACTGCCGCGAGGGCTACGTGATCCAGGACTGCAAGAACGCCAAGGCACCGAACACGAACACGGCGACCACGCCGGCGCAGGGTGGCGCACAGCAGCCCGGCGGCGAGCAGCCCCAGCCGACGCCTGCCGCGCCTCCGGGTGCGCAGACGACGCCGCGCTAGCACTTGGCTGAACGGTTTCGCTGGCGAGCAGCGCTCTTCGGGGCGCTGCTCGTCGTCGTTCTGGTGCCGGCTCCTGTCCGGGCGCAGTCGACTGCCGTGGCCGTGATCGACCAGGGCGGCGGCGATGGAGTCGTTGATCGCGCGGAAGCGGATCGGTGGATCCGCTACACGTACGACCCTGTACGCGCGAAGCGTTTGGGCATCACGCTCCCGGGCCGGAACGCCGGATGGGCGATCCTGTCGCTCATCGAGGCAGAGTGGCTCATGGCTGAGGCGCGCGACGCCGGCGTCACCGTGACCGTCACCGACGCGGAACTCGACGCGCACATAGGCGAGATGCGCCGCACGCGGTACCTGACCGCCGGCGACCTGGAGCGCTCGGGGCTGACCATCGATGATCTGCGCGGCGCCGTATGGGCGGAGACCCTGCGAGCGCAAGTCGAGCAGAGGCTGGTTTCCGAGCCCCCTGCGGTCACCGACGCGGATGTGCGGGCCTACGTGCGCGAGCACCCGGAGGTGCTTCGGACGGACGAGCGCCGACGCGTCGCGCTTGTCATGACGCTGACCCGTCGCCGCGCACACGCAGCGCGGACCGCCCTTCAGGCTGGTCGGAGCTGGCAGGCGGTGATCGAGCGCTATGGCGACGTGGATACCCACCTCGGCGGTGGCGGCGTGTTGCGGTTCGAGTCGTCATGGGGAGAGAACGAGAAGCTTCGGCGCGCGATGTTCCGCACCCGGCGGGGAGAGATCGTCGGGCCTGTGGCGACCGATGACGGCTGGGCGGTCTTCGAGGTCCGCAGCATCACGCCGTCCCGCCGGCTCAAGTATCAGGACGTGGCCCCAGGGCTGAAGCGCGAGCTTGCGTACTGGCGCGGGCAGGAGGCGCTCACCGCATGGCGTGCCGCATATCGCACGAAATGGCGACTGAGGACCTCGTGCCTGGCGGACTTCTTCAGCGAGGCGTGTGGTGCCACGCTGCCGTCCTCAGCCCCGCCCGCGTAAGCTTCCGCCGCGTGAGCCGGGCCGAGACGACACAGGCGCTGGGGCGTCTGGATGACCTCACGCGCCGGCTGCGGGCCGAGTGCCCGTGGGACCGCGAGCAGGACGAGAAGTCGATCGTCCCGCACACCGTCGAGGAGGCCTACGAGCTCGCCGACGCCGCCAACGCGGGCGACGACGGCAAGATGCTCGACGAGCTGGGCGACGTCCTCTTCCAGGTCGTCTTCCTCTCGCTGCTGCTCGAGGAGCGTGGCGCCGGAGACCTCGAGCAGGTCGCCGAGCACGTGCGTCAGAAGCTCATCCACCGCCACCCGCACATCTTCGGCGAGACCGAGGTCGCGGATTCCGCAGAGGTCCTGCGCAACTGGGACCAGATCAAGGCCGAGGAGCCCGGGCGCGAGCGCGGCATCTTCGGCGAGGTCCCCGAGAACCTTCCCGCCCTGCTGCACGCCCGCAAGGTGCAGCGCCGGGCCAAGTCCGCCGGGGCGCAGCCCGTGGCGGATGACCGTGATGCCGCCTTCGACGAGGTCGGCGACCTGCTGTTCAACGCCGTCTCGCTCGCGCGGCGGCTGAAGATCGACCCTGAGCTCGCGCTGCGCGCGGCCTCGGCGCGCTACCGCGCCGACGTCGAGGCCGGCGCGGCCACCGACTGACGAGAACCCAAGGAGCACCGACCCACCCATGTCCCAGATCGAACGCGTCCACGCCCGCCAGATCCTTGATTCGCGCGGCAACCCGACCGTCGAGGTCGAGCTCGCCCTGCGCTCCGGCGCCACGGGCCGCGCCGCGGTTCCCTCCGGCGCGTCGACCGGCGAGTTCGAGGCGACCGAGCTGCGCGACGGCGGCGACGCCTACGGCGGCAAGGGCGTCACGCAGGCGGTCGTCAACGTCAACGGCGAGATCGCCGAGGCCATCGCGGGCGACGATCCTGCGGACCAGACGGCCCTCGACAAGAAGCTCATCGCGCTGGACGGCACGCCCAACAAGTCCCGCCTCGGCGCGAACGCGATCCTCGGCGTCTCGCTCGCCGCGGCCCACGCGCAGGCGGCCGAGGAGCGCCTGCCGCTCTGGAAGTACCTCGGCGGCGAGAGCGCGCACCTGCTCCCTGTGCCGATGATGAACGTCCTGAACGGCGGCGCGCACGCGGACAACAAGGTGGACTTCCAGGAGTTCATGATCATCCCGTGTGGGGCGCCCACGTTCAGCGAGGGCCTGCGGATCGGCGCTGAGGTCTTCCACGCGCTGAAGGGCACGCTGAAGAAGGCGGGCCTGAACACGGCCGGCGGCGACGAGGGTGGCTTCGCTCCGGACCTGGGGAGCAACGAGGAGGCGCTGCAGAAGCTCGTCGAGGCGATCAGCGCCGCGGGCTACACGCCGGGCGAGGACGTTGCGATCGCGCTGGACCCGGCGACGTCGGAGATCTACTCCGACGGCGTCTACGACCTCGAGCACGAGGGCCGCAAGCTGTCCTCCGAGGAGATGGCGTCCTACTGGGCCGAGCTCGCCGGCAAGTACCCGATCCTCTCGATCGAGGACGGCATGGACGAGAACGACTGGGACGGCTGGAAGATCCTCACCGACAAGATCGGCTCGACGGTCCAGCTCGTCGGCGACGACCTGTTCGTCACGAACCCCGAACGCCTGTCGCGCGGCATCGAGCTGGGCGTCGGCAACTCGATCCTCATCAAGGTCAATCAGATCGGCACGCTGACCGAGACCTTCGAGGCGATCAAGATCGCCCGCCAGGCGGGGTACACGGCGGTCATGTCGCACCGCTCGGGCGAGACCGAGGACACGACGATCGCGGACCTCGCCGTCGCGACCGGCTGCGGGCAGATCAAGACGGGCGCGCCGTCGCGGTCCGATCGCGTGGCGAAGTACAACCAGCTGCTGCGGATCGAGGAGGCGCTGGGCGCCGACGCGACGTACCCGGGGCGGTCGGTCTTCCGGTCGTAGGGCGTCCCCCGCTCGGGGGTGTGCGCATTCCGAGACGTGTGACGTCGCGCAATGCTCACACCCCCAGCGTCGCCCGCAACTGAGGGCCGAAGGTGCGTGCTCGCAGTTGCCGACGCGTCACCCGCATGGTGCGCAGGCCGACCGCGAGGAGGTCGTTGTCGCGGTCGCGGTCCTTCTCGAAGTCCATGCGGCGCTGATGCGCTGAGCGCCCGTCCGTCTCCAGGAGCACGCCGTACTCGCGCCAGAAGAAGTCGGCCCGGTAGCGCCGGCCACTCTGCCCGAACAGGTCGTACTGGCAGACGAACGGCGGGAGCCCGAGGATGTCGAGCTTTGTCAACGCCTCCTCTTCAAGCGGCGTCTCGGTCCTACGGTTGCGGGCGGCATCAGGGTTGATGAGAGCGAGGTTGCTCGCGCCCGGGTGCCCGGGATAGGCGCTCGGGGCGGCGCGCACGCCCTCCTCGGTGAGGAGCCGGCGGAACAGCGTCTCCGCGACGATGCGCTCCAGCGGCCGACCACGCACACCCACCGCGAGGTCGAGGAGCACGCGGTCAGGTTCGGTCACCGGCAGCCCGCGCACCCGGCGGGCCGGGAGTTCGACCCGCGTGCGGTGAACGACAAGCCCCGGACGCGACCGAGCGCATCCCGTGGTCGTCACGTGGTGGAACTGCGACGGCCGGTCTGCCATCTGGAGCAGCTCTGCGGCCGACCAGTGGCTGAGGATCGTGCGGCCGCGCACAGACAGCACCATCGCGGCCCGGAGCGCGTCGTCGGTGATTACCGGACTCAGCGCGTACACGCGGGTGGTGACGACGAACAGGGTGAGCGCCTGGACCCGCTCAGCTATGCCGCGCGGCCCGAGCCCTGCCTCGACGAGTTGCCCGTGCTCGATCACACCCCGCTGCCGACGGCACACATCGACGATCCGCGCCTGGGTGTGCGCATTGCGAGAGCTGTGGGCGCGCGGAATGCTCACACCCCCGACCCTGAACGACCACCTGCACCCCATGAGCGCAGGACTGCGACATAACTACGCAGCCCGGCAGGAAGACCGCCATCCACGGCGAACGACCGACCTGTGACCGCCGTCCCCACCTCTCGCATCCGCTGGGACCGGGTCGGGCGCCTTGCGCTCGTCCTCGTCCTGCTCTTCATCCTCGCGCTCTACATCCGCCCGCTGAGCGGTTACTGGTCGTCGTGGCAGGAGGCGAAGACCAAGCGCGCGGAGGTCACCGCCCTGGAGCGGGAGAACCGTGAGCTGCGGGCACGGCGGGCCGCGCTGCAGAGCCCGAAGGCGCTCGAGCAGGAGGCGCGCAGGCTCGGGATGGTCAAGCCCGGTGAGCGGGCGTACTCGCTGAAGGGCCTGCCCGAAGGGCCCTGACCAAAGGCCCGCTAGCCTGGCCGCCGAAATGGCTGACGTCGAGCGGGCGCTGGAACAGTGGCGTGAAGGAGAGCAGCGGGTCGACGGGCTCCCCGACGACCGCCTCCGGGGCAAGGCACACGACCTCATCGCGCAGACCCTCATCCAGCTGCGCCGTCGCCTCGGCGGGCCGTTCACGGTCGAGGAGCTCGCCGATCTCTACGAGCAGGGCACCGACTGGGTGGTCGAGATCGCGCACGGCCTCGCGCCCGACCACCCCGCGCTCTGGGACCCCCGGCTGATCGCAGACGCCACGTTCGCCCGCTACGTCCGCGGGGCGAGGGACTTCGCCGGCGGGCGCCGGCTCTGAGCACGCCGCTCAGTCGGCCGGCGGCACCTGACGGAAGATCGCCAGCCGGCCGACCGGCTCGTAACCCAGCGACGCGTACAGGTCCTTCGGCCAGTCGTCGTCATCGGCGACGATGAACAGAAAGTCCGGGGACGCTGCGAGCGCAGCGCGCGTGGCGGCCGCCACGACGGCGCGCCCCAGCCCCTGGCGGCGCCAGGGCTCCAGGACGACGACATCTTCGACCTGCGCCGCGTCTCCGGCCTGCCAGAGGCGCGCATAGGCCACGACAGCCCCATCGCGGGAGATCGTGCACCAGCGCTCCTCCACGCCGCCAGGGCGCCGCAGAACGTGCGAGAGGACCTGGGCTGCCGCGTCGGCATCGGCCCCGAACGGCTCGGCGGCGATGTACGCGGTCGCGGCGGGCCTCACCGCCGCCGGATCGGCGTCGGTGTCGACCTCTTCCGCGGGGGCGGGAGGCGCGGCACCCCGGTGGACCATCACCGCGTTGACCTGCACCATGTACCCGGCAGCGGAGAAGCCGGGGGACAGGCGCGTCCAGTCGTGCTCGTCGACCACCAGCACGGAGCGGTGGGCGAGCCCCGCGGGGGCCTGCAGACGCGCGGCCTCCGCCACGAGCTCGTCGGCGGTCGCATCCCCGACGTCGTCGAGCCACAGCGTGTTGACGTCCCACACCAGCGGGTGCGCGGGGTCGGCGATCAGCAGGCCGCGCGGGATCGGCCAGGCGAGACCTGAGGCGATGCGCATCGCGCGCTCGAAGTCGAGCGCGCGCGCGTAGGCGGGATCGCGGCGGCTACTCGTCGTCGGAGGAGCCATCGTCATCGGCGGGGGCCTCGCCCGCGCGGCGGATGACGATCTGGTCCTCCTCGATCACGACCTCGACCGGACGATGCCCGGCCCAGTGCTCGGCGTACACGGCCGAGTCCGCGACCGCGGGGTCGAGCCAGAGCCCGTACCCCTCGTCGCCGTGATCGAAGGTGCCCTCGAAGCCCGTCTGCGTGCTCTTGCCGCGACGGCCGCGGCCACCACGACGTCCGCGGCGGCGCTTGCGCGCGCCGGAATCCTCGTCGTCACCGTCCTCGTCGGGCTCGTCCTCGCCGGCGGCCTTGCGCGCAGCGGCCTCTTCGGCCTTGCGTGCTTCCTCCTCGGCGCGGGCGGCCTCGGCGGCCTCGAGCTCGGCGGCGATGAGCGCGTCGTC
Organism: Solirubrobacteraceae bacterium; assembly: GCA_016463765.1. GTDB lineage: Bacteria > Actinomycetota > Thermoleophilia > Solirubrobacterales > Solirubrobacteraceae > Svornostia. Next base: position 31,097 of record JAEMQS010000013.1, on the reverse strand, counting down.
TTCGGCGCGAAGATCGATCTCATCGTCGAAATCTGCGGCGGGAGCGCCGTTCTGGCTCTCCTCTGCAGGCGCGAGATCGTTCTCGCGCTTGAAGGCTTCGATCTGCTGGACGGTGACCTCCAGCTGATGAGCGATCCAGGCGTCCGTGCGGCCCTGGCGGACCCAGGCGCGGATCTGATTGAGATGGGGGCGCAGTGAACGTCGTGGCATGACCCGGCCGCAGGCTACAAGAAGTGGCCGCTGGACCCATCCGTCATCGCCCCGGTGCGCCGAACTGCGGGTTTCACGGTGTTTGCGGCGAAGCGTCGAACATGGTTGAGTAGCACCACGGCACGGGAGGTGCCCTGTTCATGCTCGTCCTTACACGCAAGTCCAATCAGTCCATCATGATCGGCGACGACATCGAGGTGTCGGTGCTGTCGATCATGGGCGAAAAGGTCCGGATCGGGATCCAGGCGCCGCGGGACATCCCTGTCTTCCGCAAAGAGGTCTACCTGGAGATCCAGGAAGAGCGCCAGAAGGTCGGAGCGCGCGCCGAGGTTGACGCCGCGCTCGAGCAGATGGGTCGCGGCGAGTAGCCGCGACCGGCTCGGCTGGCTCAGTCCAGCACGATCAGGAACATCTGGAACATCACGATGGTCGTGATGATCGCCGTCGCGATGATCGCGAGCACCAGCAGCGTGAACCGGAAGGTTCCCTTGGTGTTGGTGCGTTCCATGCGCCGGCGCTGAGCGCGCTGCTCGGCCTGGCGCCGGAGCGCCTCGCGACGCTGCCTGTCGGCCTCGGCCTCGGCGGCGAAACGCGCCTCGAAGTCGTGGACCGTCTCACGAAGCTTGGTTGCCATCGGTTATGAAGGGTACCGGGAAAGCGACGGGCTGTTCAGTCCGCGCGCGCCGCGCCGCGAAGAAACGCACGCAGCGCGGCCCGGGCCTGCGGGTCGCGCTGGCCTGCATCCATCTCCTGCAGGGCGATCTCCGAGACCATCGCGAGGAGCAGCCACGCTGAGGCCCGGGGGTGGATGAACCCGAGCGCCGCGAGTGCCGGCTCGGCGTCGTCGACGAACGCGCGGCGTCGCTCGTCGACGGCCTCGGCGAGCACGCCGGAGTTCCGCGCCTCCAGGAGCAGGATCCGGATCGCGCGGTTGCGCAGGCAGGCGTCGAGGTAGGTCTCGAGGCTCGTCCACGCCACGTCCTCGTCCGGTTGCGCGGCCTGGCGTGCCTCCTCGATGGCCGCCTGGACCCGGTCGTAGAACCGCGCGTGCAGCGCGCGGACGTACGCGTCGCGGTCCTCGAAGTGCAGATAGAAGGTCCCCTTCGCCACGCCGGCCGCCGCCGTGATCCGGCTGACCGTCATGCCCGCGAACCCCTCGCTCTCGGCGAGCTGGTCGCCCGCGTCGAGGAGTGCCTCGCGGGTGCGCTGGGCGGGGGAGAGTGCGGCCTGGCCTTCCATACCCCGCGGAATACTAGACAGCGATGACCGCCCGGTCATATTATGACCGCGCGGTCATAGTACGTGGCGAACGGAGGAGAGGACGCATGACGGACGTGCAGACACGCGGTGGGGTCGTCTCATGTCGGGAGCGGGGGATCGGCCTTCCGGTCGTCCTTCTGCCCGCCGCCGGGCACACCGGCAGCGACTACGACGCCATCGTCCCGGGCCTCTCCCGGAGATATCACCGGACCATCGCCGTCGACTGGCCCGGGCACGGGGCGTCGCCCGCGCCGACGGCGGGGACCGCGACCGCAGCGGGGTTCGCCGACGCCGCCGAGGACGTGGTGCAGGCGCTGGCGCCTGAGGGAGCCGTCGTCATCGGCAACTCCGTCGGGGGGTTCGCTGCCGCACGCCTGGCGATCCGGCGGCCGGACCTCGTCCGCGCCCTGGTCCTCGTCAACACCGCCGGCTTCGTCGCGCGCACGCCCAAGGTGCGCGTCGCGTGCGCGACGCTGGGCCGGCCGTCGGTCCTGCGCCGGGTCTACCCGCGCTTCGCCGCGAACTACATGCGCGCCGCGCGCGACGAGGACCGGCGTGTCCTGCGCGACACCGTGGCCGGGATGCGCGACCCGGTCCGGGTGCAGACCGTCGCATCGGTGTGGCGCAGCTTCACCCGGGACGAGAGCGACCTCCGGGCCGACGTGCGGGGCATCACGGCGCCGACCCTCGTCGTCTGGGGCGCGCGGGACCCCAATATCCCGGTCGCCGCCGGACGGGCCCTCGCGGCCGCGCTGCCCGGCGGCAGGATGCTCGAGCTCGACTGCGGCCACGTCCCGTTCGCGTCGGCACCCGAGGCCTTCGGCGGCGCGCTGCACCTCTTCCTCGCCCAGGCGCTGGGAGACGACCGCCCGGTCGCGCCGCCCCGCCCGATCAGCGTCGTGCGGCTATGACCCGGCGCACGCCGCCCACAGCCCCCGGCCGTCGCGGCGGGCGGTGCGCGCCAGCGCGGCGAACTCGTCGGCGTGGCGCACGTTCGGCGGGACCGACAGCGGCGCGGCGTAGCCCTCGCGCACGAGCGCGGCGTTGACGAACGCGCCGTCGCGGACGCGGTAGACGTAGGCCAGGAGCCGGCCGTAGCGGTCGCGCTCCTCGACGTCGGTGCGCAGCTCCACCCGCTCGTCCTCGACGAGCTCGGCGTTGCGTGCCGACGCGGCCTTCGCGAAGCACTCCACGGGCGTGTTCGGCTTCACGGACTCCGGCGTGTCGACGCCGATGTATCGGACCTTCTCCTTCGTGCCGTCGGGCAGCCGCACGTGGATCGTGTCCCCGTCGACCACGCGGACGACCCGGCCCGTCCCCGGCGCGCCGGTGCTCCCGCCCTCGCCGAGCAGCGCGTCACCACAGCCCACGGCCAGCGCGGTGATCAGGAGGACAACGACAAAGCGCCCGGACACGCCCCCAACGTAGGAGGCGCGCCGGGCGCTGTGCACGACGGCTTGCGAACGAGCTAGGCGACGGTCACTTCGTCCGAGAGGTACACGTCCTGGATCGCGTGCAGCAGCGCGACGCCCTCGTCCATCGGACGCTGGAACGCCTTGCGGCCGGAGATCAGGCCGGCGCCGCCGGCGCGCTTGTTGATGACGGCGGTCTTCACGGCCTCGGCGAGGTCCGTCGCGCCCGACGACGCGCCGCCGCTGTTGATCAGCGGGGAGCGGCCGAGGTAGCAGTTGATGACCTGCCAGCGCGTGAGGTCGATCGGGTTGTCCGTCGTGAGCTTCTCGTAGACGAGCTTGTGCGTCTTGCCGAAGCCGCTGACCGCGTTGTAGCCGCCGTTGTTCTCGGGCAGCTTCTGCTTGATGATGTCCGCCTCGATGGTCACGCCGAGGTGGTTGGCCTGCGCGGTGAGGTCCGCGGCCACGTGATAGTCGACGCCGTCGACCTTGAAGCCCGAGTTGCGCAGGTAGCACCACAGCACGGTGAACATGCCGAGGCGGTGGGCCTCCTCGAAGGCCTTGGCGATCTCGACGATCTGGCGGTTGGCCTCCGGCGAGCCGAAGTAGATCGTCGCGCCGACGCCCGCGGCGCCCAGCTCCCACGCGCGCTGGACCGAGGCGAACTCCACCTGGTCGAACGTGTTCGGGTACGTCATGAGCTGGTTGTGGTTCAGCTTGACGATGAACGGGATCTTGTGGGCGTACTTGCGGCTGACCGAGCCCAGGATGCCGAGCGTCGAGGCGAAGGCGTTGCAGCCGCCCTCGATCGCCAGCTCACACAGGTTCTCGGGGTCGAAGTAGATCGGGTTCGGGGCGAACGACGCCGCGCCCGAGTGCTCGATGCCCTGGTCGACGGGCAGGATCGACACATAGCCCGTGTTCGCCAGACGACCGGAGCCGAACAGGGTCTGCAGGTTGCGCAGGACCTGCGGGTTGCGGTCGCTGATCGAGTACACCCGATCGACGAAGTCCGGGCCCGGCAGGTGCAGGTTGTCAGCCGGGAACGTCTGCGACTGATACGTCAGCAGTCCGGCGTCGTCGCCGAGGAGCTCCTCGAGGCGACTGGTCGTCAGGTCAGCGGTGGCCACGCTCTTCCTCCTGGTGGATCACATATCTCTCGGTGATCGTCCGGATACTACGCGGCAAGGGCCGATCCGGCGGGTACGCTCCGCAACGCATGGAGCACCACTTCCACGGGCCGAGCTATACGTTGGGCGTCGAGGAGGAGCTGATGATCGTCGACGGGGAGACGTATGACCTCGTCAACGCGATCGAGACGCTGCTGCACGACGACGACAGCAGCGCAGGGGCCGACGTCGCTGGGCAGATCAAGCCGGAGCTCATGGAGTCCGTGCTGGAGATCTCCACCGAGCCGTGCACTTCGGTCGACGAGGCGGCCGCCCAGCTGCGCGCGCTGCGCGGCGAGGCCCGCGACCGCGCGGCCGCGCACGACTGGACGATCGGGTCGGCCGGCACCCATCCGTTCGCGATGTGGGAGGACCAGCGGATCGTCGGCCGCGACCGCTACCGCGACCTCATCAGCGCGTTGCGGTTCGTCGCCCGGCAGGAGCTCATCTTCGGGATGCACGTCCACGTCGGCGTCAACGACCCGGACAAGGCCATCCACGTCGCCGACGGCATGCGTGTCCACCTCCCGGTGCTGCTGGCGCTGAGCTGCAACTCGCCCTTCTGGCGGGCCGACCAGACGGGCATGCTCTCAACCCGTACGCCGATCTTCCGGGCGTTCCCGCGCGTCGGCATGCCGCCCGCCTACGACACCTGGGAGAACTTCGAGCGCCAGATCGAGTTCATGGTCCGCAGCGGCGTCATCGAGGACTACACCTACCTCTGGTACGACGTGCGGCCCCACCCGAAGTTCGGCACCGTCGAGATCCGCGTCTGCGACTCGCAGACCCGCGTGGAGCACACCATCGCGCTCACGGCGCTCATCCAGGCGATGGTCAAGGAGCTCTCCGAGCACTTCGACGACGGCGCGCCGCTCGGCCGGTATCCCTGGCAGATGCTCGACGAGAACAAGTGGCTGGCCGCCCGCCACGGGCTCGACGGCTGGCTCGTGGACCTGCCGAGCAGCGAGAAGGTCATGACGAAGGACCTGGCCCGCCGGCTCGTCGAGCGGCTGCGCCCGCACGCCCAGGACCTCGGCGCCGGGGACCATCTCGACGGCATCGAGGACCTCATCGACCGGGGCAACGGCGCCTCTCGCCAGGTGCTCGTCTACGAGGCCAATCACGATCTCGGCGAGGTCATGGCCGAGATCGTCGGCGCCACGGTGCCGTAGACCGGGGGTGCGAGGCCCGCGGCCTCGTATGATCGAAGGCACCATGTCCAGCCCCGACCTGTTCGTGGTCTGCAAGAGCTGCGGGTCGGAAGTCAGCCCGTACGTGACCGAGTGCCCGTACTGCGGCACGCGGCTTCGCAAGCGGGCCCCGAAGATCGAACGCGAAGGCGGCGTTCCCAAGCCGCCCAAGCCGCCGCGGTTCGGCGGGGGGACGAAGAAGCCGAAGAAGCCGAGCGCGCCCCGGCTGAGCAAGCTGCGCTCCGGTGAGATCCCGGGCATCCGCGGCGAGCGCACCGAGCGCCCGTGGGCCACGATCCTGCTCGTCGCCCTGTCCCTGGGCGTGTGGCTGTCGCTGGCGTTCATCATCGACGCCGACCTCATGATCCTCGCGCTGGACGGGGACCCGTGGCGCTTCCTGACCGCCCCGTTCGTGAACACGGGCACGGTCATGCAGCTGACGGCCGTGCTGGGCATCGGCGTGTACGGCTGGCTGCTCGAGCGCCGCGTCGGCCCCCTGGCGGTCATCGCGATCTTCTTCCTGGGCGGCACCGGCGGCCTCGTCGCGGCTGAGGCCATCGGCTCGAACGCGGCGCTCTACGGCAGCCAGGGCGGCACGCTGGCGCTGCTCACCGCCTGGGCCGTGCCGCAGCTCCTGCGCCGCCGCCGCGGCGAGGAGGACGAGAGCGACCTCCTCGGCACCGCGGTCATCGCGGTGCTGCTCCTGCTCGTCCCGTGGGGCGCGGGCGCCAGCGTGCTGGCCGGGGCGATCGGCGCCGTGATCGGCGCCCTGATCGGCCTGCTGCTGTACGCCACGCGCAAGGCGTAGCTACACCTCCACGACCACCGGAATGATCATCGGCCGGCGCCGCAGCTCGCGGTGCACGTGCCCGGCGAGGTCGTCGTGCAGCATCTGCTGGATGACCTCGACCTCGTGGACGTCGTCGTCGGCGGCGCGGTCCAGCGTCTTCTCGATCTGCTTGCGCACGCCCTTGACGAACGGCTTCTCGTCGTCGCCGAGCGGGACGCCGCGCAGCACGATCTCGTGATCGGCGAGGGTGTCGCCCTCGTCGGCGGAGACCGTGGCGACGACGAACATGATGCCGTCGGCGGAGATCGCCCGGCGGTCGCGCATCGTCGAGTCGTTGGGTTCGCCGAGGTCGATGCCGTCGACGAAGACCATGCCGGCCTGCTCGCGCTCGCCGAACTGCGCGCCCTTGGCGGTGATGTCCAGCGGGAGGCCGTTGTCGCCGCGGAAGGTGCGGTCCTCGGACATCCCGACCGCGTGGCCGAGCTCGGCGTGCAGCCGCAGCCGCTTGTGGTCGCCGTGCATCGGCATGAGGTACTTCGGCCGCGTGAGGTTCAGCATGAGCTTGATCTCCTCGCGGTAGCCGTGGCCGGAGGCGTGGATCGGAGCGTCCTTGGCGGTGACGACGTCGCACCCGATGCGGAACAGCCGGTCGATCGTGTCGTTGATCGCGCGCTCGTTGCCCGGGATGGGCGTGGCGCTGAAGACGATCGTGTCGCCCGCGTGCAGCCGCACCTGGCGGTGCTCGTGGTAGGCCATGCGCCGCAGCGCGGCGAGCGGCTCGCCCTGGGAGCCGGTCGTGATGATGACCAGCTCGTCGTCGGGAACCTTCTCGACGTCGCGCTGTTCGACGAGCATCCCGTCGGGGACCTTGATGTGGCCCAGGTCACGCCCGATGCGGACGTTCTTGACCATCGAGCGGCCGATCAGCGCGACGCGGCGGTTCAGCTTGTCCGCGGCGTCGATGACCTGCTGCACGCGATGGATGTTCGACGCGAAGCTCGTGATGATGATCCGGCCCTCGCAGCCTGCGAAGACGTCGTGGAGCTTCGGCCCCACGTCGGACTCCGATGGCGCGAACCCGGGACGGTCGGCGTTCGTCGAGTCGCCGCAGAGCAGCAGCAGTCCCTCGTCGCCCATGCGGGTCAGGCGGCTGAAGTCCGCGGGGCGCCCGTCGACCGGGGTCTGGTCGAAGCGGTAGTCGCCGGTGAAGAACGCGCTGCCCAGGTCGGTCGTGACGACCACGCCGGCGGCGTCGGGGATCGAGTGCGTCATGTGGACGAACTCCAGCTCGAACGGCCCGGCCTTCACGACCTCGCCGGGCTCCAGCTGGGTGACCTTCGTCTTGATCTTGTGCTCTTCGAGCTTGGACCGGGCCATGGCGGCGGTGAGCCGGCGGCCGTAGACGACGGGGACGTTGTCCGCCCCGAGCTCACGCAGGACCCACGGCAGCGCGCCGAGGTGATCCTCGTGGCCGTGGGTGATGACGATCGCCTCGATGGCGTCGCGGCGGTCGAGCAGGTAGCCGAAGTCCGGGAGCACGAGGTCGACGCCGTGCATCTCCGCGGTGGGGAAGCGCACACCGGCGTCGATGAGGACGATGCGGCCGTCGTACTCGACGACGGTCATGTTCTTGCCGATTTCGCCCAGGCCGCCGAGCGGCAGGACGCGAAGGGTTGCGGTCACGCAACCTCCTGTGGGTGGTGGGGAAAGGTCATGCGACGAGGAGCGCGGCGATCGCGATGGTCGCGATGTGCAGCGTCTGGTCGCGCCAGATGTGGACGGCCGTGCCGATGGGTCCCTCGGTCGTCTGCGACATGACCTTCGCCCACCACGTCAGTGGCTTGCGCGTGTCGATGAGCAGATGGGCGACGGCGAGGGACAGGGCGGCGAGCGGCGGGAAGATGATGAGCATGGCCAGGCCGTGCAGCCCCGCGTGGATGTAGCCGGCCGGATGGCGCAGCGACGTCTTGTGCGTCGCCATCCATTCGTTCTGCAGCAGCCAGTCGACGACCAGGTGCAGGACGATGCCCCACACGACGAGGTCGACGGCGGTCACGCGGCGGTGCGGGTGTTGCGGGGAAAGGCCATGGCCGCCGGTCGGCAGAATCGACCGTCACCTCCACTGTAGGGCGGAGGGCCGAGCCGTGCGGCTGGCTAGCCTCATCTGCATGACGGCTTCGCCGATCACCGGCGAGGCCGCTCGCCGCCGCACGTTCGCGATCATCTCCCACCCGGATGCGGGCAAGACGACGCTGACCGAGAAGCTGCTGCTCTACGGCGGCGCGGTCGAGGAGGCGGGCGCGGTCCACGGGCGCAAGGGGCGGCGCACCACCGCGTCGGACTGGATGGAGATGGAGCGCGAGCGCGGGATCTCCGTCAGCTCGACGGTCCTGCGCTTCACCTACGAGGACGTCGTCTTCAACCTGCTCGACACCCCGGGCCACCACGACTTCTCCGAGGACACGCTGCGCGTGCTCGCCGCCGCCGACAGCGCGGTGATGCTGCTCGACGCCGCGAAGGGCGCCGAGGCGCAGACGCTGCGGCTCTTCGAGGTCGCCCGCGCGCGCGGGATCCCGCTCATCACGTTCGTCAACAAGTACGACCGGCCCGGCATGGAGCCGCTGGAGATGCTCGACCACATCGAGTCCGTGCTCGGGCTGACACCGGTCCCCGCGACGTGGCCGGTCGGCATCCCCGGCGACTTCCGCGGGGTCATCGACCGGCGCACCGGGCAGTTCCACCGCCTGACCCGGTCGGTGCGCGGCGCGACCCGCGCCGACGACGAGGTGATGGACGCCGAGGAGGCCGCCGCTCGCGAGCCCGACGCCTGGCCGCAGGCGCGCGAGGAGCTGGACCTCGCCACCGCGGTGCAGCCGCACCTCGACCCCGACGACTTCGCCGCCGGCCGCGCGACGCCGGTGTTCTTCGGCTCCGCGGTCTGGAACTTCGGCGTCGAGATGCTGCTCGACGCGCTGCTGCGCGACGCGCCCGCCCCCCGGCCGCGGCCGGGCCAGGACGGCGAGCCGCGCGCACTGGAGGACGCGTTCTCGGCCCAGGTGTTCAAGGTCCAGGCGAACATGGACCCGCGCCACCGCGACCGCACCGCGTTCCTCCGCGTGTGCTCGGGGCGGTTCGACCGCGGCATGAAGACGACGAACGCCCGGACCGGCAAGGGCTTCACGATGGCGCACGCCTTCGAGGCGTTCGGCCAGGAGCGCGCGGTCGTCGACGAGGCCTATCCCGGCGACGTCATCGGCGTCGTCAACGCGGGCGACCTGCGGGTGGGGGACACGCTGCACGAAGGCGCGGCCGTGACGTTCCCGCCGATCCCCGTGCTGGCGCCCGAGCACTTCGTCACCGCCCGCAACCGGGACGCGACGAAGCACAAGCAGTTCCACCGCGGCCTGGGTGAGCTGGCCGAGGAGGGCGTGGTCCACCTGCTGCGCCGCGACGCGGTGGCCGATCCCACCCCGGTGCTGGGCGGCGTGGGGCCGCTGCAGTTCGAGGTCGCGCGCCACCGCCTGGAGCACGAGTTCGGCGTCCGCGCCGTCTTCGAGCCGACGTCGTGGAACGTCGCGCGCCGGACCGACGAGGACGGCGCGAAGGCCCTGAAGCAGGCCGGCCGCGCGGAGGTGCTCGTGCGCACGGACGGGGTGCTGCTTGCCCTGTTCCGGACGCCCTTCGGTGCCGAGCAGGCTGAGCGCGACCTGCCGGACGTCCTGCTCGAGCGGATGCTCGAGAGATAGTCACCAATGCGGCCCTCGCGGGCACTAGGCTCTGCCTCGTGCCCGACCGCCCGACCTACAACGCCGAGCAGGTCGACGCCGCCGTCGACGCGCTGACGGAACCCGGCGCGCTCGACCACGCCCAGGAGGTCGTCACCCACGCGGCCCCGTCGCTGCAGCGCGTGCTCAACGAGGCGCTGCACCAGGGCGGGTACTTCGGCGAGGCCTACGAGGCCGAGGTCCGCAAGGCCGTCGAGGCCGACGACATCGTCGAGCGCGACCGCGCGATGCGGGTCCTGCTCGCCGAGGAGTCACGGCTGGCGATGCTCGTCGGCGTGACGGTCGGCTTCGAGCTGGCCCGCGAACTGGCAGACCCGTCCGACCCCCATCGACCCGCAGGAGACTGACCGCATGCAGATCCGCTACCTGGGCCACTCGGCCTTTGAGCTGACCGCCGACGGCACGACGCTGCTCGTCGACCCGTTCCTCACGGGGAACCCGAAGGCGCCCGTGGGCGCCGACGAGCTTCAGGCCGACGCCATCCTGCTCACGCACGGCCACAGCGACCACTACGGCGACACCATCGACATCGCCAAGCGCACCGGTGCGCCGGTGCTCGCGATCGTCGAGCTCGCGGGGGAGATCTCCGGGATCCTGGGCGACGACCACGACGTGCGCGACCCGAATCTCGGCGGCACGGTCGACTTCGACTGGGGCTGGGTACGGCTCGTCCCCGCCTGGCACACCGGGACGTCCCCGAACGGCACGGTCCACACGCCGGCCGGCCTCGTCATCAACTTCGGCGGCAAGACGATCTACCACGTGGGGGACACCGCGCTGTTCAGCGACCTGGCGCTGCCGGGCAACCGTGACGCGCTGGACGTCGCGCTCGTGCCGATCGGCGGGCACTACACGATGGACCGCCATGACGCCGTGGAGGCCGTGAAGCTCATCGGCGCGTCGACGATCGTCCCGATCCACTTCGACACCTTCCCGCCGATCGAGACCGACGCGCAGGCCTTCAAGGCCGAGGTCGAGCAGCAGACGTCCTCGCGGGTCGTGGTCCTGGAGCCCGGCGGGACGCTCGAGCCATGACGCACGCGATCGTCCTGGTCGAGGCCGAGCGCGACGCAATGTCGGAGCTCGGCTCGGCGCTCGCCCAGGTCCCCGGCGTGCGCGAGTGCTACTCGGTCACGGGTGACTGGGACTTCGTCTGCGTCGTCCACACGCCGCGCCACGAGGAGCTCAAGACGATCGTGACCGGCGGGATCTCCAGCGTGCCGGGCGTCGTCAAGACGCAGACGATGGTGGCCTTCGAGGTCTACTCCCAGCACGACCTCGAGGGCATGTTCGACCTCGGCAACCCGCCGCCCGCCGAGGCCTGAGAACGGCCCCGGACAGCGAGAGCGCCGGCCAAGGCCGGCGCTCGTCGGTCTCCTCCCCCGAGAAGATCGTGTGGGACACTGCGAGGAGGCTTAGGGCTGATTGCCCCAGCCGCGCTCGAACCACATCTCACGGTCCTTCCAGTCGTGGGCCATCAGCACGCCTCCGAGGACGATGCCGACGGTCCCGACGGTGGTCAGGATCGCTCCCGTCGCGCCATGGTGGCAGCGCTGGCCGAGCACCCACAGGCGACGGCGAACGCGGTCGTAATGCAGCGCGTTACTGCGTGAATTGGAAACCTTTGCATCCATGCTCCCCCCCTGCACTCCAGCTTCCGGTAGTACAAAAAGAGTTGTAACAGTCGTCACGATCATCGTCAACATGTCCGTTCTCCTTGCATGTGGAGGATCGGATGTGGACGAAGTGTCGACTGGCGCCAGCACGCCTGCGACGCAGGCCGAGACCGCGACGGCCGTCGTGACCGCGCCATCGAGCCCGCCGGAGGCGGTGCCCACGCCGACCGCGACCGCGCCGGCCACGACGGCGCAGCAGGGCGGCGCGGCCGCGCCCGAGGCCGAAGCGCAGGAGGGCGGCGCGGGCGACGAGGAGGGCATCCGGGTCCCGGTCGACCTGCTCGTCTCCGCCGACGCCGTCGCGCCGCCGACGGTGACCGTGCCCGCGTTCCTGCCGCTGCAGGTCACGGCGCGCGCGACCGACGCGACGGAGCACCGCGTGATGGTCGCCGGTGCGACGCTCACCGTGGGCGCCTCCGGCACCGCGTCGGCGCGGCTGGACGGGCTGCGGCGCGGGACCTATCCGGTGACCGTCGACGGCCGGGCGCTCGGCGAGCTCATCGTCGGGGACGAACCCGGCCCGTAGACTTGCCCGCTGTGCTGGAAACCGTCGTCAAGCCCGAGTACCGGCCGACGCTCCCCACGCTGCTGCGCCCGCTGCGCCCCTGGCAGCGCTGGGGCATCGTGGCCCTGCTCGTCCTCCCGCTGGTCGTCGGCGCCTGGGTCGCCACGGGCGGTGCGCGGGAGGCAGAGACCCAGGTGGTCATCCGCGAGCCGATCGCGTTCAACCTCGCGTACGGGCCGCGCCTGACCCGCGTGGACGACCAGAGCACCGCCCTGCGCCTCGAACAGCGCCGCGGCGACCTCTTCATCCAGTCGTTCGCCGTCAAACCGCTCACGCTGCCGCCGTACGAGGGGACGCCGGCGGGGGCGCTGCCGCTGACCGCCACGGAGTACGAGCGCGAGCTCGAGCGGACCTACGACGACTTCACGCTCGTGCGTGAGGGACGCACGCGCATCAACCAGAACCCCGGCTACGAGATCATCTTCCGCGCCAAGCTCGAGGATCGCACGCTCTACGGCCGGCACATCCTGCTCGTGCCCGCGGTCGACGAGGACGAGAACCTCGTGCTCGACGCCCAGCGCGAGGGCGTGATCATCGAGATGGCCGCGACGCCTGTCAGCGGCACGCCGAACGCCGAGAGCACCGGCAACGTCGGTGCGCTGAAGAAGCCGCTGCGGACGTTCCGGTTCGGCACCGAGCGGTCCGGCGGCGCCGAGTCGTGACCGAGGAGATCACGTTCGACGACTTCCTGCGGGTCGACATGCGCGTCGGGCGCATCGTCGAGGTCGAGGACTTCCCCGAGGCGCGCAACCCCGCGTGGAAACTGCGCGTCGACTTCGGGCCCGAGCTTGGCGTCAAGCGCTCATCGGCGCAGATCACGAACTACACGCGTGAGGAACTCGTCGGCCGGCTCGTCGTCGGCGTCGTGAACTTCCCGCCGCGGCAGATCGGGCCGGTGCGCTCCGAGGTCCTCGTGCTCGGGGCGGTCGCGGACGACCACCCGGTGCTGCTGCTCGAGCCGGACACCGGCTCGCAGCCGGGCGACCGGATCGCCTGAGCGCTGGCTACGGCGCGGGCGGGGCCACGGGGTCCGGCACCGGCGGCGCGGGAGGCGCCGGGGGATCCGGGACCGGGACCGCCGGGACGTCGACCGCGGGCACCTCGACCGGCGGCGTCTCCGGCACGGGCGGGACGACCGGAGCGGGGTCCGGGACCGGCGCCGGGGCGGGCGTCGACGGCACCGGCGGAGTCGGCACGGCGGGCGGCGGGGCGCCGGCACCGCCGGGAACCGTGGTCACGGCGTCGTCGGCGGGAAGCGTGACGGCGTCAGCACCCTGCTCGGCGGGCGCGAGCGGCGGCGCCGCCGGAGGAGCTTCGGCCGGCGGGACCGCGGGCGTGGCGGGCGGCACCTCGGCGGGGGCCGGGGGCGTGTCGGCCTCAGGCGCGTCCGTGGCGGCGGTGGCCTTGGCCAGGACCGGCTCGTCGACGGCGAGGTCGGCCTCTTCGTCGGCGACCGGCGAGGCCGTCGGCTGGGGCCGCGACGCGACGACGACCGGCTCGGCCGGAGCGGGGGCCGGCGTGGCGATCGCGGCGGCGGGCGGAGCGGAGGGGGCGCTGCGCTGCTGCACGCGGTCGACCTCGACGGCGCCGGCGGTCACGACCGCGGCGGCCGCGATGCCCGCGGCGGTCTTCGAAGCCAGGGCGCCGAACCCGGCGCTCATGGCGCCGGTCGACGTGACGGCGGCGGTCCCCATCGCGGCGGTGCCGGCTGCGGCGCCCGCGCCGGTGGTCAGACCGAGGTGGGCGAGGATGGTCTTCTTGAACGCCAGGAGCGGCGCGATCGGGAGGATCGCGGCCATCGCCTTGTTGTTCGTGTTCAGCGCCTTGCGGAAGCCGGCGCAGCGATCGCACGAGCGCAGGTGGCGACGGACCGGCGGCGACATGCGCTTGATGCCCTCGGCGACCTCGCCGAGCTCCTCGCGGACCTCCTCGCAGGTCAGGCGGCGGGCCTCGGCGGCCTCGGCCAGCGAGACACGTGCCCGGACCAGCAGCGACTTCACGGAGGGGACCGTGGTCTCCATCGCCTCGGAGATCTGCTCGTAGGAGAGGGCGTCGATCTCACGCAGGAGCAGGGCGGTGCGCTGCGTCTCGGGCAGCTCGCCGACGTCCTCCATGAGATGGCGGAAGTCCTCGCGCTTGTGCACGCGGTCGGCGGTGCTGATCCCGCCGTCGGCGAAGTGGATGTCCATCGAGTCGACCCCGATGGGCTGCTGCTTGCGCAGATGGTTCAGCGAGCGGTTGCGCGCGATGCGGTAGAGCCACGGCCGCACGTTGATGGGCCGCTCGTCGGCGAGCATCGCGTTGTAGGCCGCCGCGAAGACCTCCTGCAGCACGTCCTCGGCGTCCTCCTTGGACCCGAGCATGTGGCGCGTGAAGCTCAGCAGACGCGACTGGTAGCGCGAGACGAGCGCCTCGAACGCGCTCGGATTGCCGCGGCGCGCGAGCGCGACCAGGCGCTCGTCGCTCTGCAGGCGCAGGAGCGGTGTGGGGCCCTGGAGGCCGATCGCGGGGGTCTTGAGAGCAGAATCCATGGAGCGAGGCGCAGCCGATTGCGCCTGAGGGGTTCTACGGTAAGACCCTGAAGTGGCCATGAAGTTGCGCTACCCGTTCCATAAAGACGTGAATCGGGTGCAACACGACGTGTCCCGCCCGGGTGGCGAAACTGGTAGGCGCGGCTGGCTTAAAACCGGCTGCCCGTAAGGGCGTGGGGGTTCGAATCCCTCCCCGGGCACTGTCGAGAGCATGACACGCGACATCGCGTCTGATGTCCTCGCGTGGTCGCGTGCCGCCACCTACCCTCGCGCGGTGGGTCTGAGATCTGGGGGATCGACCATCGGACGTTGGCTGGCCGCTGCGGCGCTGGCGATCGTCCTCGGCGCGTGCGAGGTCCCCGCACCCGACGGCGCCTATCCCCTGCGCTACCGGGACATGACCTTCTCGGTCAAGACCACGCCCGACATCCAGTACGGCGAGGCGCCCGGCGCCGGAGGCGTGCCCCAGAAGCTGCTGCTCGACGTCTACGAGCCGGCCGGGGACAGCGCGGCGAAGCGCCCGGCGATCATCTGGATGCACGGCGGCTCGTTCAAGTACGGGACGCGCAAGGACGGGATGACCGTCGAGCTCGCCCGCCGGTTTGCGCAGCGCGGCTACGTCGCGGTCTCGATCAGCTACCGGCTGCTCGCCGACGAGGCCTGCGGCGGCGAGGCGTCGGCCAACCGCTGCATGCCCGCGGCGTTCGCGGCCGCCGACGACGAGCGCGCGGCGATCCGGTACCTGCGCTCCCGCGCCACGCAACTGCGCATCGACCCGGACCGGATCGCCATCGGCGGCATCTCCGCCGGCGGGGTCGCGTCGGTGCTGGCGGGGTCGACCCCGGACACGCCGGGCGCCAGCGGCAACCCGGGGCCATCGAGCGCCGCACAGGCGGTCGTGTCGATCTCCGGCGGCCTGCCCACGGAGCTCACCTTCGGCCCGGGCGACCCCCCGACGCAGTTCTGGCACGGGATGGACGACACCGTCGTCCCGTTCGAGTGGGCGCACCGCAACGCGCGCTACATGATGCAGAGCGGCCTCATCGGCGTGCTGCGGTACGTCGAGGGCGCGGGCCATGTGCCCGGCGACAAGCTCGACGACATGGACGAGCAGGCCCGGAACTTCCTCTACAAGATGCTGTTCCTCCAGAGCGCGGAGGGCGGCCCGGCCGCGTAGCGACCGGACCGCCCGCCGATCAGCGGATGAACAGCGGGTCGCGCAGGTTCTTCTTCACCGTCTCGTAGGCCGGACGCGGGGAACCGTCGGCGTTGGACAGACCCGCGTCGAAGCGGCCCTGCCCGTCGATGCCGACCCAGTTGTACGAGTACAGGCGCGAGATGAAGCTCTTGAACTTCTTCGAGAGATCGAACATGTACTGCGTGCGGTCGGCCTGGCGGGACAGGCTGTAGTCGCGAAGCCCGCGCGCCTCGAAGCGGGCGAGGCCACCGGTCTCCGTGTACCAGAACTTCGCCTTCTTGTTGAACTTCCGGACCTCGCGGATGATGCCGGTGGTCGCGGAGGTGCGGCGGCGGTTGACCTCGGAGTAGTTGTGGATGCCGATGATCTTCGCGCTGCGCCCGTGGGTGCCCGCGAAGCGACCCCACCGCTGGATGTAGCGCTGGTAGCCGTCCTGGTCGAGGACGTCGAGCGCGACGATCGTGCAGCCCTTGCACAGCTTCTTCATCTCGACGAAGAACTCGGCGGCGCGCTTGGGGTTGTTCCACGTCGGCTGGGTCTTGTGATTCGCCTCGTTCCAGACGCCCCAGTCGCGCACGCCCTCCTTGCGGTAGCGCTTGACGAGCTTCCCGACCTTCGTGCGGTACTGCTTGACCGACGGCAGCTTGCCCTTCTTCTCCCGCAGGTCGTCGGTGCTGATGTGCATGAGCACCTTGACCTTCGCCGCCTTCGCCGCCTTCACGAAGGCGTCGGCCTTGTCCCGCTGCTCGCGATCGTCGATCGCGTCCCAGTGGATGAAGTACCGGGTCTTCTTGAGTTTGAGCTCCTGCCAGGAGGGATTCGAGAACATCCCGGGGCTCTGATCACCCACGCCGTAGGCGATCTTGGCCTGTGCGGTGGGGGCGATGGCCAGCACGGCCAGGAGGGCGAGGAGCGGCAGGGAAAGACGGCGAAGCACGAGTACGGGGTCCTTTCGCGTGGGGGCGTCGGGGGGCGTTGCGGATGCAAACCCGGTCGCTGCGCGGAAGGTGCGGCTGCGCGGCGGACCATCCGCGGTCCCGCAGGGTAGCGGGGCCGCGGACGTCCTGAACTTCGTCAGGCCGTGACGTCAGCGCCGGCCGTGGCGCGGATGTCCGCACCACCGACGGCGTTGAGCACCGTCATGGCCAGTCGCTCGTCACCCGCGACGCGCAGGGCGTCACGGTCGAGCTTCGGTCCGAGTGCGCGGATCCAGTCCGCCTCGGCACCGGCGATCTGCGCTTCGGCCTCAGGGGCCTCGCGCTCTTCGATCGTGACGCCATCGTCGTCAATGCCGATGGCGTAACTGCGCTGGTCGCCGTCCGGGCGCACCACGGTGAGCTCCACGAGGCCACGGGCGTCGCCCACCTCGAGGAGTCCTGGCGCGACCCGGAAGATCGCACCAATATCGATGGCCTCTTCGCCACGGGGTCCGTCCCATGCCCACTGATATCCCCAGCGCGCGAGCGCGCCAAGGACCGGAAGCAGGGCCTGGGCCCGCTCCGTGAGCTCGTAGTCGACGCGAGGTGGAACCTCGCGGTAGCGCTGACGCGTCAGCAGCCCGTCAGCCACCATCCGATTCAGCCGCGAACGCAGCTGTTCGGTGGAGATGCCGGGCAGGACGCGCTGAAGCTCGACGAAACGCCGAGGACCTGCAGCGAGGTCGCGGACGATCAACAGCGTCCACTTGTCGCCGACCAGGTCCAAGGCCCGTGCGTCGGGCGTCCATTGGTTGTATGGGTGCCGCTTCGGCGGCGGGACGGTCGGAATGGCGGCCTCCTCGCCTGTGTCAAATGCCTCTCCCGTGGACGCACTCTACCCAGATAAGGGGACGTCCAACGAGGGTTTGGCCGTTTTGTGGACCTTTGGTCGAACGCAGGCACAACGATTTGCACAGGTTTGGACTTGGAAGCCGTGCGAGAACTGACAAACCGGTGCATCCGTCACCATGGGAGACGTGCTTCCGCGTCTCTTTCTGCGCCTCTGGGCGCGCCTCGGTCCGCGCTATCCGCGCGTCGCGCTCGCGATGCAGGCGCTCGGGTCGCTCGTGGTGGCGTTCGCCGGCATCGCGCTGCTGACCCTCTACCAGTCCATGACCAGCGATCAGTTCTGGGTGATCGTGGCTGTGACGCTGACCGTGATCGCGTTCAACAACCTCGTCGACCTCAGCGTGGTCAACCGCCTGATCCGCCCGGCCGACCCCTGGCTGCGCGGGGACCACAGCGACGAGGCGGCGACGGCGGCGTGGGAGGCGCTCGCGACGCTCCCCGTCGATCTCGCGCGGTCGGCGCGGACGCTGCTGATGATCGGCGGCGTCGTCCCCATCACCGCGTTCATCACGGTCTACCTCGGCCTGACGTGGTACGCCTGGCTGATCCTGCTGGCCGGAGGGTTCGTCGTGCTCATGTACGGCGCGTTCCTGCGCTTCTACGGCATCGAGGTCATCCTGCGGCCCGTGCTGGCGGCGCTGTCCGAGCAGCTGCCGGACACACCCGCGACCTCCGTCCGGTCCATCCCGCTGCGCTGGCGCCTGCTCGTCAGCCTCCCGGCGCTGAACGTCATCACCGCGGTGATCGTGTCCGGCATCGCGACCGACGGGCCTCCGCGCCTGTCCGACCTCGGGGTCGGCGTCCTCGCCGCGGTGGTCGTGTCGCTGACGGTCTCCCTCGAGCTCACGCTGCTGCTGAGCCGGTCGATCATCGACCCGATCGACGACCTGCGCGCCGCCACCGAGCGGGTCGCCGACGGGGATTTCACGACGCGGGTGCCGGTGGTCTCCGGAGATGAGACGGGCGAGCTCGCGGAGTCGTTCAACGAGATGGTCGCGGGCCTGCGCGAGCGCGAGCGGCTGCGCGACGCGTTCGGCACGTTCGTGGATCCCGATCTCGTGGACCGGGTGGCCGAGGGCACGGAGCTCGAGGCCGAGGAGCTCGAGGTCACCGTCCTGTTCCTCGACATCCGCGACTTCACCGCGTTCGCCTCGCGCGCGAGCGCACGCGAGGTGGTCGACTACCTCAACGGGTTCTACGACCTCGTCGTCCCGATCCTCACGCGCCACGGCGGCCACGTCGACAAGTTCGTCGGTGACGGGCTGCTCGCCGTGTTCGGCGCGCCGCATCGGGTCGTCGACCATGCAGACCGGGCCGTCGCCGCCGCGGTGGAGATCGCCGCCAAGGTGCAGGCCCGGTACGGACAGCGGCTGCGGATCGGCGTCGGGGTGAACTCGGGGCCGGTGGTCGCGGGGACGGTCGGCGGCGGCGGGCGCCTGGAGTTCACCGTCGTCGGTGATCCCGTGAACACCGCCGCGCGCGTGGAGGAGACGACCCGCCACACCGGCGACGACGTCCTCGTCACCGAGGCGACCGTCGCGCGTATGCAGGGCGCGTGGCCCATGCAGCCGCGCGGGTCGGTCCGGCTGCGCGGCAAGCCCGACGACGTGCGGCTGTTCGCCCCGCAGGCGCCGCCGCCTGCCCGTCCCGGCCCGGTCGCCGGCCCGCGGGTCCGGCCGCAGGTCAGCGGCCGGCGCCGGCGACATTGATCGACTTGGACGAATGTCAAGTGAACGTCGGCGTTCAGTTGATAGGCTGACAGCATGTCGACGGACACCACGAGCGAGACACTCCACGGCGGGCGCCTGATCGCGCGGCGCCTGAAGGCCCACGGGGTGGAGAAGCTGTTCACCCTCTCGGGGGGCCATCTCTTCTCCATCTACGACGGCTGCAAGGAGGAGGGCATCGACATCGTGGATGTCCGCCACGAGCAGACCGCGGCCTTCGCGGCCGAGGGCTGGGCGAAGGTGACTCGCACCCCGGGCGTCGCCGCCCTGACCGCCGGCCCCGGCGTCACCAACGGCATGAGCGCCATGGGCTCGGCGCTGATGAACCACTCGCCGATGGTCGTGCTCGGCGGGCGCGCGCCGGCGATGCGGTGGGGGATGGGCTCGCTGCAGGAGATCGACCACGTCCCGTTCGTCGCGCCGCTGACCCGGTCGGCGACCACGGCCGAGAGCCCGGCGGCGATCCCGGGCCTCATCGACGACGCGATCGCCGCGGCGCTCAGCGCGCCCGGCGGGCCGGCGTTCGTCGACTTCCCGCTCGACCACGTCTTCAGCGAGGCCCCCGACCCCGGCAACGCGGTGCCCGCGCCGAGCGACGACCCGGCGCCCGACCAGGCGCAGCTGTCGAAGGCGATCGAGCTGCTGCGCGGCGCCGAGCGCCCGGCGATCATGGCCGGCACCGACCTCTACTGGGGCCATGGCGAGGACGCGCTGCTGCGGCTCGTCGAACAGGTCCGCATTCCGGCGTACGTCAACGGCCTGGCCCGGGGCTGTGTGCCCTCCGACCACGAGCTCGCGTTCAGCCGCACCCGCGGCCAGGCGCTCTCCGGCGCCGATGTCGCGCTGGTCATCGGCGTGCCGCTGGACTTCCGCATGGGCTTCGGCGCCGTCTTCGGCGAAGAGACCCAGGTCATCGTCATCGACCGCGTGCCGTCCGAGCGCGCGCACCCGCGCCCGATCGCCGCGGAGCTGTACGGCGGGATCACGGGCATCCTCGACGCGCTCGCCGAGGGGGTCGGCGGCGGTGCCGATACGACGGCGTGGGTCGACGGCCTGCGGGCCTCCGAGACCGAGAAGCGCGCGGGGGAGGAGGCCGAGCTCAACGACGACCGGTCGCCGCTGCACCCGCTGCGTCTCTACAAGGAGCTCATGGGCGTGCTGGACCGTGACGCGATCGTCATCGGCGACGGCGGCGACTACGTCTCCTTCGCCGGGCGCGTCATGCCGACGTACCAGCCGGGCTGCTGGCTGGACCCGGGCCCGTACGGCTGCCTGGGCGCCGGCCCGGGCTACGCGCTGGCGGCGAAGCTCGCGCGTCCGGACCAGCAGGTCGTCCTCCTGCTCGGCGACGGCGCGTTCGGGTTCAGCGGCATGGAGTTCGACACGCTCTCGCGCCACGGCGTCAACGTCGTCGGCGTCATGGGCAACAACGGCATCTGGGCGCTGGAGAAGCACCCGATGGAGTTCCTCTACGGGTACTCGGTGGCGGCGGACCTCGTCCCCGAGACGCCGTACGACCAGGTCGTCGAGGCGCTGGGCGGCAACGGCGCGCAGGTGCACACGCCGGGCGAGCTGCGCGGCGCGCTGGAGCAGGCGCTGTCCGAGGACGGTCCGTCGCTGGTCAACGTGATGACCGACCCGACGGTGGTCTACCCGCGCCGCTCGAACCTGGCGTAGGACACAACCTG
Source organism: Solirubrobacteraceae bacterium (assembly GCA_016463765.1). Taxonomy (GTDB): domain Bacteria; phylum Actinomycetota; class Thermoleophilia; order Solirubrobacterales; family Solirubrobacteraceae; genus Svornostia. Next base: position 10,070 of record JAEMQS010000013.1, on the reverse strand, counting down.
GCCGGGGGTGTGAGCATCCTGGTTCCTGTGACGAACCGCAATGCGCACACCCCCGCATGAGTCCCGCGCGGCGGAGGATTGAGCCGGCCGAGCGCCGCGCCCGCCTGGCGCGGCGTCACGGGCTGGCGCCGGGATGCCGGTCGACGGACGTCGTCGAGGCGACCCGGCGCATCGTCTGCCTGCACGCAACCGACCCGACGACTGTCTACCTGTCGGCGTGGGCGCGGGTGGACGGCTTCGCACGCGAGGATCTCGACCGCGCGCTGTACGAGGACCGCTCGCTGATCAAGCACATGGCGATGCGCCGCACGCTGTTCGTCTTCCCCCGGGAGACGATCCCGGCCGCCGTGGCGGGCCCGAGCGCGCGGGTGGCGCTGGCCGAGCGCAAGCGGCTGATCAAGGACGTCGAGGCCAGCGGAGTGCACGCGGACGGCGCAACGTGGCTGGCGGCGGCCGGTGACGCGGTCCTGGAGCTGCTGGCCGACGGGCGCGCGCACACGTCGACCGAGCTGCGCGAGGTGCTGCCGGCCATCGGCGGCAAGGTCACGTCCGGCACCGGCAAGTGGGCCGCGACCATCCCGGTCGCCCCGCGCGTGCTCACGGTGCTCTCGGCCGAAGGCAGGGTGGTGCGGGGACCGAACGACGGCGCGTGGACGACGTCGCGGCCGCGGTGGACGTCGATGGCGTCCTGGCTGGGCGAGCCCGTCGCGCCGATGGACGCGCAGGACGGCACGACCGAGCTGGTGCGTGGCTGGCTGCGCGCGTTCGGCCCGGGCACGACGGCGGACATGAAGTGGTGGCTGGGCGGCACGGTCGCGGGTGTCAAGGCGGCTCTTGCCGCGCTGGCGGCGGTGGAGGTCGACCTGGGCGGCGGCGAGACCGGGTGGGCGCTGCCCGCCGACCTCGAACCCGAGGCGCCGGTCGAGCCGTGGGCGGCGCTGCTCCCGTCCCTGGACCCGACGATCATGGGGTGGCAGTCGCGCGACTGGTACATCGCCCCGCACCGCGAGCACCTCTTCGACTACGCCGGCAACGCGGGGCACTCTGCGTGGTGGGACGGCCGGGCGGTCGGCGGGTGGCGCCAGGCGGAGGACGGCGTCATCGAGCTGCAGCTGCTGGAGGATGTCGGCGCGCAGGCGCTCACCGCGCTGGAGGCCGAGGCCGAGCGGCTCACCGCGTGGCTGGCGGGGACGCGCCACCTCCCGCGCTTCCCGTCACCTCTCTCGAAGCGTTGAAGCCTTAACCGGCGAAACCCGCCAGAGGCGGGTTCCGCGCGAGGCCCCAACAGGACGGGCAGGGGTACGTTCCGTAGGGCCGGGATGTGTACGCGACTCGGACGGCGGGAGGCGCCACTTTCGTGACGCGGTCGCCCGAACCTATGGGTGGGAAGACACATTGCTGGTCCCCCCGTACACCCAGGACTATCGCCACTGGACGGGGTATCCGGCAATCCGACATGCGTCCATGCAGGTCGAAAAACGGTGCAATAACGCCGTTATGCGAAGTGCATAGCGGCGTTACGTGACATTTCCGCGGGCGAGCGCGAGTGCGGCGCCGCGCAAGATGTCGTGCTCGCTGACTTCGACGCGCTCGAGGCCGTACGCGCGGAGCGCTTCGATGAGCATCGCGACCCCCGCGACGATGGTCGGCGCACGGTCGGGATCGAGCCCGACGACCCGCACCCGCTCCTTCAGCGGCATCTGCGCGAGACGGGCGAGCAGCAGTTCAAGGGTGGCGAGCTCCAGGACGTGGCCGTGCACGCGGGAGACGTCGTAGGGCTCGAGCTCGAGGTCGATGGCCGCCGACTGCGTGGCGGTGCCGGCGACGGCGATGCCGCTCGTGGTCTTCGCACGCAGGTCGTCGGGCACGGCGGTCCGGTAGATGTCGCGGACCTCGTGGGCCATCGCCTCCATCTCGTGGTGCTCGGGCGGGTCGTGCTTGAGGTACCGCTCGCCCTGGCGGACCACCCCGACCTGGGTGGAGACGTGGAAGTCGACGTGGCCGTCGCGGCCGACGACGAACTCCGTCGAGCCGCCGCCGATGTCCACGACGACGATCTCCTGGCCGTCGTCCGGGCGCTCCGAGGTCGCGCCCGTGAACGTGAGGTTGGCCTCGGTGTCGCCGTCGATCGTGTGCGCGTCGAGCCCGAAGCGGTCGCGCACCGTGGCGGTGAACTGCGGGCCGTTCTCCGCGTCGCGCGTCGCGCTGGTCAGCACGGCGAACGTCGCGGTGGCGCCGTGCTCGTCGATGAGCTGCCGGTAGGTCTCCAGCACGTCGAAGACCCGCTGCATCGGCGCGTCGCCGAGGCGGCCCGTCTGGTCGACACCCTCGCCGAGGCGCGTCACGATCGAGCGTCGCTCCAGCTCGGTGACCCGCTCGGTGCCGTCCTCGACGTCGGCGACGAGCAGCCGGGTGGAGTTCGTGCCGATGTCGACGACGGCGACGCGCACGGGTCAGCCCTTCGCGGGGTTGGGCAGCGGGTCCCCGTCGAGCGCGGCGAGGACGTTCTCGACCGCGAGCTCGGTCATCCGGTGGCGCGCCGCGACGGTGGCCGACCCGATGTGCGGGAGGACGAGCACGTTCGGGAGGGCGAGCAGCGGGTCGTGCGGCGGCAGCGGCTCGGGCGTCATGACGTCGAGTCCGGCGCCGCCGAGGTGGCCGCGCTCGAGTGCGTCGACCAGCGCGTCCTGGTCGACCAGCCCGCCGCGGGCGGTGTTGACGAGCAGCGCGCCGGGTTTCATCGCGGCGAGCTCCTGCTCGCCGATCAGCTTGCGCGTCTGCGGGGAGAGCGGCACGTGCAGGGAGACGACGTCGGCGTCGGGCAGCAGCGCGTGCAGGTCGGCGTCGCGGCCGGCGTAGGTGACCTGCATGCCGAACGCCGCGGCACGCTCGCCGGTGGCCCGGCCGATCCGGCCGGCGCCGACGATCAGCAGCCGGGCGTCGCGCAGCCCCAGGCCGAGGTACCCCGAGGGGTCCCAGGTCGTCCATGCCCCGTCGATCACGGCGCGGGCTGCGACCGGAACCTGTCGCGCGACGGCGAGCAGCAGCGTCATCGCGAGGTCGGCCGTGGCGTCGGTCAGGACGTCGGGCGTCACGCCGACGGCGATGTCGCGGCGGTGCGCGGCCTGCACGTCGATGTTGTCCGTGCCGACCGCGTAGTTGGCGACGACCTTCAGCCGGGGCGCGGCGTCGAGGAGCTCGGCGTTGACGCGGTCGGCGAGGGTGGTGATCAGCGCATCGGCGTCCGCGGCGACACGGCGCAGCTCGGCGGGCGTCGGCGGCATCGTGCCGGGGTGCACCACGAGCTTGTGCCCGGCCGCGGGAATGCGCTGGAGCGCGTCTCCGGGAAGCTCGCGGGTGACGTGGACGATGGCCATCAGGACCGATCCTTGCATGTCGACCCGCGGCGTCGAAGCCTGTCTCGGCGCGCTATAGTGATCGGTCCACGCCGCGGGGTGGAGCAGTCTGGTAGCTCGTCGGGCTCATAACCCGAAGGTCGCGGGTTCGAATCCCGCCCCCGCTATTGGTTTCATGACGGTTCGCCGGCATGGAACCAGCCCGGAAGCCCCCTCTCGCCAGGGGGCTTTCGTCGTTCTGGGGCCACATGGCGCCTCATGCGTCCGAACGTCGGAATGGGGCGGTTCTGCGGGGTGAGCGTCGGAATGTGGTGGCAGCGGCCGCCACATTCCGACGCTCAGTTGTTCGGACGGTGTCCACGCGACCGCCGGGGCCTGCCTGGGCCGCCAGGCCGGTCGAGCGCGGGGTGGAAACCCAGCGTCGAAATGTGGTCGCGCCAGCCACCACGCCCCGACGTTCGACGCCGCCAACCGCCACATCTCGACGTTCAAACGCCCGAGGCGCCCTCAGCCGGCGACGCGCCGGAGGCGCTGAGGGCTGCGGTGTCCCACGCGCATCAACGTGCCTCGGCCCTGCAGGTCAGCGGCGACGTACCGCGTGGCGTTCGTCAGACGGCCGGACGGGAACGCCGGATGCTCGCCGAGTTGGGTCTGGACAAACGCGACGACCTCCTTCAACAGGGCGTCCCCGTCGGCATCGGCTAGTGCCTCGACGGCGACGAAGACCTGCTCGGTGACGAGGTCGTACCGGACGCGATCGTAGGTCCAGCCCAGCGGCCGGCCGTCAGCTCCGAGCATCTCGACGCGATCAGCTGCGCTCACGGCGTTCCTCCGTCTGGTGTCGTTGCGAAAGCCAGGGCGACGGGTACGGTCAGCCTATGGCTCGAAGGCGATACGTCGTGCTCCTGCGCGGGATCAACGTCGGCGGCAAGAGGAAGGTCCCGATGGCGGACCTGCGCGCGATGCTGGAGCACGCCGGTTACGACCGCGTGCGCACGTACATCCAGTCAGGCAACGTCATCGTCGAGAGCGACCGGCCCGCCGCCGAGATCGAGGACCACGTCGAGGCGACGCTCGAACGCGCGCTCGGGTTCCCCGTTCTCGTGGTGGTCCGTTCCGAGCAGCAGTTCCGCAGCGTCGTCGCGAAGGCGCCGGAGCGCTTTGGCGCCGAGCCCGACAAGCACCACAGCGACGCGGTCTTTCTCAAGGCGCCGCTCACGAGCAGGCAGGCGATGGGCGTGGTCCAGTTGCGCGAAGGCGTCGACGAGGCGTGGCCCGGGACCGGCGTCCTCTACTTCCAGCGGCTGTCTGCGGAGCGGACCAAGAGTCGGATGGGGAAGATCGTCGGCACCCCCGAGTACGAGCGCATGACGATCCGCAGCTGGGCGACGATGCGCAAGTTGCTCGCGCTTCTCGACGAGAAGCCTGCCGACTGACATATTCCTTGACAGGAATATGTGCCGGATCTAGGTTGTGCGCATGGAAGCGACGACGTTCAGCGCCCTGGGCGAACCGAGCCGCCTGCAGATCGTCTCCCTCCTCCGGGAGGGGCCGAGGTCCGTGGGTGAGGTCGCGGATGCCCTGAGCATCCGCCAGCCCCAGGTGTCCAAGCATCTGGCGGCGCTGGGCAAGGCCGGGCTGGTCGTCGCCGAGCCCGTCGCGCGGCGGCGGATCTACCACCTCGAACCAGAGCCGTTCGACCGCATCCGCGACTGGGTGGATTCCTTCGAACGACTGTGGGACGTGCGCCTGGACTCGCTGGGCAGATACCTCAGCACGGTCACCACGAGAGGAGCGACGATGGCAGGAACGAAGGTGGACGACGAGACGGCGGTGCTCGAGAAGCTCTCAGAGCTCGCGCCGATGCAGGACACCGCCAAGCGGCTGCACGAGGTCATCATGGCGACCGTCCCCGAGCTCAAGCCCCGCCTCTGGTACGGGATGCCGGGATACGCCAAGACCAAGAGCGGTCCGGTCATCTGCTTCTTCCGCGTCGACGACGGCGTCATGTCCTTCGGGATCACCGAGAAGGCGAACCTCACCCCAGAGGACGGGGCGTCCGATCAGATGATCGAGTCGGCGTGGTTCATCAACGGATTGGACGAGCCGACCGGGGCCAGGATCGCGGACGTCGTCAGGCGGGCCGCCCGATGATCACCAAGCTCCTGACCAGGCGGAAGGACCTCAACTTCGAGCGCTCCTACGCCGCCCCGGTCGACGCGGTGTGGGACGCCTGGACGCAGGCCGAGAGGCTGCGTGAGTGGTGGGGACCCGAGAAGACGTCGGTGCCTGAGTGCGAGCTGGATCTCCGGGTGGGCGGCCGGATCTATGTCGTCACCGAAGCCGGTGAGGGGATGGGCAAGTACCAGGGCACCCGGTGGCCGATGGACGGGACGTTCAGCGTCATCGAGGAGCGCGCGCGGCTCGCCTACGACGCCCGGTCATGGACCGAGGGGGAGGAAGAGGGGTCGACCATCCACGTCAACGACCTCACCCTGTCGCCGGAGGGCGACGGCACCACCAGCATCCGGCTGCACGTCGCGATCACGAGCATCGGGCCCAAGGCCAAGATGGCCGCCTTCGGCATGAAGTGGGGCTACAAGCAGCAGCTCGACCAGCTCGGTGAGCTGCTCGGCGCGGCGGAGTTCAGCGCCGACTGACGGGCGCCCGGGGTGCCACGGCGGCCGCCATGAGCGCCGCCGCCGCGTCATCCGGCATCCCCTCGCCGCTGAGCCGCCTCCATGTGGGGAAGTCGAGCGCCACGCGGATCAGCACGCGCAGTGCCGTCGCCGCGCGTCCCCGTCGCCTGAACGCCGCGGCCAGATCCTCGGCGAGGTCCTGCTGCAGTCGGTCGATCCCCTGGCGCATGTGCGCGTCGAGCTCCGGGATGAGCGCGCGCTCGGCGAACAGCCGGCCGAACATCGGCTCGGTCTCGCGGTACCACCCGTAGAGCCGGCCGAGCACGATCTCCAGGCGCTCGTGCGGGTCGGTGACTGCGAGTGCGTCCTGGAGATCGGGCATCGGGTGCTGTGCCATGTAGTGCGCCGAGCAGGCGGGGATGAGCTCGCTGAGGTCGGCGAAGTGGCTGTAGACCGTCACGCGAGTGACCCCGGCGCGGCGCGCGATCTCCGCGACCGTCGTGCGCCCCACGCCCTGCTGCTCATGGAGTTCGGCGGCCGCTGCCGCGATCCGGTCGCGGGTCTGGCGCTGGCGCTCGGCGCGGGCCCGCAGTTCGTACCTTCGCGTTTCGGTTGACATGCCGTATAGCGATGGTACCGTGTCGCCGTTCACTAAACACCGCGTTCAGCGAAAAGGAGCTGACGATACTTTCCACCGCACCCCACACCGATCTCGCGACCCAGATGCAGGGCCGCCTCGTCACGTCGGCGGACTCCGACTGGGACGCCGTCCGGCAGCCGTTCAACGTGACCGCCGACCTGCGCCCGGAGGCCATCGCCCTTCCCCGCGACGCCGATGACGTCATCGCCGCCGTCGCCTACGCGCGGGAGCAGGGCCTGCGTGTGGCGGCGCAGGCCACGGGCCACAACGCCAAGCCGTACGGATCGCTCGAGGGCGCCCTGCTCGTCGATGTCCGTGAGCTCCAGGACGTGTCCGTGGATCCTGCAGCGCAGCGCGTGCGGGTCGGTGCGGGGGTGAAATGGGAGCGCGTGGCACCGCTGCTGGCCGAGCACGGCCTGGCGGCGCTGCACGGCTCGTCACCCGACGTCGGGATCGCCGGGTACTCGCTGGGTGGCGGGATGGGCTGGCTCGCGCGCAAGTACGGGCTGCAGGCCAACAGCGTCACTGCGATCGAGCTCGTCACGGCCGACGGGCGGTTCGCCCGCGTCGACGCCGACCACGAGCCGGAGCTGTTCTGGGCGCTGCGCGGCGGCAACGGGAACTTCGGCGTGGTGACGGCGATCGAGTTCGCCGTCTACCCCGTCGCGCAGCTGTACGCCGGAACGCTGTTCTTCGGTCTCGAGCAGGCCGGTGCAGTCCTCCGCGCCTGGACCGCGCTGCTGCCGGACCTCCCCGACGAGATGATGACCTGGATCAAGCTCATGCGGTTCCCGGACATCCCGGACGTCCCCGCCGAGGTGCGCGGTCAGGCGTTCACCATCGTGTTCGGCGCGTTCCTGGGCGGTGAGGAGGACGGCCGCAAGCTGCTCGCGCCGGTGCGAGCGCTCGGCCCCGCGGTCGATACGTTCGCGATGGCCCCGCCCGAGGTCCTCGGCGACATGGCGATGGATCCGCCCGACCCGCTGCCGTACCTCAGCGCGACGGCGCTGCTCGACGACCTGCCCGCACCGGGTGTCGAGGCGCTGGTTGCGGCGGCCGGTGCGGACTCGGGCTCGACGCTGACCATGGTGGAGTTCCGCCACCTGGGCGGGGCGTTGGCACGTCGCGCACCCGGTGCGGGAGCGCGCGCGTCACTGCCGGGGGAGATCGTCATGTTCTCGCTCGGCGTGCCGCAGGACGAGCCGTCGGCGCGGGTCGTCCAGGCCGAGCTGGATGCGGTGAGCCGCGCCGTCGAGCGCTTCAAGGTCGGCGACTACCCGAACTTCGTCGAGGCGCAGGGTGATGCGCGCGGGTTCTTCGACGAGGACACGTGGGCCCGCCTGCGTCTGGTCAAGGCGCTGTACGACCCGTCTGAGGTCTTCCGCGGCAACCACCCCATCCCGCCCGCTGACGTGCGCTCGATCGCGGTGCGCGCCTGACCGCGGCCGAGGCGTCCGGGCCGGCCGCGTGCGCGACCGGCCCGGGAGCCCGATGCTCAGGCGACGTCGAAGCGATCCGCGTCCATGACCTTGGTCCACGCGGCGACGAAGTCCGCGACGAACTTCTCCTTCGCGTCATCGCTGGCGTAGACCTCGGCCAGCGCGCGCAGCTCGGAGTTCGAGCCGAACAGGAGGTCGACGCGGCTGCCGGTCCACTTGCCGTCGCTGGACTCGAACGCGTCCGCCGACGGGGACGTCGGCACCCAGGTGGTGCCGAGGTCGAGCAGGTTCACGAAGAAGTCGTTCGTGAGCGTGCCCGGCCGGTCGGTGAGGACGCCGACCTTCGAACCCCCCTGGTTCGCGCCCAGGACCCGCAGGCCGCCGACGAGGACGGTCATCTCCGGAGCGGTGAGCGTGAGCAGGTTCGCCCGGTCGATGAGCAGGTACTCGGCGGGGAGCGGGTGCTCGGCGCGGATCCAGTTGCGGAACCCGTCGGCCGCGGGCTCGAGCGCCTCGAACGACTCGACGTCCGTCTGCTCCAGGGTCGCGTCGACGCGGCCCGGGGTGAACGGGACCTCGATGTCGACGCCCGCCGCCTTGGCGGCCTGCTCGACGCCCACGTTGCCGGCCAGCACGATGACGTCGGCCAGCGACACGTCCTTGCTGAACGCCGACTGCACGGTCTCGAGCGCCTGCAGCGCGGTCGCCAGTTCGGCCGGGTCGTTGACCTCCCAGTCCTTCTGCGGGGCGAGGCGCACGCGGGCGCCGTTCGCGCCGCCGCGCTTGTCGCTGCCGCGGAACGACGAGGCCGACGCCCACGCGGTCGAGACCAGCTGGGAGACGGTCAGGCCCGAGGCGGCGATGGCGGCCTTCAGCGCCGAGACGTCCTCCGCGCTGAGCGGCGCGGCGGTCGGGGCGGGCAGCGGGTCCTGCCAGATGAGTTCCTCATCCGGGACCTCGGGGCCGAGGTACCGCGAGACCGGGCCCATGTCGCGGTGCGTGAGCTTGAACCACGCCCGGGCGAACGCGTCGGCGAACTCGTCGGGGTTCTCGTGGAAGCGGCGCGAGATCGGCTCGTAGATCGGGTCGAAGCGCAGCGACAGGTCGGTCGTGAGCATCGTCGGCTTGCGCATCGGGCCGCCCTCGTTCGGGGCGGGGACGGTCGCCTCGGCGTCCTTGGCCACCCACTGGTGCGCGCCCGCGGGGCTCGTCTCCAGCTCCCACTCGTGGCCGAAGAGCTTGTCGAAGAAGTCGTTCGTCCACTGGGTGGGGAACGACGTCCACGTGACCTCGAGGCCGGACGTGATCGTGTTCTCGAGCTTGCCGTTGCCGTAGGTCTGCTTCCAGCCGAGGCCCTGCTCCTCGAGCGGGGCGGCCTCGGGCTCGGGGCCGACGTACTGCTCGGGGTCGGCCGCCCCGTGGGTCTTGCCGAACGTGTGGCCGCCGGCGATCAGCGCGACCGTCTCCTCATCGTTCATCGCCATGCGGGAGAACGTCTCGCGGATGTCGTGCGCCGCGGCGAGCGGGTCGGGGTTCGCGCCCGGGCCCTCCGGGTTGACGTAGATGAGGCCCATCTGCACGGCGCCGAGGGACCCCTCGAGCGCGCGCGCGTCCTTGATCGCGTCACGCACACCTTCGGAGCCGCCGTAGCGGTACTGGTCGCCGAGCCACGTCGTCTCCGCGCCCCAGTAGACGTCCTCGTCGGGCTCCCACACGTCGGCGCGCCCACCGGCGAAGCCGAACGTCTTGAAGCCCATCGACTCCAAGGCGACGTTGCCCGCGAGGATCATGAGGTCCGCCCACGACAGGCTCTGGCCGTACTTCTTCTTGACCGGCCACAGCAGACGGCGGGCCTTGTCGAGGTTGCCGTTGTCCGGCCAGCTGTTCAGCGGGGCGAAGCGCTGCTGGCCCGCGCCGCCGCCGCCACGGCCGTCACCGATCCGGTACGTGCCGGCGCTGTGCCACGCCATGCGGATCATGAACGGGCCGTAGTGGC
>JAEMQS010000130.1 GCA_016463765.1 Solirubrobacteraceae bacterium | reverse complement strand
AAGCCCGTCGTAGGCTTTCGCGCATGAAGGTCACCCGCCTCCCCGATGTCGAGCCCCGCCCGCGCCGCGTCGCGGTCGGCACGTTCGACGGCGTCCACCTCGGCCACCGCGAGGTCATCCGCGACGCCGACACCGTCCTGACCTTCGATCCGCACCCCACGACGGTGGTCCATCCCGCCGCGGTGCCGAAGCTCATCACGACGATCGAGCGCAAGGCCGAGCTCGCCGGGTCGCTGGGCGTGCAGGAGATGGTGGTCATCCCGTTCGACGCGGACTTCGCGAGCCGGTCGGCGCAGTCGTTCATCGACGATGTCCTGGTCGGGGCCCTCGGCGCGACGCACGTGTCGGTCGGCGAGAACTTCCGCTTCGGGCACCGGGCGCAGGGCGATCCCGAGATGCTGGGGGCCGACGGGCGCTTCGAGACCCGCGTGGTCCAGCTGCTGGAGGCCGATGGGGAGATCGTCTCCTCGAGCCATATCCGTGGCCTGCTGCTCGGCGGGGCGCTGGACTACGCCAATTCGCTGCTCGTCGACCCGTTCGTCATGGAGGGCACGGTCGTCCATGGCGACAAGCGCGGTCGCGAGCTCGGGTATCCGACCGCGAACGTCGTGCCCGACGATGCGTACGTCCTGCCCGGCCACGCGGTGTACGCGTGCGTGGCGGAGGGCGCGCAGGGTCGCCACCTCGCGGCGGTCAACGTCGGCGTCCGCCCGATGTTCGAGACCGGCCGGGGCGAGCTCATCGAGGCCTATCTGCTCGACTTCGACGGCGATCTCTACGACTCCGAGCTCAAGCTCACCTTCCATCATCGCCTCCGCGGCGAGCGGCGCTTTGACAGCGTCGACGCGCTCATCGAGCAGATGGGCCGCGACGTCGCCGAGACGCGCCGGTTGCTCGCCGGCTGACCACCTGGCGCACCCGCGCGCCCGGAATCCGGCGCGTCTCACGGACGTCCAATAGTTCATCTCAGGGTTCGACAGCGTGTCGAAAGCGGTTCCGGCGGCGCGTCGGTGCGCGCCGCGGCGGAGACCGAGAAGAGTGCGGGCACGCGTACTGCCGAGCGCGTTGACCCACTCATGACTCGATGATCTGGAGGATGTGTTGAGCGACGCATCTCAGCCGACTCGACGCCAGTTCCTGGCGCGCGTCGGCGCGCTTGGCGGTGCCGGGGCGATGTACGGAACGATGGACGCCATGGGGCTGGTGGCCTCGCCGGCGAACGCCTCCGCCGCGGATATCGCACGGTTCGGCTACAAGCTCCCGCCGCGGCCGGGGAAGTTCCTCGAAGGGCGTGGCAACAAGTCGGTGATCGTCATCGGGGCGGGGATCGCCGGGCTCACGGCCGCGTACGAGCTCGCCCAGGCCGGGTACAAGGTGACGGTGCTCGAGGCCCGCCAGCGCACCGGCGGGCGCAACTGGACCGCGCGGCAGGGGACCACGGAGACGGATCTCGACGGCGTGACCCAGCGCGCGGGGTTCACGCATGGCGAGTACATGAACATGGGGCCGGCCCGGCTGGCCCAGCACATGATCACCGTGGACTACTGCCGCGAGCTCGGCGTGCCGCTCGAGGTCTTCACCAACCAGAACGCGGACGGCTACTACTTCAACGAGAACGTCGGCGCGCTGTCGAGCAAGCCGGTCCGCCATCGGACGGCCAAGGCCGACTACTACGGCTACATCTCCGAACTGCTGGCCAAGGCCCTGGACCAGGGTGCGCTCGACCAGACCGTGACGGCCGACGACAAGGCGAGGATCATCGCGTTCCTGCGCAACTTCGGCGCGATCGGGACCCAGGCCCAGGGGTACGCGTACACCGGCGGGTCTCGCCGCGGGTACGACGAGACGCCGGGGATCGGGCCCGGCACCGTGTCGAGCCCGCCGCCGTCGCTGACCGATCTGTTCCAGAGCGCGCTCGGCAACAACTTCTCGTTCGAGTTCGGCTGGGACCAGGCGATGCTCATGTTCCAGCCCGTCGGCGGCATGGACCAGATCGTCAAGGGATTCGAGCGCGCGCTGCTGCGCCTGTGGCCCCGCGTGTCGCTGACCCTGAACGCGCCGCTGCAGGAGATCAAGAACACACCCGACGGGGTGGAGGTGGTCGTGTCGCGCAGCGGCGTGCCGCGCTCGTACTCCGCGGACTACTGCGTCTGCACGGTGCCGCCGCAGATCCTCAAGTCGATCCCGTCGAACTTCTCGCCGGAGACGATGGCGGCGCTCGCGTACCCCTCCATCGCCGCCACGGGCAAGCTCGGCCTGCAGTACGGCCGCAGGTGGTGGGAGGAGGACGAGAACATCATGGGCGGGATCACGAACACGAACATGGATCTCGGCACCATCTGGTACCCGTCGTCGGGGTTCCTCGGCCGCCGCGGTGTGGTGGTCGGCTACTACAACTTCGGCGCCGCCGCCACGGCGTACGGAGACCTCTCGCCGGCCGATCGCCTCTCGCGGGCCATCGAACAGGGCAAGAAGATCCACGGCGAGAACTACGGCCAGAACATCGAGGCGTCGTTCTCGGTGGCCTGGCAGAAGACCCGGTACTCCGAGGGCGGCTGGGTCAACTGGCCGTCGCGGACCAACGGGCAGTACGAGACCCTCCTCAAGGGCGACGGCCAGGTCTATTTCGCCGGAGACCACCTCTCGTACTACACGTCCTGGCAGTCGGGCGCGATCGAAGCCGCCCGGTACGCCATCAAGTCCCTGCACACCCGCGTCCTCGCGCCGTAGCGGCGTCCGAGAGGAGCAACACATGCATCTCCCGAAGCGCAAGACGTCGATCGTCGCTGCCAGCATCGCGGTGCTGGTGGGGACCGGCGCGCTGGCCGGTACCGCCACCTCGTTCTGGTGGGACATGGGCAGCACACCGAAGCTCAACCAGGTGCGGCCCGCGCTCACGGCCGGCCAGGCGACCCCGAGCATCGCCAACGGCGTCGCCGTGGGCGCGACCGTCCCGTTGTACTACTCCAGCGGCACCGGGCCCTCAGGCGCGAACACGTCGGCGCCGGGCGGGACGCCCGAGCGGTTCATCGACACGGCCACGTTGCCGGGCGGCGCGCTCGGTCCCGGGGTGACGATCACCGAGGCCCAGGCACTGAATGTCCTCAAGCGGATCGAGGAGAACCTCGCCGCGCAGAAGATGACCCCGGCGCACGTCATCTCGATGCGGGTCTTCCTGGACAACCCGCCCGGCTCGGATGTCGCGGACTACGCGGGCTGGAACCGGGCCTACCGCCAGTGGTACGCGAACACGAACCTGACGACGGGCGAGGTGCTGAACGTGCCCTTCGGCAGCGCGGCGCCGGCCCCTCCGCTGTTCGTCAATCGGGCGCGGCCGTCGCGGACGACCATCGAGGTCGGTTCGCTGCCCGTCGCCGGGTGGCTCGTGGAGATCGAGGTGGTCGCGGCGTTCCCCAAGCGCTGACCCAGAATGCGGGTGCGGCCGGGGAGAATCCTGCTACTCTCCTCGGCCGCATGACCCTGACTCAGGAGCGCAAGCTCGACATCATCAAGCAGTTCGGCGAGAACGAACAGGACACCGGCAACACGCGGGTCCAGGTCGCCCTTCTCACCGAGCGCATCAACGAGCTCACCGAGCATCTTCGTTCGCACAAGAAGGACCACCACTCGCGTCGTGGTCTGCTCATGCTCGTCGGCCAGCGCCGCCGGCTGCTCAACTACCTGCAGAGCAGCGACCTCGAGGGGTACCGCGCGCTCGTCAAGGAACTCGGACTCCGCAAGTAAGCGGTTCTGCCCGGTCGTCCGTAGCGTTCGCATGAGCATCATCGAGCCCGGCACGCCCGCTCCCGACTTCACGCTCAAGCGTGAGGACGGCGAGGATTTCACCCGCGAGGATCTCGCGGGGACGACCACCATCCTGGTCTTCTATCCCTTCGCGTTCAGCCCGGTCTGCACGGACCAGCTGCAGATCTACGAAGAGGTTCTCGGGCAGATCACCGAGCAGGGCGCCGTCATCTACGGCGTCTCGACGGATGCGTCGTACAGCCAGACGGCGTTCCGCGAGAAGCTCGGTGTCACGATTCCCCAGCTCTCCGACTTCGAGCCCAAGGGCGCGGCCTCCAAGGCGTTCGGCGCGTTCTTCGAGCCGGCGGGGATGACGAACCGCGCCATCGTGGTCATCGGTCCCGATCAGGTCGTGTCGTGGTCGCACCTCGCGGCCAACCCGGGTGAGCTGCCCGGCGCGAACCTCCTGTTCGACGGCCTCGCGGCCACCGCGGCGTAGCTCAGCCCAGCGCGCGCAGTCCCGCGGTCACGACGGCCGCGGTGACGACCGTCGCCACGACGGATCGCGTGCGCCACATCACCACGCCCGAGACGCCGACACCGGCAGCTTCCGGACCGACGGTGAGCCGTTCGTCGGCCGTGAAGGTCTGGGTGACCACCAGCGCCGCCAGCAGCGCCGGGCCGAGCAGCAGGACGATGTCGCGCGCCCAGCCGGGCAGCTCCCGACCCCCGACGGTGATCGGCCCTATGGCCTTGATCGCGAGCGTCGTCGCGGTCAGCGCGGCGATGACGATGACCGGCGTGCTCACGAGGCGCGCTCCTCGGCGGGGGCCCGGCGCCAGAGCGCGATGAGCGCCGCGAAGCTGGCCAGGACGATCGGCAGACCGGCAGGCGCGACGGGGGTCAGCGCCAGGGCGATCGCGGCGCCCAGCGCGGCGGCGGCCCGAGCGCGGCCGCTGCGGACCTCGTTGATGAGCAGGGCGAGGAAGAAGGCCGGGTAGATCGCGTCGAGCCCGAGCGCCTCGGGATCGGAGAGCAGATCGCCGGCCACCGCCCCGGCGATCGTTCCGCCGACCCAGCCGACGTACAGCGCCAGGGTCGAGCCGAACAGGATGCCCCGGTCGAACGTGCCGTCCCCGCGCGACGCCATCGCCCACGAGGCGTCGACGACGGCCTGGCCCTCGACCGCGCGCCGCAGGCGCCCGCCGATCAGCGAGGGCGCGAGCGCGATGCCCATGGGCAGGTACCGCGCGTTCATGAGCGTGGCCGCGACGATGGCCGCACCCGCGCCACCGCCCTGGATCAGGACGGCGACCGCGGTGAACTGGGCCGAGCCCGCGAAGATCAGCGCGCTGGCAGCAATCGCTTCGAGGGCGCTGAAGCCCGCCTCGGAGGCGACCACGGGAAACGACATCGCCAGGACGAACGAGGCGACGCCGAACGGCAGGCCGGCGCGCAGGCCCGCGAGGACACGGTCGCGAAACGGAGCCGGTGTGGGCGGGGTCGCCATCGACCCAGGGTGACAGCGCGACCGGCTCGCCCGGTCACGTGGGTCAGGCGCTGACGGGCGCGAGGATGCGCCGGGCGACCTCGTCGCGGCGGTAGTCGAAGATCGTCGCGAGGTCCCGGCGGACGAGCGGCATCGCGATCTCGCTCAGCGGGCTGAGGGGCAGCGCGTACCGCACCGTGTCGGTCATCCGCGTGCCGCCCGCGCCGTCGTCGACGAACGTGTGGGTGTGGTGCCACAGCGCGTACGGGCCCTTGATCTGCTGGTCGACGAACGCGTACGGCGGGTCCCACCGCTGGATCGACGTGAGCCACGAGATCGGCAGGCCGTGCAGCTTCAACCGGTACTGGATCAGCGTGCCGACGCGCATCTCGATGTCGCCCGGGGTCACGATGCTGAAGCGCAGCAGCGGCGGCGTGATCGCCTCGAGGTTCGCGGCGTCGGCGAAGAAGGGGAAGACCTCCTCGGGCGTGCCGGGCAGGAGCTGTTCGCGGTGCAGGACGTGGATGCGCATCGCCTGGGGTACGGCGTAGCCTGAGGGACGGATGAGCGATCTCACGAGCGCAGCGGCCCCCTCGCTGCGGGAGGACGACCACGTGCGCGGTCCGCAGGACGGCCCGCTCGTCGTGGTCTACGCCGACCTCGCGTGTCCGCACTGCGCGGTGGCGCACGAGCGGCTGCGCGCTTCGGCGGCCCGGGTCTGCCTGCGCCACTTCGCGCTGCGCACACGCCACCCGCGGGCGCTGCCCCTGGCGCTGGCCGCCGAGGCGGCGGCGGCGCAGGACGCGTTCTGGCCGTTCGTCGACGCCGTCTACGCCGACCAGGGCCGGATCGACGATCCGCACCTGTGGGCGAAGGCCGGCGACCTGGGCCTGGACGTTGATCGCTTCGACGCCGATCGGCGCGCGGACCCGGCGGCCGAGCGCGTCGCGCGCGACGTACAGGACGGCCTGCGGGCGGGTGTCGCACAGACGCCGACGCTGATCGTCGGCGGCGTCCTGCACGGTGGTGTGCCGACTGCCGAGTGGCTCGGCCGCCTCCACTAGACTCGCCCCCGTTCGGAACAGAGAGATAGAAGCAAAGAAGAGGGCCGTCCGACCGAAGGGACTGCCCGCAGAGAGGAACAACCGCATATGAGTCTCAACAACCCGACGACGGTTTCCG
>JAEMQS010000051.1 GCA_016463765.1 Solirubrobacteraceae bacterium | reverse complement strand
TGCGCGAGCACACGTGGGAGCACATCATCAGCCGCTACGACGACGCCCTGGAGGCCGCCGTCACGACGCGGCGCGGTCGGCCCTCCGGTTGACCCGGTCGATCAGCTCGTCCAGCGGCTCCCAGAACCGCTCGCGCTCCTCCCGCCCGGTGCGGGTCGGCGCGAAGTGGTCGCCGTAGGCGTAGTTGCGGACGATGATGAGCCGGCGGGGCGCGCTCTTCGGGGTCTTGGAGATCATGAAGCTCGCCTCGCGGGTGCCGGCGAGCAGGTCGTTGACGCTCGCCATCTGGACGACGTCGGTCTTCGGCGACAGTGTGCCCTTCTGCCGCGGCAGGTAGATGTCGCCGCGCTCGAGCCGACGCCCGGAGAACAGCGAGAACAGCCCGTACGGCAGCGGGAGCCCTTCGGCGCGCCAGTTGAAGGCGTAGTCGTTGGCCAGCGCGCCGCCCAGGGAGTAGCCGCCGACGATGACCTTCTGCGGGTCGTACTGGAGCTTGGGCAGCGTGCGGCGCAGCGCCCGCGCGACGATCGGCCACGCGATCTGCCCGAACCGCGGGCCGACCGGGAACGGGAACTGCGTGTACACCGGGAACACCACGGTGGCGCGACGCGTCATATGCCGGAGCCACTGCTCCTGGCTGCCGACGCTCGCGGTGCCGTAGCCGTGGATCCAGATGAGCAGCGGCTGGTCGGGCGGCGCGTCGACCCGGCGCATGACGAACACCGCGTTCGCGCCCTCACCGACGCGACCCATCTCGATGCTCTTCGGGATGAGCAGCCGCTCGTTGCGCGTCACCGGCTCCATGCCGGGGATGAACGGCGGCGCCTGGTCGCCGACCGGCTGGCCGGGAACGGTGAACTCCGCGGTCAGGCCGCCGCAGCCGCCGAACGCAAGCGCGCAGGCGACAACGGCCAGAAGCAGTCCGCGGCGGGAGCGGGGCATCCCTTCGAAGTATGCAGGGTCGCCGATGCGGGCCTGGACGCCCGTCAGCGCTTCAGCAGCAGGAGGTTCGTGGAGTCGTACGGATGCGGGAAGCGAGCGGCGAACGCGTCGAGCGCGTCAAGGTCCACGGGCGTCGGCGGACCGGCGTCGCGCTCCTCGCCGACCTCCCACGCCTCGGTGAACTGCGTGCGCAGCTGCTCGTGCATCGTGTCGAGCCCGCCGGCGCGACCCAGCCCGTAGGGCCAGTACTCGAGCAGCACGGGCGCGCCGGATCCCAGCACGCCGCTCGCGCCCGCCAGCACCTGCGGTTCGTGGCCCTGCACGTCGATCCACACGAGGCCGACGTCCTCCGGCGCGACCTGTGCGCGCTCGATCGCGTCGTCGAGGGTCAGCGCGTTGACCGTGACCGTCTCGCGGTTGCCCTCGCCGAGGTCACCGCTCGTCGCCTCGTCGCCGGTGCGGATCCGGTGGTCGCCGACGTTCTCCGGGGCGATCTCCAGGACGAGCTCGCCCGGCTGGTCGGAGATCGCGGCCTGGACGGGCAGCGCGCGGTCCTCGAGGTCGTTGGCGATGAGGTTGAGCTTCAGGAAGCGGTAGTTGCGCGGCTCGGGCTCGAACGCGACAGCGCGACCGGCGTCGAACCGCTTGAGCGCGCAGAGCGTCGCCGTGCCGATGTTGCCGCCGACATCGAGGAACACCTTGCCCTTCAGCGGATCGGGGCGGTCCAGCAGCCTGGCCAGGAGGTCGGAGGTCTTGCGCATGAGCGGCTCGTCCCACGTCCCCTCGCCCACGAGACCGACCGTGATCGGGCCGCGGTCCGACGTGTCGACGAGGTAGCGGATGTCCCCGTCGTCGACCGCGATGATCGGCGACAGCCGCTGCGCGACGTCGAGCTTGGCCTCGCTGCGCATCTTCTTCCGGCGGTCCGCCGGACCGCTGGCGTACGCCTTGACGGCCCCCGCCTGGTAGCGCAGGTGCCCGACCGGGTCGCTGCGGAAGTCCGGCTTCTCCTTCTTGATCACGCGGGCATTCAATCAGGCCCGGGCTTGCGCGGCACGACGGATCGTGGCGGCGACGCCCTCGCCCGCGGCCGTCCACGTCCGCGGGGCGACGCGCGCTTGGGCGTTCGTCACGAGCTCGTCGCGCGCGACGGCGTTCCCGGCCAGGTCGGAGAGCGCAGCCGTCAGCGCGTCCTCGTCGCCGGGCGGGACGAACCGCGCGCCGTCGCCGAGGACCTCGCGCAGCACCGGCAGGTCGCTCACGACCGACGCGGTGCCGCGCAGCGCGGCCTCCTGGGGCGGGAAGCCGTAGCCCTCGAGCAGGCTCGGGTAGGCGAGCAGGAGCGCGCCGGCGTAGAGCAGGTCGAGGTCCTCGTCGGAGACGTGGCCGAGGATGTGGATGCCCGGCCCGGCCAGGTCCGGCGCGAGGCGCCCCGCGCCGGCGAAGACCGCGGCGATGCCCGCGCGGGTGGCCGCGCGCGCGAGGACGTCGGGCTGCTTGCGCGGCTCGAGCGCGCCGACCTGCAGGACGTAGCGCTCCGGCAGGCCGTGGCGGGCGCGGGCGGCCGCGATCGCCGCGGCGGTCTCCGGCTGGCCGGGGCGGCTGATGCCCGGCGCGACGATGTCGATCCGGCCGGCGTCGACGCCGTAGGCCGCGACCACCTCGTCCCGCACCGCGGCGGTCGTCACGAGGATGCGATCCGCGCGCCGCGCCTGCGCCCGGGCGTTCGTGATGCGGTGGTTCAGCCGCTCGGACCGCGTGAAGTCCTGTGGGCGGCGGTCGAAGCTGAGGTCGTGGATCGTCAGCACCAGCGGGACGTCGGCGCTGATCGCGCACGGGTGGTTGGCGGGCAGCCAGAAGACGTCGGGGTCGCCCAGGCAACGGTCGATCCGCGGACGGCGCAGCAGCGCCGAGCGGGCGTAGAAGCGGCGTGACGCCCCGGGCGGGCGCACGAGCGTGACGTTCGCGGCGACGGGCACCCCGGTCAGCGGCGCCGTACCGGGGGCGAGGATGCGCAGCTCGTCGTCGGGCAGCGCGGCGGCCAACGCCCCGAGTGTCGGCGCGAGGTAGCGCCACACGCCACGCGCGCTCTGCAACGCCCGGCCGTCGATGCCGACGACCACGCCCGTCAGCCCCGGCGCATGCGCGCGCCGAGCTCGGCGACGTTGCGCTCGACGTCAAATCGCTCGGCGATGACCTCCCGCGCGCCGGCCGCGAGGCGGTCGCGCAGCGCGGCGTCGCCCAGGACCCGCTCGATCGCGTCCGCCAGCGCGTCGGGATCGTCGGGCGGGACGAGGAGCCCGGACCGCTCGTCGATGACCGCCTCGGGGATCCCCGCGATGGGCGTCGTCACGACCGGGATGCCCAGCTGCATGGCTTCGAGGATCGCGACGGGCAGGTTGTCCTCGTCGCCGTCGTCCTCCCGGCGGCACGGCAGCGCGAAGACCTGCGCGCGTCCGAGCGCGGCGTCGACGCCGGTGCGGGCCTGCGGACCGAGCAGCGCGACCGCATCGCCCAGGTCCAGCTCGTCGGCCAGCGCCCGCAGGTCGTCCTCCAGCGGTCCGCCGCCGACGACCTCCAGCCGGGCCGCGACCCCGCGCGCCCGCAGCAACCCGATGGCGCGCAGCAGCGTCGGCAGGCCCTTCTTCGGCACGAGCCGTGCGACGACGACCACCAGCCCGTCCTCGGGCTCCCGCGTCACCGCGGGCGGCGCGCCGAGCCCGTTGCGCACGACGACGACCTTCCCCGCGTCGGCCGGCGCAACCATCGGGCGCACCCGCGAGACCGAGTACTCGGTGCCGACGGCGAGGAACGCCCCGCGCGCGACCTTGTCGGCCAGGAACGCCGGCGACGTCACGGCGAACAGATCCCGGGCGTGGCCGGTGAACGACACGCGCTGACCGCCGAGGATCCCGAGCGCGAGCGCGACGGTCGTCGGCGTGTTGACGAAGTGCGCATGGACGTGCGCGTCGGCGGGCACCCGGCGGGCGAGATACGCCGCGTAGGGCACCGCCGCGAGGTGGCGCGGGTCGCGCTCGCGCACCGCCCACGCCGCGCACCATCCGGCCGCGCGCGCGAACCGCAGCGGGCGGGCGAACGCCTCTCGGACGGCGGCACCCAGCAGCGTGCGCAGGCCTGGCACGTCGCGGATCGTCGCGCGGACCTCCGGCGCGAGGGTGACCTCCTCGTCGGCCTCGGCCGGGATCAGGTTCCACACCGTCAGCGGCACGCCGCGGCGGACATGCTCGGCGACCTCGCGCTGCACGAAGGACTCCGACAGCCGCGGGAACGTGCGGACGACGTAGTGCACCGCCGTCACGCCGTCGCCCCGACGCCGCGTCCGGCGAAGCGCCCGAGCCGCCGCAGGCTCGGGAAGTCCAGCACCACCATGAGCACGAAGTACAGCCCGAGGCCGGCGCCCAGCGACGCGCTGATGGCCACCCAGTCGTTCGCGGTGCGCGCGGCGATCTCGTAGCCGATGAACGACGCGATCGCCGCCGCGATGGTCGGCGCCAGTCCGCCCCAGATCGCGCGCTTCGTGAACAGGTCACGCGAGCTCACGAAGCAGACCACGAAGAAGGTCGCCTGGCCGACGAAGTAGCCGATGCCCGCGCCCTCGACGCCCAACGACGGCAGCAGCGCCGCGCCGACGCCGAGCGACAGGATCACCGACGGGATCCCGATGTAGAGCACCTTGTCAGCGGCGTCCTGCACCCACAGGAGGGTGACGAGCACGGTTCCCACGGGAACGCCGAGCATCATGCCGCCGGCCATCCACGGCACGACGTTGACGGTGTCGCCCCACTGGTCGCCGAACAGCGCGGGCACGAGCGCGGGCACGGTCGAGATCAGCGCCACGACCGGGATGCCGGTGCCCACCGCGGCGAATGCGAGGCCCTGCTCCATGATCTTCTTGGTGCTCTCGCCGGCCTCGGTCAGGCGCGCCATCCCCGGCAGCGCCACGCGCCACGCGGTCTCGAACACCGTCGTCAGCACGATGAGCAGCCGCCGGGCGAGCGACCACGCACCCAGCGCCGCGGTGCCTCCGATGATCGCGATGAGGATGCCGAGGCCCTCGTCGCGGACGAGCGTGAGGACCCAGGAGAGCTGGAAGAAGATGCCGAAGCGGATCGTCGAGCGCAGCGGGCTGAGGCGCAGCGACGGGCGGACGAAGCCGACCGGCCCGCCGAAGACGAGGATCGACGTGCCGACGAGTGCCTTCAGCGCGGTCGCGATGCCGACGCCCAGCGGCCCGAGCCCGGCGATCACGAGGCCGATCGCCAGCACGTTGTAGAAGATCGCTTCGGCGATGTCCGCGCGGATGATGAGGCCGTACTGCAGGTCGCGCTCGCAGACGATCGCGGTCGGCACGCGCGGAACGGTCAGCAGCAGCGACGACGCCATGAGCGCGATCGCCAGACCGTCGTCGCCGAAGAACGGCACGATGCCGAAGACCGCCGCGCTGATCGCGCCGGTGATCATGATCTGGAAGCCGGCGATGGCCCGCAGCTCGCGATGGCTGGGCGGCTCCTCGCGTCCCAGGAACGCGGCGTTCAGGCCGCCGTCGGCGATGAACCGCCCGACGACCATGAAGATCATGCCGATGGCGATGACGCCGTAGCCGGCGGGGCCGAGCAGCGGCGCGATCACGAGATTGCCGGCCAGACCGAGCACGCGCACGACGACCGCACGCGCGCCCATGGCCGCCATGCCCTTGACGGCCTTGTCCGTCAGCTCGGCATTGCCGCCAGCAGGCGCGTCCGGCGCCTCGTTCCCCTCCGGCTCGCGTTCCGTCATCGGCCCGGGAACTGTACGGACGCAGCGCCTTTTGCGCACCCCGCCCCTTGGCGCATCGGCGTATGATCCCGCGCGGGATGAGGGTCCTCGGACTTATCGGCACGCTGCCGGACGCGACCACGCCGTCGGGTCCGCCCCGCGCACTCGCGCTCCTGCGCCTGCTCGCGGACGCGGGGCACGAGGTGCAGCTCGTCGTCGGCGAGCCGCTCGATGGCGACCGCCGTGTGCTGGCCGACACCGCGGCCACCGCCATCGGCGGCACGGTCACCCCTGCGGCAGGCGCGGCTCGCATCCCGGCCGGCACCGAGGCCCTGCGCTGGGCCCTGCCCGTCCGTCTTGCCGCCGAGTACGCCACCCCGCTGGCGCGGTCGGCCCGCGCGTTCGCACCGAGCGTGGACGTGGTCATCAGCTTCGACGACGCGGGCCACGGTGCCGCCTCCGCCGTGTCCGGTCAGGTGCCGACGGTCATGGACCACGTCCACATCCGCGGTGTCACCGACGACGGCGACTGGGCTCGGACCAGTGCCGCCCGTTGGTCGATCCAGCCGCACCGCTCGTGGGAGCGACGGGTCCTGGCCCGCGGGTTCGGCGCGATCGCGCCGTCCGCGCAGACGCGTGCGCGCATGGATCGTCTGTACTACCGGCGCCCGATCATCGTGCCGACCCCGGTCGCGCGCCCGCCGTTCGCCGCTGCTGACGCCCCGCCCGCGGACACCTTCACGGTCGGCTGGTACGGCGACACACGGGACCCCGGCGAGCGCGAGGGCCTGGCCCGGCTCGCCGGCGAGCTGTGGCCGCTGGTCGGCGACGGCACCGCGCGCCTGCTGCTCGCCGACGCCGCACGGCCCGCCGAACTCGCGGCCGCCGGCGCGCTCCCGTCCGCCGAAGCGGTCCATCCAGACGGCGGACTCGAAGAGCTGGCCGCGCGCTGCACCATCGCCATCCGCCCGCTCTGGCGCGCAGGCGGCGACGGCGCGGCCACCCTCGCGCTGATGGCGGCGGGCCTGCCGGTCGTGGGCACCCCGCAGGCGTTCGAGGGTATCGACGTCCACCCGGGGATGGAGGGCCTCATCGCCGACACGCCCAGCCGCCTGGCCATCGCGCTGCGGACGTTCGCCGAGGACCCGGCCTCGACGCGTCAGATCGCCGCGCAGGGCCAGCAGCACGTGCTGCGCCACCACGCGCCGGAGACCGTCATCCCGCTCCTCGAGCACGCCCTCGAGAAGGCGATCGAGCGCTTCGGCGACTTCCAGGCCGGCCGCGAGCCCGCCCCGATCGACCCCGCGAGCGCGAAGCAGCAGATCGCAGAGACGCTGAAGCACGCGCGCGCCGCGGGCGCGCACCTGCGGTAGCGACACTACGCCGCCGCGGCCTCGTCCTCGAGGTCATGGATGGCGTGGGCCTCGATCCCGTCGGTCCCCAGCGTCTTGCGCACCAGCCCGGCCAGCACGTGGCCCGGCCCGGACTCGACGAACTTCCACGCACCCGCCGCATGCAGGTTGAGCACGAGCTCACGCCAGCGCACGTTGCGCATGACGGCCGTCGCGAGCTGCTCGGGCGGATCGGTGAACGGCGCGGCGTCCGCGGCGGACCAGATCTGGCTCGTGGGCTCGTGGAACGTCACCTTCGACAGCGCCTCGCGAAACGGCGGCACGCTGGAGGCCATCCGCGGCGTGTGGCCCGCGCCACCGTTCATCGGCAGCTTGACCACGCGGAACCCGGCCTCCTTGCCCGCCGTGTAGCACCAGTCCATCGCCTCCTGACTGCCGGCGACGACGACCTGCACGGGCGAGTTGTCGTTGGCCATCATCACGCCCTGGTCCGCGGCGCTCTCGACGAAGTCCTGCACGCCCGGGCCGATCATCGCCATCATCGCGCCCTTCGCGTCGACCTGGCGGACCTCCTCGAGCAGCTCCCCGCGGACCTTCACGAGTGCCAGCGCGTCCTCCATCGACAGCGCACCCGACGCGGCCATCGCCCCGAACTCGCCGAGCGAATGCCCGCAGAACGCACGCTTGGAGGGATCGCCGAGGTCGAGCTTGCCCGCGGCCTCGAGGCGCTTGATCCGCTCCCAGCCGGCCATGGTCGCGCAGAACAGCGCGGGCTGGAACAGCCCCAGCGTGTCCCGCCGCTCGAACAGGTCAGGGGCGACGGTCTCGCGGGCGAGCGCGCCGAGCTCGGGCACGTACTCGTCCACCCGCGCGCCCATCTCGCTGATCTCGCTCCCCTGGCCGGGGAAGAGGACGACATGCGTGACGTCAGGCATGGCTCACTCCGTAGCGCCCGCCTTCGCGTACACACCCTCGAGCGCGTCGCCGACGGTGCGGATCTCGCCGAGATCGCCCTGCTCGATCTGGATCCCCATCTCCTCGTCGAGGATCTGCGCGAGCTCGACGAGGTCGAGGGAGTCGATGTCGATCTCCTCGAGCGTCGCCTCCTCGGTGATGGCGTCCGGGTCGGCGCCGAAGTTCTCCAGCGCGTCGTAGATCTTCGCCTTGATCTCAGCCTTCGTGTGGGCCACGGTGCTCCTTCTGCGGGTCAGGATTCAGACGTTACGGCGGACAGCATCGCAATCGGGATGGGCGAGGCGCTCAGTCCCCCGTCGACGGTCAGCACGATGCCGTTGACGTAGGCGGCCCCCGCCGATGCCAGGAACCGCACGCACGCGGCGACGTCCTCGGGCGTCCCCGCCCGTTTGGCCGGCACGATGTTCGGGGCGGCCGCGATGATCTGCTGGAACTGCTCGGGGTGGTAGTCCGCCTCGACGAGTCCAGGCATGACGGTGTTCACGGTGACGCCGCGACGTGCCACTTCTGCGGTGACGGCGCGGCCGAGCGCTTCGAGCCCGCCCTTCGACGCGGTGTAGCTCGACTGGCCGGCCACGGGCATCTCGGAGGACAGGGAGCCGATGTTGACGATCCGCCCCCACCGGGCCCGCAGCATCCGCGGCACGGCGCGGCGGATCGTGCGAAACGGCGCGGTGAGGTTGACGTCGAGCACGGGTTCCCAGTGCTCGTCCTTCATGGCGCCCAGGGTCCGCAGCGCGGTCGTGCCGGCATTGTTGACCAGGACGAGCACCGACCCGAAGGCCTCCTCGGCGGTCTCGAAGACACGGACCACCGCGTCCTGCTGCGTCAGGTCGCCGCCCGCCGTGATGGCCTCACCGCCCGCCGCGCGGATCTGCGAGGCGACCTCCTCGGCTCCGGCCGCGTTGCTGTTGTAGTGCACGACGACGCGCCAGCCATCGGCCGCCAGGCCGCGTGCGCACGCGGCACCGATCCCGCGTCCGGCCCCCGTCACGAGCGCGCACCCGTCCTGCTGGGGATCCTGCGTGCCGGCCATCCTGGTCAGACCGCGGAGGTGACCTGCTCGGACGTGCCGGAATCTGCGGCACGCTGCGGCTGGCGCACGAGGCCCTGCTCGAGGATGTAGTCCGCGAAGTGGCGGCCGACGATCCGCGCGCCCGCCTCGTTGGTGTTCAGGCTGTTGGAGATGCGCAGGCGCCAGTCCAGCCCGAGATCGGGCCGGGGCATGACGTGCACCCGGTCGCCGTGGCGCGCGGCCGCGGCGTGCAGCTCCGCGGTGACGGCGTCGAGCTTGCGCCGGTTCAACGGCCCCTCGAGGATCGGGGACGTCGGCTCGTACAGCGCGAAGACCGTCTCGGGCCACGCCTTGAGCGCGACCTCCAGGAAGGTGTCGAGTGCTTCCGAACCGGCGTAGTCGATCGTCTTGAACGCGGCGATCCGCTGGGACTTCGCGATCACCCGCCAGATCGGGAAGATGAGCTTGCCGATGCGCTTGCCCAGGTTCTCGCGCAGGCCGATGACGCGCACGTGACCGCCGAGGTAGTGCCGGCCCGCGTAGATCGGCCCGATCTGCATGAAGACGAAGTCCGGGGCGCCGCGGTTCTTGCGCCGGCGCTTGAGCAGCTCCTTCTCGGTCTGCGGCAGCTCCTCGAACAGCCAGACCCACATGTTCTGGTACCCGGCCTCGATGCCCTGGGCCGCCAGGTCCTCGAGCATGAACCGGGGAAACCCGAGGGGCGCGCCCACCTGGTGGTTGTTCGGCATCGCGCGGTCCTCGCACGTGCCGATGCGCAGGATGTCGACGGTCGGCCCGGCGTCGCGGTCGGGCGGCGGCACGGACCACGCCATCCACCTGTCACGGTCGCGCACCCACAGCCACGGCGACAAGTACTTCTTGAAGAGCTGCTTGGCCAGCTGCGGCCCCCGCCGAGCGTCTACCTTCACCCCATCCCCCAGTCCCTCATTGCGGCGGAGTGTACCTACGGGCAGGGGCCGGGGAAAGGCGCGTTGCCGCTGTCCCTACGTGGTTCCTACCCCAGGACCTTGAGGCGACCGACCGACGCGCGCGGATCCTCGGCGTTGGCGGCCGTCGTGAACCACAGCACGATCCGCCGGAGCTCTTCGCCCCCGGCGTCGAGCGTGATCGTCACGTCGCGCTCGCCCGACGGCAGGTCAGGCTCGCTGACCAGGCGCCAGCCGGCCTTCAGGCCCGACGGGTCCCCGGACTTCACGCCGTAGACCTGCAGGCCCATGCCGGGCGTCGTGGTGCGGAACGTGATCTCGCGGACCGTGCGCACCGCGCCGAGGTCGATCTTCAGGCCGGCGCCGATCGCCTCGCCGTCAGCGGGGACGGTGACGTCGAAGAAGGGGTCCGTCGTGTTCAGCGCGTCCTCGGGGTCGCCGAACTCCGCACCGGCGCGCTCGTACGGATCGAAGACCTCGAGCTCGTCGGCCTTGACGTCGAACGCGGTGAACTCCTCGGCGTTGGTGCCGCCGACGGTGTCATCGGTGGTGGTGTCCGTGGAGGTGTCGGGCAGCGGGGTGACGGGGTCGATCACCGTGTTGTCGGGGACCGAAGTGTCAGGCGTGCTCACGTCGGGCTGGACGTCAGCCGACGGCGCGGGCTCGACGGACTCGACGGGCTCAGGCTCCGGCGGCTCACTGGTCGGCCGCTCGGGCGCAGGCGGCTGCGGGACCTGCGACGGCACGGGCGTGCCGGGCGCGGGGTTCTGCGCGGCGGTCTCCCGCTCGGCGTCACCGGTGACGGCCGCGTAGCCCGCGACCGACGCGCCACCGACGAGCAGCAGCGTGAGCACCAGGACCATCGCGCCCAGGCGCCAGCCGGGACGCTCGCCCAGCCGGCCGGGCGCGGCGGTGCCGCACTCCAGGCACCAGTCCTGATCGGCGGCCATGGCGGCGCCGCAGGACTGGCAGGTGGCGGCGGGCGCCTCGGCGCTCGGCGTGACCTCCGGCGGGGACGGTTCGACCGGCGGGTTCCCGTTGGCCGCGGGCTCCGCGGCGGGCTCCTCCGTGGAGGCCGGGCGCTCGGATCTGCGCAGCAGCGTCTTCACGGTGTTCAGGCTACCCGAGTGTGCCCCCCGGCTCGGCCACCTCGCGACGGAGACAGGACCACCGGGGCAGGAGGCGATAGCCGGATTCGCCGCTGCATGCATCCCCGAGGAACCGGCGTGAACGCGATCTCGAGCTTCTCGCCGCCGCGTGGTCCGGATTGATCGCTCAACGATCGTCTTTTGTTTTGCGTCGCGCTAGCGCCAGGCGGTAGTTTCCGGTTCGACCCTTGAGCGCCTCTCACGAGCGGCGCGGACACGCCGTTGAGTGGAGAGATCATGCTCGGAACCAGACTCGCCCGCGACAGACGCCCCTGGCGCAACTACCTGCTGACCATCTCTGCTTTCGCCGTTTGCGCGATCGCGCCGACGGCAGCGTCCGCCGTCGAGACGGGGGTTGAGCCCAACGAAGCGGTACTCCCACTCACCACTGCGGAGTGCCAGGGCACGAAGGTCGTGGCGTACCTCGTCCGTGGCTCCGACGAGAACCCGGGGGTCAACAACTACTTCGAGGGCGTCGGCACGCAGATGCTCCCGATCTATCGCGCGCTCAAGCAGCTCTACACGTACGGGGCGGTACTGACGCCACTTCCCGCCGAGCCGGTCTCCTCGTGGTTTGACAGCACCCGGGTCCCGGGTCTCAAGCTCGTCACCAACCGCGGCCCGCGCACCATTCCGCGCGACGCGCAGAACCGGCAGGAGTACCGAGGGGTCGAGGACCCGGCGAGCCGCCGCGCCGACCCCCAGCTCGGATACCGCGCGATCGGCGTCGACCTCACCGTCTTTCAGGACCCTGCGTCGAACACGGGGGCATACGTGGCAGGGCTCCTCGAGGAGTACAAGTCGAGCATGCTCCAGGGAACCGCCGCTGCCGTGTGGGACCTCAATCGGATTCTCGACAACTGCCCGAACGCGACGCTCGTCGTGATGGGGTACAGCCAAGGAGCCGAGATTCTTCGCCGCGCTATGGCCGACTCCGCTCTGGCCGAGCGCGTTCGCACGCGGACCGCGAAGACCGCGGCGTTCCTCTTCGGTGACGTCCGCTGGCACGAGAACGAGCCGAACGTCAAGTACGTCGGCGGGACGGCCGGGAACACCCGGGGACTGATGAACTCCATCCAGAGCGGCGGATACAACGGCGTGTGGGGCAGCGGCCCGCAGCAGGTCCTGACAGCCCTCGGACCGGTTCCGCAATTCAAGCCTGAGTGGAACGTCACGACGTACTGCCACGCCGCCGACGTGGCGTGCCAAGGCGCTGGCGACGTCAATCAACACACCAACTACGACGTCACGGACGCTGTCGGTGCGAGCGCGCGGATGGCCCAGTTCATCTACGAGTTCGGGGGCTCGTCGAAGCTCGACATCGCCAGCAATCGTCAAGCGGTGACGGTCTCGACCACATCCACGCGCTCCTGCATCAAGTACCTCAACGCGTGGTACGTACCGACGAGCATCTCGATGCGCGTCTCGATCATCGGCGACCCCGGCCAAACCAGTCAAGTCCGCGGCTCATGGCCGGGATTCGGTGACGGGGGCGGGTACCTCGTCAGCGATCTCACGCTCCCCGCTGACCCGTTGCGCCCGCTCGTGAATCCCGACCCAACGGGAAATCCCGACCCGACGAACCGCGTTGACGGCATGCTGACACGGTCCGCGGGCGTTCTCGCGAAAGCGCCCGGCGCGACACTGGTTTCGGCCCCGGACGGCAGTTCCGTGACCCGACTCCACGCCATCGCCATCTGCTGAGTCCGCCGGCGCTCCGGGCAAGTCCCGGGGCGCCAGCCGACCCGGCGGCTACCGCCCGGCGGGCTCGAGCCGGAGCTTCACCCCGCCGACGTCCTTGCCGTCCACCGCCGCGACCACGCGGTCGACCTCCGACGCGGGGACCGACAGGAACGAGAAGCGGGTGAGGACCTTCACGTCGCGCACGGCCTCGCCATCGAGGCCGGCGTGCTCGACGACCGCGTGGACGACGTCGGCGACCTCGAGGCCCTCCGCCTTGCCGCCGCTCAGCAGGAGCTTGCGGTACTCCTCGTCGCCGTTGCGCGTGATCTGCGGCTTGCTGTGCCGGCGCGGCGGCTCCTCGACCTTCGCGGGCGCGACGTGCTTGCCGGGCTCCCACTGCGAGATCTTCGTGCCGATGTGCTCCTCGATCGCCTCGAGCTCGCGCTTCTGGCGCGGCTCGACGAACGTGACGGCGCGGCCCGACCGGCCGACGCGACCGGTGCGCCCGATGCGGTGGACGTAGACGTCCGGAGACGTGGGGACGTCGAAGTTGATGACGTGCGTGACGGTGGAGATGTCGATGCCGCGCGCGGCGACGTCGGTCGCCACGAGCACCGGGACGCGGCCGCCCTTGAAGCCGAGCATGACGCCGTCGCGCGCGCCCTGGCTCATGTCGCCGTGCAGCGCCTTGACGTTCATCCCGCCGTCGCGCAGCTTGCGGTTGAGCTGGTCGCAGCGCACCTTGGTGCGGACGAAGACGATGGCCTGGTCGGGCCGTTCCTCGCGCAGCACCTCGACGAGCTTCTCGGCCTTGTCCTGCGCCTTGACCTCGAGCTGGAACTGCTCGACCGAGTCGACGGTGAGCGTCTGCGCCTTGACCTTCACCATCGCCGGGTCGTACAGGTACCGGTCGGCGAGCTTGGCGATCGGCGGCGGCATCGTCGCGGAGAAGAGCGCGGTCTGCCGGCCGTTGGGCGTCAGCGACAGGATCTTCTCGACGTCCTCGAGGAAGCCGAGGTCGAGCATCTCGTCGGCCTCGTCGAGCACGACGTAGCGGCAGTCGTGCAGCACGAGCGAGTTGCGGCTGATGAGGTCCTTCACGCGGCCGACGGTGCCGACGACGATGTGGCCGCCGGCGCGCAGCTGCGCCTGCTGCGTGCGGATCGGCGCGCCGCCGAAGACGGCGACGACGTCCACGCCCTTGTGCACGCCGTAGGAGCGGATGGCCTGCGTGACCTGGATGCACAGCTCGCGGGTCGGGGTCAGGACGAGCGCCTGGACCTCGTTGACCTCCGGGTCCACGTTCTCGATGAGCGGCAGCCCGAACGCGGCGGTCTTGCCCGAGCCCGTCTGCGCCTGGCCGATCATGTCGCGCCCCTCCATGAGCGGCGGGATCGCCTGCTCCTGGATCGGGGAGGGCTTCTCGTAGCCGACGTCCTGCAGCGCCCGCAGGACGGGCTCGGAGAGGCGGAGGTCGGCGAAGCTCGTCATCGGGCCACCACTCTAGGTGGTTGACGCGTACGCTGCCGGGCGGGGGATGCGCGTGCTGTACGTCAATCAGACCGCTCAGATGAGCGGTGCAGAGCACTCGTTGCTTACGCTGATCGGCGGGCTGCGCGGCCGCGTCCAAGCCGAGATGGCATGCCCGGAGGGAGACTTCGCCGACGCGGCACGCGACCGCGGGCTGCGGGTGCACACCATCAACGGGACGGACGTGACGCTCGCGCTCGACCCGGTCGGCACCCCGAGGGCCATCGCCGGAATCGCGGCGGACGGCGCGCGGGTCGCCCGGATCGCCAGGCGCGGCGGCTTCGATCTCGTCCACGCGAACACCACGCGGGCCGGGCTCATCGCCACGATGTTCGCCGGTGCCGGCGCGAAGCCCACGATCGTCCACGTGCGCGACTGGACGCCTGAGGGGCGCGTCGCCGCCGCCATCCTCCAGTACACGCGAGTCCGCGCCTCGGCGCTCATCTGCATCTCGCAGCTCGTCGCCGACGAGTTCCCGGCGCACCCCGCCCGCACGCCGCTGCACGTCATCCACAACCCGATCGACCTCCGGCGCTTCGACCCGGACCGGTACGACCGGACCGCCGCCCGCGCCGCGCTCGGGCTCGGCGCAGACGATCTCGCCGTCGCCGTGATCGCGCAGATCACGCCCTGGAAGGGGCAGGAGGAGGCGATCCTCGCGGTCGCCAGACTGCGCGAGCGCCACCCGAATCTGCGTCTGCTGGTCGTGGGCTCGGCGAAGTTCAAGTCCGCGCGGCTCGACAACGAGGCCTACCTCGACCGCCTCCGCGCGCTGCCGGCGCAGCTGGGCGCCCAGGACATGGTCCGCTTCCTCGGTGAGCGCAAGGACGTGCCCGGGATCCTGCGTGCCCTGGATGTTCTGCTCGTCCCGTCGTGGAAGGAGGCGTTCGGGCGCATCGTCGTGGAGGGCATGGCGATGGGACTTCCGGTCATCGCCACCGACATCGGCGGGCCCAAGGAGATCGTCACGCACGGCGAGGACGGGGTGCTCGCGCCACCGCAGGCGCCTGCGGCATGGTCCGAAGCCCTGGAGAAGCTGCTCGTCGACCCCGCCGGCCGGGCGGCGCTGGGTGCGCGCGCGCGGGCCTCCGCGATCGCGCGATTTACGCCCGAATTGGCTGCTGCGCGCGTGTGGGATGTGTATGAGCGCACAGCCCGCCCCGGTTGATCCCCCCAAATGGGTGGCGAACGGCATGAGGTTCCGCTACGGTCCATTCGGGATGAGGGACGGGGCGACCAGGGGGGTCGCGCTGGCGCACGACTACTTGTTGGTTCTGCGTGGCGCTGAACGCGTCTTCGATGCGATGGCCGACTGCTGGCCGGACGCACCGATTTCGACGCTCCTCTATGACCAAGAAGCCACTCGCGGCCGGTTCGCCGGTCATGAGGTCCATACGTCGTACCTGCAGCGACTGGGTGTCCGCCAGCACGGATTCCGGCGGCTCATGCCGTTCTATCCGCGGGCCGTCGAGAAGCTGCACATCCCCGACGCCGAGGTCGTGATCTCCAGCTCCAGCGCCTTCGCGCACGGACTGCGGGCTCCCGGCGACGCGTCGCACATCTGCTACTGCCACTCGCCGTTCCGCTACGTCTGGCACGAGCGCCAGCGCGCGATCGACGAGCTGCCGGACTGGAGCCTGCCGCTCGGCGAGCGCCTGCTCGACCGGGTCCGGCACTGGGACTACGAGGCGTCGAGGCGGGTCACGCACTACATCGCGAACTCCGAGCTGACACGTCAGCGGATCGCCGACTTCTACGACCGCGACTCGTCGGTCATCCATCCGCCCGTCGCCGTCGACCGCTTCACGCCGTCGACCGACCATGACGACTACTTCCTCGTCGTCTGCGAGCTCGTCCGGCACAAGAACGTGTACGTCGCGCTCGGCGCGGCGGAGAAGGCCGGCGTGCCGATCAAGGTGGTCGGCACGGGCCCGGACGAGTACTGGCTGCGCCGGGACTACCCGAACGCCGAGTTCCTGGGCCGCGTCTCGGACGAGGAGCTCGCTCGCGTCTACGAGCGGGCCCGGGCCTTCGTCATGCCCGCCATCGAGGAGTTCGGCATCGTCGCCGCCGAGGCGCACGCCGCCGGGCGACCGGTGCTCGCCGCTGGTGCCGGCGGCGCGCTGGAGATCCTCGTCGAGGGGCAGACCGGCGTCTTCGCCGAACCGCACAACGTCGACGCATTCGCCGAGGCGATGCGCGAGGTCGACTGGGAGGCGTTTGACCCGACGGTCATCCGCGCCCGGGCCGAGGAATTCTCCGTGCCGACCTTCCAGCAGCGCCTGCGCGAGGAGGTCGACCGCGTGCTCGGCAACAACGTCGAGCCGCTGCCCGGGACCGCCGAGGTTCAGGCCGTCGGGTCGAGCAACAGCTTCCCCGACGTCCGCCGCTCCGCCAGCGCCCTCTGAGCGTCGGCGGCCCGCGAGAGCGGGTAGGTCGGGCCGACGACGACGCGCAGTTGGCCGCGCGCGATGCGGTCGAACAGGTCCTGGAGCGGGGGACCGACCAGCTCCGGGCGCTCGAGCAGCGGCTGAATCCAGAAGCCCACGACCTGCCGGTTCGTCCGCATGAGCTTGCCGGTGCGGACCTCGTTCTGCTCGCGCGACGCGATGCCGTAGACGACGAGGCGGCCGAGCGGCGCGAGCGCGTTGTAGGACTGTTCGAAGACCTCGCCGCCCGCGAGCTCGAACACGACGTCGACGGGCGCGCCGTCGTTCGCGGCGAGGATGCGCTCGGTCAGGTCCTCCGGGGCGCTGTCGATAGCCGCGTGCGCGCCGAGGTCGAGGGCGAGCTGCCGCTTCTCCGGGCTCGACGCGGTCGCGATGACCTTCGCGCCCAGGGCGCCGCCGAGCTGCACGGCGAGCGACCCGACGCCACCTGCGGCGCTGCCGACCAGCACCGACTCTCCTGGGGCCACCCGGCCGAACGTCATGTGCAGGTGCCAGGCGGTGAGCCCCTGCATGATCGCGGCGAGCGCCTGCTCGTCGGTGACCCCGTCGGGGATGGGGACCGTGAGCGGTGCGGGTGCCGTGGCGAACTCCGCGTAGCCGCCCGTGCCGCACAGCGCGACGACGCGCTCGCCAGTGTCCTCGCGGACGCCCGCCACCTCGACGCCCGGGACGAGCGGCAGGTCGCGCGCCTCGACGTACTGGTTGTGGCGCTGATGGGTGTCGGCGAAGTTCAGCCCGGCGCGGCTCACCTTGATGAGGACCTCGCCCTCGGCCGGCTGAGGAATGGGGATGTCGACGAGCTGGAGGACCTCGGGTCCGCCGAACTCGGTGATCTGGACCGCACGCATGCGGCCAACGTACTAGCGTTCCGCCATATGGCCGTCACCGTTGTTGGATCCATCGCATACGACGCAGTACAGACCCCGTTCGGCGAGCGGGAGAAGATGCTCGGCGGCGCCGCCGTGCACTTCGCGCTCGCCGCGTCGTTCTTCGACGAGGTCCGCGTCGTCGGCCCCGTCGGCGACGACTTCGGTGACGCCGAGTACAAGGTCCTGCACGACCGCGGCGTCATCACCGACGACATCGAGCATGTCGCCGGCGGCAAGACCTTCTTCTGGAAGGGCGTCTACAGCGAGAACCTCAACCAGCGCGAGACGCTCGTCACCGACCTCAACGTCTTCGAGACGTTCGAGCCGAAGCTCTCCCAGGCCTCCAAGGACGCCGAGACGCTGTTCCTCGCGAACATCGTCCCCGACCTCCAGCTCGCCGTGCGCGAGCAGTGCACGGGTGCGAAGTTCGTCGCGATGGACTCCATGGACCTGTGGATCAACATCGCGCACGAGCCGCTGACCGAGGTCATGCGCAACGTCGACGTGGTCATCCTCAACGACGAGGAGGTGGAGATGTACTCGGGCAAGACCCCGATCATCTCCGCGGCGAACCACATCCTGGACCTCGGCCCGAAGGCCGTCCTGGCCAAGCAGGGCAAGTACGGCGTCGGCGTCATCATGCGCGAGGGCACGTTCTGGCTTCCCGCCTACCCGATGGAGCAGGTCATCGACCCCACGGGCGCGGGCGACTCCTTCGCCGGCGGCTTCGTCGGCTTCCTCGCCCAGCACGCCGGCGAGGAGCAGACGCTGGACCTCTACGCGCGCGCCGCGGCGTACGGCACGGCCGTCGCGTCGTTCAACGTGCAGGAGTTCGGCACCGAGCGCGTGGCCCGGCTCACGGGTGACGAGATCGCCGAGCGCGTCGGGCATCTCCAGCGGATCACGCAGTTCAGCGACACGCCGGTCGCATTGCGCGGCTAGGTGACATCCGTCCAGGCCCGCTGAATCGCTCTCAGTTTCAGCCAATCGGACAACGGTCCAGACACGGCCCTCCCGCCGTAAGCGGCGCGCCAAAGCGTCGATAGCCCTCCCACGGACACCGCACGGATCGCGGCGTCACAGGCAGGTCGGCCAGGGAGGGCCAGTTGTCGTTGTTGCAGCGCGGCGCCATGGGCGCCGCAGCCATCTTGATCGCCGTCGGCATGACGGCCCCCGCGGCATCGGCCGCGCGCACGGATGGCGTCCTCGTGCAGCACGACGACGGCCGCATCACCGTCGAGCACCGCACCGCCGTGAGCGGTGTCACCGGGTTCGCCCAGCGGACCACCCGGCGCTCCGGGGTCCGTTTCGCCGAGCCCAACCACCGGTACGCGGCCGCTGCCGCGCCCACCGACCCCCTCTTCACCGAGCAGTGGTCGCTGGCTGACGACACCGTCATGGGCGCCGGCCCGGCGTGGGATCAGACGGTCGGCGGCGACGTCACAGTCGCGGTCATCGACTCGGGCGTCGACGCCTCGCATCCCGACCTCGCCCAGAACATCTGGACGAACCCCAGTGAGATTCCCGGCAACGGCATCGACGACGACGCCAACGGCTTCGTCGACGACACCTCCGGCTGGAACTTCGTCGCGAACTCGCCCAACGCGGGTGACGACAACGGCCACGGCACTCACGTCGCCGGCATCCTCGGCGCGAAGGGCGGCAACGGCATCGGTGTCGCGGGCGTCGCGTGGAACGTGAAGATCATGCCGATCAAGGTGCTCGACGCGAGCGCGATCGGTTCCGCGTCCACCCTGGCCCTGGGCATCCGCTACGCGGTGGCCAACGGCGCGAAGATCATCAACCTCTCCGTCTCGGGCCCCGGCTACAGCCGCGCGTTCGAGGAGGCCGTGCAGCTGGCCAGCGACAGCGGCGTGCTCGTCGTCGGCGCGGCGGGCAACGACGGCCGAAGCGTGGACGAGGCGCCGGTGTACCCCGCCGCGTTCCAGGCCCCGCTGATGCTCGCCGTCTCGGCGACCGCGCCCGGCGGCGGCCTCTCGCCGGTCTCCAACTACGGGGCCGGCCACGTCGAGATCGCGGCGCCCGGCCAGGACATCGTCTCGACCGCCACCGGCGGCGGCTACGAGCGCCGCACCGGCACCTCGATGGCGACCCCGCACGTCGCGGGGGGCCTCGTCCTGCTCGCCGCCGCCCGCCCCGACCTCGGCCCGGCCGGCTGGCGCGAGGCGCTGCTCTCGACCGCGCGCCGCGGCCTGCCCGTTGCCACCGGCAGCCTCAACCTCTCGGGCGCCCTGCAGCGTGCGCTGGGTGTCTCGTACAAGTCGACACTCAAGCCCCGCGGAGCGTCGCTGAAGCGCACGGCCTGCGCGCTGCGCAAGGCCAAGGCGCTGTCCTCGGCCACGCGCAAGCGCAACCGCGGCGAGCTCTTCCTGCGCGCCGCCAAGTGCACCAGCAGTGTGGGCGGCGCGAGCCTCGGGCTCTAGCGCCGCAGCGTCCGGATCGTCGTCTTCTCGCCGAAGCGCCCGCGCTCGACCGACGTGAGCTGGAACGTCTGGCCGCCGCTCGGCACGCGGAGCTTCACGGTGCGCCGCGCTCCCGCCGCGACCCGGTAGGCCATCCGCGCGCCGGTCTTCCGACCCGCCGACGCCCGCAGCGTGCCGCGGCACCCGATCGACCCGACGGCCTTCGGGCAGGACGCCGTGAGCGTGAGCACGCCGCGGCGGAAGGACGGGCGGGTCGGCCCGAACACGACGTGACGGCCTTCCTTCAGCGCGCCCTCGTCGACCTGCTCGCAGTCGTTCTGGGACCCGACCGGGCGATCGGTGTCGAGGTACTTGTCACGGAGGTCGACGGTGATGCTGTCGACCCCGTTGCCGCAGCGGATGTCGTCCTCTTCCCCCTCGCGCGCGAAGATCTTGTCGGCGCCGTCGCCGCCGCGGACGAGGTCGGTTCCGGCCTCACCGTTGATGTCGTCGTCGCGGACCGAGCCGAAGATGAGGTCGCGGCTCTGGCCGCCGATCAGGGTGTCGCCGATCCGGACGGTGATCTGCAGCTGGCGCGGGACGGCGGGCACGGTGCGCACCAGCGCGAGGCCCGAGGTCGGCGTGCCGCCCGGCGACGTGTTCTTGCTGGGCTGGGACGGAGGCACCGTCGTGAAGCAGCAGATCGCGGCGGCGTTGGCGAGCGGCGGAGCGACGCGCAGCTCGGAGTTCGCGGCGAACGCGGCCGGGTCGCCGTAGATCCGGTCGCCCCCGGCGCGACCCTCGATGCGGTCGATCCCCGTCGTCCCGATGATCGTGTCGAACCCGGGCGTGCCGAACAGCGTCTCGAAGCTGGAGATGGTGTCGTTGCCGTTGTCCTTCTCCGTGGGGGCGCTGCCGTCCATGCGGGCCAGGAGCAGCCGGCCGACCCCGCTCGTGTAGTCCAGCGTGTCCGTGCCGGCGCCGCCCTC
The DNA here is from genome assembly GCA_016463765.1 of Solirubrobacteraceae bacterium. Taxonomy (GTDB): domain Bacteria; phylum Actinomycetota; class Thermoleophilia; order Solirubrobacterales; family Solirubrobacteraceae; genus Svornostia. The sequence continues at coordinate 4,885 of JAEMQS010000051.1, read as the reverse complement.
GAAGCGGTCGTTGCCGCTGCCGCCGACGACCCGGTCGTCGCCGTCGCCGCCCACGACGCGGTCGTCCCCGCCACGCGTCTGCGCGACATCGTTGCCCGGCCCGAGGTCGACGAAATCGAAGCGATTGAGCGTCTCCACCGTGTCGTTGCCCGGACCCGCGGTGATGAACTGGTCCGCCGTCTCCGCCTGGAAGCCGGTGCCGTTCCAGCTGTCGTCGCCGTCACCCAGGTCGGCGGTGATGACCATGTTCCCGCCCTGCGCGAAGGCCGTGAGGCAGCGAACCTCGGTCGGCGCGGCGCCCTGCACGCAGCCCGCGCCGGGGGTGAGCGGCAGGACGTCACGCACGACGTACCTGACCTCCGCGCCGCCAAGGTCCAACTGCGAGGTGACGCCATTCGTCTCGCCTGGCGCCGCCGTGAACCGCAGCCCCGTGCCGCTGTCGTACGTGACCGTCGCGGCCTGGGCCGCAGCCGCCGGGACGAAGAGGACCACGAAGCTGAGCAGGAGGGCGCGCATGCGATGCACCCTAAACCGCTGCGGCCTCGCGGGCCAGCAGTGCCAGGATGTCGCGGGCCAGTTCGGCGGGGCGCACGTCGACGTCCTCGTCGGTGACCCGAACCACCGTGACCGCGTGCAGCGCCTCGATCCTCCGGCTCTTGCGGCGATCGGCGCGGAAGTGCCGAGCGCTCTGGTGGACGCCGCCGTCGAGTTCCACCCCGACCCGGGCCTTGGGCCAGAACACGTCGAGCGTGGCCTTCTCGCCGTCCTCGAGGTCGAAGCCGGCCCCGTGCTGGGCGGGCGGAAGGCCGTAGTCGCGCAGGAAGCGCAGGAACTTGCGTTCCAGGCGCGTGCCATCGAGGTCGCCTCGGACCGGGCGGTGGCGCTGGAGGTGGCGGCGCAGGGCCCGCATCCCTCGGCGCCTCCCCGCGCGCGCTGCCGCGCGGTCGATCGTCGGGACATGCAGGCGCTTGAGCACCTGCGCCTCGTGGATCGCCACCTCGAGCACCGCGCCGGCCACGGACCCCGCGAGGTCGATCAGCGTGCGAGCCAGGGTCGTGATCGGGATGCCGTCCTTGATCGTGACGTCCTGCGGGTCGAGGTCGGCCTGGTGGGGGATCAAGCCGGGCCGGCGGCGGCGCTGGGTGCGCGCCGTGACCTCGGCCGGCCCGGTGTGGTGGCGCAGGATCCCCCACCGCGCCGCGGCGCTGCGGTGGCTCAGCACCGCGCCCTTCCCGCAGGCCTTTACCGCGGCCAGGTCGCGCTCCGCGCGGGTCGGCTTCGTGCGGCCCACCAGATAGACGCCGTGGTGCTGGCGCACCAGGGTCCCGTCGCGTGCGTGCCGCGCGATGACGTGGCGCGACAGGCCGCCTTCGTGCATCTCCTCGGTGGTGAGCACCCACCGGTGCCGCCGCGCGAGCCACTGCAGCGGATCGAGTTCGTTCTTACGTTGTGCCGCCCTGCGCGGCGTTTCGTCAGCCATGACGCCGAGGGTCCACCCGCCGCACGCCGCGGCGCCCGGTTTGCGCAGAGTTGGCACACCCCTGCCACGGTTCCGCCGCACAGCGCTGGAGAAACGACACAGACCGGAGTAGCCTCGGTCGACGTGGACTGGACCTTCTTCTTCCTGATGGTCGTCCTCAAGCTCCCGGTGCTCGCCCTGCTGGGGATCGTGTGGTGGGCGGTGCGCGCCGTCCCGGAGCCGGAGGTCGGCCCCAGCGGTGACGGCGGCTCGCCGAAGCCGAACGAGCCGCGGCCGAACACGCCGCGGCCCGGGCCGCGACCCCGCGGGCCGCACGGCGAACCGAGCCCGCCGAGTCCCCCGCGCGCGAGGCCCGCGCGAGGCGTGCGCGCGCCGTCGCGCCCCCTGCGGCCGTAGACTGCGCCGCCATGACCTCGTCGGTCCTCTCAGACGGCACCATCCGCCGGCTCGCAGCCGAGGGCGCCATCAAGGTCGACCCGTGGGACGACGCGATGGTCCAGCCCGCGTCGGTGGACCTGCGCCTCGGGCACAGCTTCCGCGTGTTCCACAACCACCGCGCGTCGGCGATCGACCTGAAGGACCCGCCGCGCAACCTCACCGAGCAGGTCTCCATCGAGGACGACGAGCCCTTCCTCATCCACCCCGGTGAATTCGTCCTCGGTCGCACCCTGGAGTGGGTGGAACTGCCCGACGACATCGTCGCGCGCATCGAGGGCAAGTCGAGCATCGGGCGGCTGGGCCTGATCGTGCATGCGACCGCCGGGTTCGTCGATCCCGGGTGGAAGGGCACGCTCACCCTGGAGATCACGAACCTCACGCGGATCCCCATCAAGCTGTGGGCGAACCTCCCGATCGCCCAGCTCTCCTTCATGACGCTCGACCAGGCGGCCGAGCGTCCGTACGGCCACCCCGACCTCGGCAGCCACTACCACGGCCAGGTCGAGGCGACCGAGAGCCGCTACGAAGGCGGCCCCGCGACGACGGCCTAGCGGCCGATCGTCTTGTGCGAGATCACCTCGCAGTTGCTGATCTCGTACTTCGGCTTCGCGCGGCGTGAGACGTTGAACACGTCCCGGCCCGGCCCGCAGTTTACGCGGCCGCGGCCCTTGAACGCCTTGATGTAGTCGTTGCCACCACCGGCCTCGATGACGTTCTGGCCCCAGCTGGCGTAGATGTGGTCGTCGCCCGCGCCGCCGGTCAGGCGGTCGAACTGGCCCGTCGGCTGGCCGCCGGGCTTGTAGTCGCCCCAGATCACGTCGCCGGTACGCCCGGCGAAGATCGTGTCGGAGCCGTGGCCGCCGAGCAGCTTGTTGTGGCGGTGGCGCTCCGGGACGATCCACCGCGGCTTGCCGCGCACGCTGCCGTCGCGCTCGTAGCACCTCGTGCCGCCGCCCTTGCAGACCGCCTTCGCGATCTGGTCCCAGGAGTACGAGCGGTCCTGGCCGCCGTGCGGGTCACGGCCCCAGCGGGCGTCAAGCGGGCGCTCGCCGTCCTTCTTGTTCATCAACAGCAACCCGTTGATCTTCGGCCAGTTGCTCTGGTCGGTTTTCCCCATGACCACGGCCGGGGTGAGCAGTGATCCCAGGACAGCTAGGACCACAATCCGGTTCATCATCGGTCGCATGCTACCCGGTGATGCAGGTATGGTCGACCGCATGGGTCTGACCACGCTGCTCGCCGCCACCGAAGCGGCCCATGAGTCACACAACTACACGCTGTTCTACGTCGTCGGCGGCGTGCTCGCCGTCTTCGCGGTGCTCGTCTCGGTTCTCGGCTTCATGAAGGCCGACTTCCCCGGCACCGGTGCGGCGTCGAACGCGGTCATGGGCATCGGCGCCGTCCTCTCCGCGGCGGCGATGTTCGCCGCCGTGTACGTCACGTCCTGACGCGCGCGCGGATTCTCGTACCGCGAGGCGACCGGGTCGGCATTCCGGAATCGCCATACTCTGGTCGTACCCCTCCTTCCACGACCGAGGACGCGGATGACGCAGACCGAGCAGCAGGACGGTGGCGGCGGTGTAGCCGGCGCCAGCGAGACCCTCACCGTCACGGACAACCGCACGGGCCAGTCGTACGAGCTCCCGATCAACGACGGGACCGTCCGGGCGATGGATCTCCGCCAGATCAAGACGGGCGACGACGACTTCGGCCTCATGACGTACGACCCGGCGTACACGAACACGGCGTCGTGCCGATCGTCGATCACGTACATCGACGGTGACGTCGGCATTCTCGAATACCGCGGCTACCCCATCGAGCAGCTCGCGGAGAAGTCCACCTACCTCGAGGTCGCGTACCTCCTCGTCTACGGCGAGCTGCCCACCCAGGAGCGCCTGGACTGGTGGGTCAACGAGATCACCCTCCACACGTTCGTGCACGAGAACGTCAAGGAGTTCGTCGGCGGCTTCCGTCACGACGCGCACCCGATGGGCATGCTCCTCGGGTCCGTCGGCGCGCTGTCGACGTTCTACCCGGATGCCATGGAGATCGACGATCCCGCGAGCCGCGAGATCCAGACGATCCGCCTGATCTCCAAGATGCCGACGCTCGCCGCGTTCGCGTACCGGCACATCCAGGGCCGCCCGTACGTGTATCCGGACAACGACCTCGCGTACCCCGACAACTTCCTGTCGATGATGTACAAGATGACCGAGCTGAAGTACGAGCCCGATCCTCGGCTCAGCCGCGCGCTCGACATCCTCTTCATCCTGCACGCCGACCACGAGCAGAACTGCTCGACGTCGGCGGTCCGGTCGGTCGGCTCGTCGCAGGTCGACCCGTACTCCGCGGTCGCCGCGGGCATCGCCGCGCTCTACGGCCCGCTGCACGGCGGCGCCAACGAGGCGGTGCTGCGGATGTTGCGCCGCATCGAGTCCGTGGACAACATCCCGGGCTTCATCGAGGGCGTGAAGGCCGGCAACGAGCGGCTCATGGGCTTCGGCCACCGGGTCTACAAGAACTACGACCCGCGGGCGAAGATCATCAAGTCGGCGGCCGAGGACGTCTTCGAGGTCACGGGCCGCAACCCGCTGCTCGACATCGCGCTGGAGCTCGAGAAGATCGCGCTGGAGGACGACTACTTCGTCAGCCGCAAGCTCTACCCGAACGTCGACTTCTACTCGGGGCTCATCTACGAGGCCCTCGGCCTGCCGGTCCAGATGTTCCCGGTGATGTTCGCCATCCCGCGAACGAGCGGCTGGATCGCCCAGTGGCTGGAGATGACGCAGGACGGCGAGCAGAAGATCGCGCGTCCGCGGCAGATCTACACGGGCGACCGCACGCGCGACTACGTGGAGATCGCGGGTCGCTAGCTGTCCTGCCCACGGTCTTGCTGAACGGTTTCGATAGCTGGGGTTATCGAGACTGAGGAATGAGAGTGTCCGGTCCTCATCGGAGGCTGAGAGG
>JAEMQS010000129.1 GCA_016463765.1 Solirubrobacteraceae bacterium | reverse complement strand
CGATGACCGCGAGCTCACCGGCGCGCTCGCGCAGCGCCTCGTCGAGCGGGCGGCCGTCCAGCGGCGTGCGCAGCTCGTCGATCGCGGACTGCATGTCCGCGACGGCGGCCTCGAGCTCCCGGCGCGCGTGGACGACCTGGGACGGCGCCGGGTCCAGCGTGCTGAGCACCAGGCTCGCGGCATGCAGGCGCTGCTTGGCGGAGTCGTGGAGCTCCCACGCGATCCGCTGGCGCTCTGCGTCGATGGCCAGCTGCTCGCGCTGCTCACGTTCCTCGTACAGCCGGCGCAGGACGGCGGCGGCGTAGCCGAGGGCGAGCGTGATGACGAGCGGCAGCAGCAGGTGCGTGGCCAGCGTCTCGAGCCGTGCGGTCTCGCGCAGCGTCCGCTCGGCGGGCAGCGCGGTGAGGACCGCGACCCCGAAGTAGGCGAGCATCCACGTCGTCCCCCAGATCACCGCGGGGCGGGCGCGCAGCTCGGTGACCGGGAGGATCAGGGTCGTCAGGCCGTAAATGTAGAACGGGCTGCGCCAGTCCTCGGAGGCGAGGATGAGGCCGATGACGACGACGGTGTCGACGACCCACGCGCTGGCGCGGCGATGCAGCTCGGGCCATCGCAGGACCGCGACGCACGAGAACGTCGTCCAGCCCACGGCGGCGAGGATGAGCTCCTCGTCGTGGTCGGTGACCCGGTGCGCACTGAGCAGCACGACCGCCACGGCCGCGCCGAACAGGCGCGACGCGACGAGCAGGTGGACCCAGAGCCCCTGTTGCTGGGGACTCTCGGGAGCAAGGGGTGTGCGCATGTCTGTCCGATACTGACTACCCGTTTGCGCGGGCGAATACGCCGGTTCACTAGGGTCCTGGCCATGTCGCTGCCCGCCACGCTCCGCACCCTGCTGACCGCCGCCGGACCGTCCGGCTACGAGACCGCGCCGGCCGCGGCGTTCGCCGACGCGGCGCGCGCGTTCACCGACGACGTCGCCATCGACGTCATGGGCAGCGCGACCGCCCGCGTGCCGGGCACGGCCGAGGGCGCGCCGCGGCTGATCATCGTCGGCCACATCGACGAGATCGGCCTGATCGTCACGCACATCGACGACAAGGGCTTCCTGTACTTCGCAGGCGTCGGCGGGTGGGATCCGCAGATCCTCGTCGGCCAGCGGGTCGAGGTCACGACCGCCGACGGCGTCCTGCCGGGCGTCATCGGCAAGAAGCCCATCCACCTGCTCAAGCCCGACGACCGCAAGAAGGTCGCCGAGCTCAAGGACCTGCACATCGACATCGGCGCGGCGGACGGCGACGAGGCGAAGGCCAAGGTCCGCATCGGCGACGTCGCGGTCATCGCGGGCGAGCCACAGGAACTGCTCGGAGAGCGCGTCGTCTCGCGGGCGATGGACAACCGGCTCGGCGCGTTCATCGCGCTGGAGGCCGCGCGGCTCGTCGCCGAGGCGGGCGGCGCGCCGGGCGACGTCATCGCCGTCGGCGCCGTGCAGGAGGAGATCACGTTCGCGGGCGCGCGGACGTCGGCGTTCCGCCTGGACCCGGACCTGGCGATCGTCGTCGACGTGACCCACGCCACCGACGCGCCCGGCGTCGACGTCAAGGAGCTCGGCGAGCACGAGTTCGGCTCGGGCGCGGTCATCGAGCGGGGCAGCACGCTGCACCCGGCGGTGACCGGCGGGCTCATCGAGACGGCCGAGCGCGAAGGGCTCGCGCACACGCTGGCGGCCACCGCCCGCGCAACCGGCACCGACGCCGACGCGGTCCACCTCTCACGGGCGGGCGTCGCGACCGGCGTCGTCTCGATCCCGCTGCGCTACATGCACTCGCCGGTCGAGATGGTCCAGCTCGAGGACATCGCGACGTGCGCGAAGCTCATCGCCGCGTACGCGCAGACCCTCGGCCCGGACACGTCCTTCGTCCGGGGCTAGGCCTGCGCGGCGAGCGCCGGCGGCAGGTTGGGCGCCGGGTCGTCGTCGTCCTCGCGGGTGACCGCGAGCGGGGCGTCGTCCGGGGTGCCCTCGGGCAGCGTCAGCTCGGCGTCGACGGTCCCGTCGTCGCCCGGGCGGAACGTGCCCGCCGAGGTCAGGGTCGGGTCGTCGGGCTCGCCGGTGATCGTCCACAGCTCGTACTCGGTGCCGGCCGGCAGCTCCGCGCCGTCGCCGCTGAGCGTGGCCTCATCGCCTCGGATCTCCACGGTCACCGACCCGTCGGCGCCCGCAAGGGTGAGCGTGCGGTCCGGGGCGCCGGGCCCGCCGCTGCCGAGGATGACGACGAGCGCGATCGCGACGGCGGCGGCGATGCCGACGGCGCCGCCCAGGATCGCGGGGCGGCCGAGACGCCGCCGCTCGCGGGCGGCGGCCCGCCGCCGCTCGGTCGCCTGGCCGGGCACGGGCTGGGCGCGGACCGCGTCAAGCGTGCGGGTGCGCAGCCCGGCCGGGGGGCCGCTGTCCTCGTAGTCGAGCTCGCCGAGCAGGGCCTGCAGCTCGGGGTCGAGGTGGAGATCGTCTTGATCGTGCTCAGCCATCACGGTGCTCCGAGAGTGCAGCCCGCAGGTGGCGCAGGCCGTAGAAGACACGGGACTTGACCGTCCCGAGGGGTAGGTCCAGGCGCGACGCGATCTCGGCCTGGGTGAGGTCCTCCTGGAAGTGCAGCCGCAGGATCTCCCGCTGCTCCTCGGAGAGGGTCGCGAGTGCGGTCTGCAGCTCGTCGCGCACGAGCAGCTGGTCCTCCTCCTCGGTTCCGCCGTGGGGCTCGGCGGGACCGTCTGCGACATCGACGTCGAGGGAGACGACCGTCGTCTCCCCGGCGCGCTTGCGGCCGAGATCGGAGGCTGCGCGGTAGGCGATCGTCATGAGCAGCGCGCCGACGGTGCCGCGATCGGGGTCGAAGCGCGGCGCGGCGCGCCACAGCCGGACGAAGCTCTCCTGGACGAGATCCTCGGCTGCGCCACGGTCACGCAGGCGCCGCAGGCCGACGGCCCAGATCCGGCGCTCGTAGCGGTCGTAGAGCTCCTCGAGCGGCGCGCCACGGTCGCCGGCGGCGACCTGCTGCAGCAGCCGCGCCTCATGGGCGGCCTCTGCAGCACGGGACGCGTCGGTCGGGGTCTTGCCTGTCACCGGGACGAATCTGCGGGCGGGAGCACGCGTGGAGCGTGGCAGACTCGCCGAACCGAAGGCGGCAGGAGGTGGGAGTACGAGCTGCGACATGACGAGAGGTTCTTCGCGCCGGGTCGTGCCGGAGGTTCAACGCCGGACGGGCAGGCGTGGCAGGATGGCGCCATGGGAGTCGGTCACCTGCTGCTGTTCGACATCGACGGGACGCTGCTGCTGCGCGCCGCCGAGGCGCACAAACACGCGCTGCACGACGCGCTGGCGAAGGTCCACCACGTCGATCCGGCGCGCATCGGCGAGGTGCCGACCGCCGGCCGCACAGATCTCGAGATCGCGCGGCACCTGCTCCTCGATGTCGGCGTGCCGCCCGATCAGATCGACGCGCACCTCGACGACGTCCGCGACGCGGCGTGTGAGGCCTACGCCCGGCTCTGTCCCGACGACCTGTCCGCGACGGTCGCGCCCGGCATGCGCGAGCTGCTCACCGAGCTGCACGGTCGCGGCGACGTCGGCCTCGCGCTGGTGACCGGCAACCTCGAGCCCATCGCGCGCCTGAAGCTGTCGCGCGCGGGCCTCGGGGAGTTCTTCCCCGCCGGGCAGGGCGGGTTCGGCTCCGACGACGAGGACCGCACGCAGCTCCCGGCGGTCGCCCGGGAACGGGCCGCCGCTGACGGTGCGGCCCCGTTCCCACGCGACCGCACGGTCGTGATCGGGGACACCCCGCTGGACGTGCTGTGCGCGCGGGCCGACGGCGTGCACTGCATCGGGATCACCACGGGCCCGCATGAGGCCGACGAGCTCGTCGGCGCCGATGCGGTGGTCGGCGACGCCCGGGGCGTCGCCGACGCACTGCGTGAGCTCGGAGTCTGAGCTCGTCCTAGTTCGAGCAGCGGGCCGAGGCCCGGCCGGACTCGGTCTTGCCGCCGCGGTAGGTCACGGTCGCCTCGAACGGCCACTTGCCGCCGCTGCAGCCCGCGGTCGCGATGTAGGACACCGTCTTGCCCTTGATCTTGCGCTTGGCGTCGACCTTCAGCTGGAACTCGGTGACGGTCGTGAAGACGCCGGGGACCGGCTGCTGGAGGTTGTCCGGCACCTCGTTGAGCAGCGACATGCCGTACTGGCCCTCGCCACTGCGGATCGTGCCCTGCAGGACCGAGTCGATGCGCAGCGGCGACGAGCCCTCGACGAGGAGCAGCAGGCGGTAGCCCTTGCCGTTGAAGGCGGTGAGCTTGAGCTGCTGGACGATGCCGCCGGCGGCCTGCCCGACGACCTTGCCGGTGCCGATCTTGCCGGCGCTCGGGCACGTGCGCGCGCGGACCTGGGCGGCGTCGCACGCGGGGAAGGCGACCGGGTTGAAGAGCAGCGGGTACGGCAGCTTGGCCTCGATCGACTGGGTGGCCGATGAGCCGTCGACCGCACCGACGTCCGCCCCCGTGATCTTCGCGGACACGTTCACCGACGCCGGACGCGGGTTCTCAGGCGTCCCGGCCTTGGTCGGGCTCACGGAGGCGCTGAGGCTGACCGCGGCGTGCGCGGACCCCGCTCCGATGGCGGCCATCGCGATGGTGGCGATGCTGAGGGCGCAGACGCGCTTCATGTGTGGGTACTCCCCCCGGAGAAACATGTTGGTAACCGTAACGGATGTGACATCCGTCACGCTGCACTACGGGGTCCAGAACACGTCCGAGCCGAAAGGTTGCGGTCGGGCGCCCTCCGCGGTCAGGCGCTCGCGGGCCTCGTCGCGGTCGATCTGCGCGACGGCTGCGACCTCCGCCGTGGCGAGCGGCTCGCCGGCCCACGCGAGCACCTCGGACAGGGTCTCGGGGGCGGCCCGCTGCGTGAGTCCCGAGCCGCAGTTCGCGAACACGACCTCGTAGACCTCGATGGGGTTGAAGCCCGGAATCACGGAGGTTCCGCCGGGTTCGTGGTGCAGCACGTAGGTCGGGCAGGTGTACCGCCGGCCCCCGTCCCAGCCGGCCAGGCGGCGGTCCAGCGCGGCGGCTGCCGGCAGCGGGTGGCGGGCGGCATCCTTGTCGGCCTCGACGGCGCGCTGGACGTCGTCCTCCCGGGCCCATCCCCGGACCTCGGCGGGGGTGAGACCCGCCGTCTCAAGCGCCGCGTCGATGAGCGCCGGATCGTCGATGACGCCGCCACCCATCTGCGCGAGGCGCAGCGCTCGAAGCGCGCGCTGGCCGGCCTCCTCGCCGAGACGCTCCCGCGCGGCGACCACGACCTCGCACGCCGGCCGGGTGGCGGGGAGGTGCGAGCGCACCGACGTGTCGAACGGCATGCCCGGGTCATGGCTCAGGCGCTCGTAGGTCGCCGAGACCATCTCGGGGGTCAGGCCCTTCGCCTCGTACTCCGCGCCGGATTCGCTGAGCACGACCATCCGCGTCCGCCACGTGAGCTGGTCGCCGTAGACCCAGCTCAGTCGCCGCCGGATCGGCTCGGCCGAGTATGCGAACGGGCAGTTCGGGTCGGTGAAGTGCTCGATCTCGACGGTCGCCATGTCGCAACCACGCTAGCAGCGTGGTTGCACGAGCAACTAGTTGCGCACGAGCTTTTTGTAACTGATGCGGTGCGGCCGGTCGGCCTCGGCGCCGAGCAGCTCGCGCCGGTGGTCCTCGTAGGCCTCGAAGTTCCCCTCGAACCACGTGACCTGCGAGTTGCCCTCGAACGCCAGCACGTGCGTGGCGATGCGGTCGAGGAACCAGCGATCGTGCGAGATGACCACCGCGCAGCCCGCGAAGCTCAGCAGCGCCTCTTCGAGCGCGCGCAGCGTGTCGGTGTCGAGGTCGTTCGTCGGCTCATCGAGCAGCAGCAGGTTGCCGCCGGACTTCAGGAGCTTGGCGAGGTGCAGGCGGTTGCGCTCGCCGCCGGAGAGCTTGCCGACCTTCGTCTGCTGGTCGCCGCCCTTGAAGTTGAACGACGAGCAGTACGCCCGCGAGTTCATCCACTGCTCGCCGACCTTCAGCTGATCGGCGCCGTCGGAGATCTCCTCCCACACCGTCTTCTCGGGGTCGAGCGCGTCGCGGCTCTGGTCGACGTAGGCCAGCTCGACGGTCTCGCCGATGCGCAGCGTGCCGCCGTCGGGCTCCTCCTGGCCGGTGATCATGCGGAAGAGCGTCGTCTTGCCGGCGCCGTTCGCGCCGATGACGCCGACGATGCCGCCGGGCGGCAGCTTGAAGGACAGGTCCTCGATGAGCAGGCGGTCGCCGAAGCCCTTCTTCAGGTGCTCGGCCTCGACCACCACGCCGCCCAGTCGCGGGCCCGCGGGAATGTGGATCTGGACCTGGTCGAGCTTGACGTTGCGGTCGGCCGCGAGCAGCGCCTCGTAGTTGTTCAGGCGCGCCTTGGACTTCGTGCGGCGGCCCTTCG
>JAEMQS010000128.1 GCA_016463765.1 Solirubrobacteraceae bacterium | reverse complement strand
CCGCGATCCCGCTGGCGGCGATCGGCCTGCTCAACCCGGTGATCGCCGGGGCGGCCATGGCGTTCTCGAGCGTCAGCGTCGTGGCCAACGCGCTGCGCCTGCGGCGTTTCCGCTCGGCGCACGAAGCGGCACCGGCCCCCGCGGACAACCACCGTCGAATCGAGTCCTACGATGCGTAAGACTTTGACCATGGCGACGTCATCCGGCACACGGGTCGAGATCCGCGTCGAGGGACTGCACTGCGTCTCCTGCCGCGACCGGCTCGAGCGTGAGCTCCTGCGCAGCGAAGGGATCACCGGCGTGCAGTTCAAGGACGACCGCGTCCTCGTCGAGGGAGCCGGCCTCGACGAGGACGCCGTACGCACCGCGATAGCGGACATCGGCCTGCACTGCGCCGGCGACGGGAATCCGACCTGGGCGCAGATGGCGCACCACGCGCACACGCTGCCGATCACGTGCTGCACCACCGCCGACCGCATGCAGTACGAGCTCCCGCATGTCCCGTCGGGCGCCGGTCACGACGACCGGCGTCACGACGACATGGGCCACGACATGTCCGACCCGACGATGGCCGCGGACATGGAGCGCGACATGCGCACGCGGTTCTTCGTCGCGCTGCTCTTCACCGTCCCCGTCGTGCTGATCTCCCCGGTGGCGGTCAATACGTTCGGCCTCGAGCTCATCTCCTCCATGACCGTGGCGAACATCGCCATGCTCGTCCTCTCGCTCCCTGTCGTCTGGTGGGCGGGCTGGATCTTCATCGGCGGCGCATGGACCTCGCTCCGGCATCGCGCGCTGAACATGTCCGTCCTCGTCGCCACCGGCGTGCTCGCCGCCTGGGGCCGCGCAGGTGCTGCTGGGCGCCGCGTGGGTCCCGATGTGGTTCTTCCTGAACCTCTACCTCCAGCAGGTGCTGGGGCTCGGGTCGTTCGCCAGCGGCGCGGCCCTGCTGCCGATGACGGCCGCGATCATGGTCGGGATGGTCGTCGTCGCACCACGGCTCATGCCGCGGATCGGGACGCGGCCGATGGTCGCCGGCGGGCTCGGCGTCCTCGCCGTGGGGCTCGCGCTCCTGTCGCTCGTGCGGCCGGACGGCAGCTTCCTCGTGGACGTGCTGCCGGCGTCGCTCGTGGCGGCCGCGGGCATGGCGCTCGCGTTCATCCCGTCGCTGCAGACGGCGATCTCGAGCGCCCGCCCGGAGGAGGGCGGCCTGGCGTCCGGCATCGTGAACACGGGGTACCAGGTCGGGTCGGCGCTAGGTCTGGCCGCGATGACCGCCGTGGCCGCGTCGAACGGCGCGGGCGATCTCGGCGACGTCGTCGCGCTCACCGACGGATACTCCGCCGCGTTCCTCGGCGCCGCCGGGATCGCCGCGGCCGGCGGGCTCGTCGCGCTCGCCACGCTGCGGACGCGCAGCACGGCCGTCACCGGCGGCTGACCACCTGGGGTTGCGGGGCGCACGTGGCGCCCCGCAACCTCCCGGGACACCGCGCGCCGGTTAACCTGGACGCATGCTCATCGCGTGCAACGACGCGATCCGGCGCCACCGCCGCCATGTGATGGCGGTCGCCGCCGCACTCGTCCTCGTGAGCGCACTCATGCTGGCCCACGGCGCCCCGGGCGCCGGGCACGCCGGAGGCGCTTCGGGATCCGCCGCGATGGGCGCACACGACCTCAGCATGGGCGCCCACCACCCGCCGGCGGGCGCCGACCATGGCGGGATGTCGCTCGACGACGCGCTCGCGATGTGCCTGGCCATCACCGAGACGGCGGCTTTCGGCTTTGCGCTGCTGGCCGTCATCGGCGCATGGCGATGCGCGCGCCACCGTCTCTCCCTCTCCACGCCCCGCGCCTCCGCCCTCTCGGCGGCCGTGGTGCCGCCGAGTGCGGCTGCGCGCGCGGGGCCCGCAGTGCTCCAGGTGTTCCTGCGGTGATCGGCCCACGCGACTCCCGACGGAGCCGCGTCGCCCACCCGTGAACACCAAGAACCCAAAGGAGCACCTGAGACCCATGCACCGCACACGCATCCTCGCGATGCTGACCGCCGCCCTGCTCGTCCTCGCCTCCGCCGCTCTGGCGGCCTGCGGCGACGATGACAGCGACACCTCCGCGAGCCAAGAGGCCAACGCCACCGACCGCGCCTTCGCGGCCGAGATGATCGGCCATCACCAGGCCGCTGTGGAGATGGCCGAAGCGGCCAAGAAGAACGCGTCCCGGGAGGAGATCACCCAGCTCGCCGATGCGATCATCACCACCCAGAACGCCGAGATCGCTCAGATGAAGACCGCCGAGCAGCGACTCGCCGACGCCGGCGTGGACGAGCGGGACCTCGGCATGAGCGACGCCGAGATGGGGATGGACATGGACATGGACATGCTCATGTCGACCGAGGCGTTCGACCGCATGTTCATCGACATGATGATCCCGCACCACCAGGGCGCGATCCGCATGGCGCGCATGGAGCTCGCCGAGGGGCAGGACCCGGAGCTGCGCAAGCTCGCCGAGGCGATCGTCGCCGCGCAGTCCAAGGAGATCGAGGAGATGAACGCCTGGCGCAAGGCCTGGTACGGGAAGGCGTCACCGGCAGGGGGCGTGCCGGACGAGGCGATGGGCTCGCACATGTCCGACGAGGAGCAGGAGCACGGGATGGACCACTCCGGCTGACGGGCCACCAGGTCAGATCGTTCGGCGCCGGCGCATTCCCCACGCGATGAGGAAGCCGGCGCCGACGAGCACCGTCGCGCCGCCGACGATCATGGCGATCCCCATGCCCATCTCCCCCGGGGTGCCCGGCGTGACGACGTACGCGGCGGTCTCGGGCCGGATCCGCCGCGAGCTGCGCGTGCCGCTCGTGTACGCGCAGACGACCGCGACCCGCCCCGGCTGCGACGAGAAATGCCCGACCGACGACGCCTTGCCGATCGTCGTCGACGAGCCCTGGCGCGCGCCGCGGAAGCGGGTCTGGACGCCGTCGGGCATCTCCGCCACGCACGCCGTGTCACGGACCGTGAGGTCGCGGCGGTTCTCGAAGCCGTCGCGGCCGGTGAGCAGCAGGTAAACGGTGTAGTCGCGGCGCTCGCCGGGCGGAACCTCGAACGTCACCGCCCGGGTCTGCTCCACGCTCTCGCGCACCTCGCCGCGCGCCACGGCGTCGCTCTCGATCCCCGAGCCCGACTCCACGGTCTTGCCGATCCCGACCACGATCAGCGCGACGCTCGCCACGACGAGCAGGCCGCCGAGGATGACGCGCACCCAGCCCGGGCTGCGGCGGCTCGGCCGGCTCCCGAACGGATCCTCGCCGCCGGGGACCGGGGCCGGGCGACCGTGGTCGGCGCGCGCGCCCGCCGCCCCGCCGACCGGCGTGACGTCGGGGTTCGTCCAGTCGCTCACAGGATCGTCGTCTCGGCGGGCGGCCAGCAGTAGCGGTACGGCGGCACGGTCTCGGCGCCCCAATCGTCGAGACGGTCGATGGCCTCGGCCACGCGCAGCGCGGCACGCAAGGGCTTGAACGAGATCCCGCCGAGGTCGTCCTGCTTGCCGACGGTCGGCCGCAGGCGCACGCCGTTGCGCAGATTGGCCTGCAGCACCTCGGCCATGTACGCGTCCCACCGCGCGCGGCCGGCGGCGTAGCCGGGGGTCTCGCGGTAGACGAGCACGACGTGCTGGCAGCCGTGCGTGCGCATGCGCGCCTGACCGTCCGCGCACGGCTGCTTCGGACCCATGTTCGTGGTGAAGAGCCCGCCCTGCACGAGCGCGCGCGGGTCGTCGACCGTGGCCTGCGCGCTGTAGCAGTCGGCGGCACGCAGCCCCACGATCTCGAGGTACGCGCGCAGCAGCTCCTGCGGGGTCGCGGGCAGGTACGGGAACGGCGAAGGCACCGGCGGCGGTTCCATGATCTTCAGGTGCACGGCATTGCCGATGGCCTCCCAGTTGAGGACCTCGACGTGCACGCCGGCCGGCCCGGCCACGTCCGTCGGCAGGTCCAGCGGCGCGCCTGCGCGCATCCGCTCGAACGCCCCGTCCGCGCCCTGCGGGTGGATGGCCACGATGCCCTTCACCAGCGACCGGATGGGATCCGGTCCGTCATCGCCGCCGCCCTGCAGCGCGCGGAACTCGCTGATCCGCGCCAGGCCGACGCACCGCTCGGGCCCGATGCCCGCATGCAGGCAGTACGCCAGCGCGAGGTCCTCGTCGAGCACCGACGGCTGACCCTCGTGGCGTGCCACCCACTGCTCGTCACCGCGAAACGAGGTCGCCACGAGGGGCGCGTCGGTCGGGTCGGGCTGCGCGCCGGCGGGCAGCGGCTCGTGGACGATGTCCCACTCCACGACGCGGCCCTTCTCGGACTGCGGCGTCATCGGCCCACTGATCCGGTCCGGCACGCGGTAGACGCCGAACACGGACTCGGGGTGCGCCGCGAATCCGTGCTCGTAGAGGTGCGTCAGCAGCTCGGCCAGCTGGGTGCGCCCGCGGGTGGCGATCCGGCTGATCTGCACCTGCGCCAGCGCGGGCGCCCGGAACGGGGCCTTCGCCTCGTCGCGGGCGGCGCGCTCGGCGGCGGCGACCTGCGCACGCTCGGCGGGGTCCTTGAGCTGCTTGACCTCTTGCACGTTGAAGGTCTGCCGCAGCCCCTCTTTGAACTCGCCCTTACGGGCCTCACGCTGATCCTTGATGAACGAGAAGACGCCGTCCTGCTGGATGCGCGCCTCAACCTCGTCGGGTGTGCCGATGAGGTCCATCTTCGAACCGTGGAGGTACCGGCCCGCGGGCCCGTCGAGCACGCGGGTCCGGTCCTCGATCTCCTGGGCCTGGGCGAACGACGCGCGCGCCTCCTGCCGGCCGCGCTCGACCTGCGCCATGTTCGCCTCGTACTTCGCGCGTTGCTCGGGTGTGAGCTGGGAGACCATCGCGTCGATCTCCTCCTGGCTCGGCGGGTTCCGCGCGGCGTCGAGCCCCTTCGCGATGTTCGACGGCTTGAACGCGGTGGCGACGTCCTTGAAGAAGCCCATGTGTGCGCGATGCTCGCACACGGCCCCGCGTCTGTCAGCCGACGGGTTGGACCTGCACCCCGCGCCAGAACGCGACCCGGCCGCGGATCTCGTCAGCCGCGGGCTTCGTCTCGGGGTAGAACCAGGCAGCGCTCGG
The DNA here is from genome assembly GCA_016463765.1 of Solirubrobacteraceae bacterium. Taxonomy (GTDB): domain Bacteria; phylum Actinomycetota; class Thermoleophilia; order Solirubrobacterales; family Solirubrobacteraceae; genus Svornostia. Next base: position 1,346 of record JAEMQS010000128.1, on the reverse strand, counting down.
GTTGCGGTCGCCGCCCGCCACGAGGTCGTAGTAGCTCGCCTGGCCCTTCCACGGGCAGGTGGTGTGGTGGTCGCTGGGCTCGAAGTGCTCACAGCGGATCGCCGTGGGCGGGAAGTAGTGGTTGCCTTCGACGACGACCGTGTCGTCACTCTCGGCGAGCACGACGCCGTTCCAGGTTGCGCGGATCATGCTTCAGGTACGGCGACCTCGTGCCGGGAGATGCACGTCGGCCAGCAGGCGCTCCAGCGCCTCGACGTCGCCCTCGACCTCGAGCCGCGCTGTGGACGCCGCGACGGCGGGCGTGATCGCGCGGGTCGCCAGCGCCAGATACGTCGGCAGGTCGCTCGTGACCCGCACGATGGGCGCGACCGGCGGCGGGCCGTCGCGCACGACGATCTCGTCCCCGTCGGCGGCGATGTGGAACTCCTCGCCCGCGACGTCGAAGGCGAAGGCATCGCCACGGAGCCGCTGCGCGGCGTCCACGGGCGCGCCGGCGCGCATGCAGGACGCCGCCCACGCGGGGCGCATCTTCCGCTCGCCGACCTCGTCGGGCAGCAGCTGCAGCCCCCAGAGCGCGAGCCCCTCGAGCGCCGGGCGCAGCTGCTCGCCGCGCGCGGTCAGCTCGTAGACCTGCACCCCGGCGGGAGGGGGCAGCGTCGCCTTGCGCAGGACGCCGGCCTCCTCGAGCGTCTTCAGGCGGGTCGCCAGCAGGTTCGTGCCGATGCCGGGGAGCGCGTCGATGAGATCGCGGTAGCGCTTCGGGCCGAGCGCGAGCTCGCGGAGCACCAGCATCGTCCAGCGCTCACCCAACACATCGAGGGCGGCGGCGAGGCCGCAGTACTGCTCGTAGCTGCGCGCGGACATGCGCCAAGCGTACCCGATGCAACCCATTTCTCAACCTGCTACTTGAAAAACATATAGTGATGCCGCTACGGTGCTGCGCATGACCGCCTCCCACCGCCGCCTCACCCTGGCCGCCGTCTGCCTCTGCGCCTTCGCGGTCAACCTCGACGTGACGCTCGTCAACGTCACGCTGCCGACGCTCGTGCGCGAGCTCGACGCGTCCACCCGCGAGCTGCAGTGGGTCGTCGACGCGTACACGCTCGTCTTCGCCGCCCTCGTCCTCGCAGCGGGCAGCCTGGGCGACCGCTTCGGCCGGCGCGGGACGCTGCTCGTGGGCCTCGGCGTCTACGGCGTCGGGAACGGGCTCGGATCGCTGACGAGCTCCACCGAGGAGCTCATCGCGACGCGGGCGATCATGGGCCTCGGCGCCGCGCTGATCTTCCCGACCACGCTCTCGATCATCACGAACGTCTTCACCGAGCGGACCGAGCGGGCGAAGGCGA
>JAEMQS010000127.1 GCA_016463765.1 Solirubrobacteraceae bacterium | reverse complement strand
GCTGGTGACGTCGGCGAAGATGTCGGCGATGAGCCGGGCCTTCGTGCCCCAGCGCCGGTGGACCGTCGTCAGGGCCACCCCGGCGCGCTCGGCCACGCGCGGCAGCGAGAAGCCGTCGTAGCCGTTGTCCTGCAGCTCGGTGACCGCGGCGGCGAGCACCGCGGCGCGCACGCGGGCACTGCGGCCTCCCGGCCGCGTGCCCTTGTAGACCTGCTGCGTGCCGCTGTCCTGCGCGACTGATGCTTGGCGCTTCGGTCCGGCCATGAGCGCCACATCCTGTCAGCGCTCCGCGACAGCGGAGGCGACGGTCCTGGCGCCGCCGCGCTCAGCCGGCTGCGTCGAGACCCAGCCGGGCCCGCAGGAACGCCGTCTGGCGGGCGACCATCGTCTCGAAGATCGGGCCGGAGTAGACGCCGAAATGGTCGGTGTCGACCTCGAGGACGTCCGCCCCGAGCGTCCTGGCGAGACGACGGGCCGGCTCGGGCGGTGCCACCTTGTCACCGGTGGCGACCATGATCTGCGTCGGCACCTTCGAGGCCCGGGCCTGCAGGACCGGCGAGTAGCCGAGGACGCTCAGCGACGCGCGCGCGGGGACGGCGTTGATCCAGCCCGTGCCGACGTAGGCCTGCTGCGCGTACTCCCACGCACCGGGGGCGGTCATGAGCGCCGCCGTGCCCGGGCGCCCGATGAGGGGGACCTGGACCGGCGGGCCGCCGACGGCCGCGCTGGCGAGGTCCAGCGCCGTGAGCGACGCGATGCCCGCGAACGTCCGCGGGTCCTGCCGTGCCGCCGCGCCGCGCCCGTCCATGTGGGGGACCTGCGAGACCACGGCCTCGAGCTCCGGGTACTCCGTGCCCAGGAAGAGCACGTGCCCGCCGGACATCGACGTGCCCCACAGTGCGATCCGCGAGCTGTCCACGCCGGCAAGCCGCTTGGTGAAGGCGATCGCGGCGCGCCAGTCGCGACGCTGCTTGCGCAGGTCGATGAGGCGCCTCGGCGTGCCCGTGCTCGCACCAAAGTGACGGTAGTCGAAGCCGACGACCGTCATGCCGGCCTCGACGAAGCGCTCGGCGTACTTCGCGGGGTTGCCCGAGTACAGGCCGCCGAGACCGGCCGCGACGACGACGGCCGGGTGCGTGCCCGGCCCGGGCCGGGAGATCGTCGCGTCGAGGTACCCGCCCTCGATCGGAATCGAGGCCTTCTCGACGGTGACGGCGGCCGATGCGGGCGCCGGGACGAGGCTCAGCAGCGCGAGGGCGGCAAGGACGAGCAGCGTGTGCGATCTCATAAAAGCACACGCTATTGCTTTAAGTCGGCGGGGGCAACGCCCCCTTCACGTCAGCGCAATCCGGCGGCGAGTGCGGAGTTCGCGGCGTCGGTCAGGATCCGCTTGGCGCCCTTCCCGCGCTGGAAGACCTTGGCCTGGATGCCGTACAGCACCTTGTTGCGCACGAACTCGATAGACGGCGGCGCGCAGGAACCGCCGCACGAGAGCGGCCGGTACCACCCGTTCTTCCCGTCGGCGAGCCGCACGCGGATGCGGTTGTTGCGCTCGCCGCCCTGCACCCCCGACAGCGTCCCGAGCGTGCACGCGTTCGCGCCGCGGCAGTCCTTGGCCCCGGCGAGCGAGACGAACCAGGCCCCCTCGGTGACCTCGGTCGAGGCATAGAGCCGGCCGCTGTAGTCGAAGGGCAGGGACTGCGGCAGCATGACGCCGACCGGCGTCTGCTCGACGAGGGCGGTGAGCTGGTCGCCCATCGTGGCCGGGATGTCGTACCGCTTCGCGGCGGCGGCCGAGGGCAGAAACGCCGCGCTGCAGACGGCGGCGGCGAGAGCGAGAACGAGGTGGCGCATGGGCGGAGTATCACGCGTCCGCCGCTGGGCGGACGCCGCGCGGCCCCGACGCCGCGCGGTGTTCGACCCTTCCCCCTCAGGACACATCCGCACTGACCGACCGGACAGTTGGCTCGTCGGTCGGACGCGAGTTGTACCGCGTGATCCGACAAAAGGCCAATTCAGTTGCGTGACGGCGAGCACACGCCGTGGTGGACATCCGTTCGATTTCTGGCTACCAGCTTTACACCGAGCGCATGATGTGTCAGGCTGGGTGACGGTCACCTGCTGTGCTGCCAACGTCTTAGGAGTGTCCCCCTCTTCATGTCCGCCCACGCGCAAGCCGCCGGCCATCATCACCACCACCACGAGAGCGACGCGGAAGCCATCGCGCCCACGTGGAAGGACTCCAAGCGCTACGCCTGGCTGCTCGGCATCGTCGTCCCGGCGCTGCCGATCGCCGCGTTCCTGCTCGTCGAAGTCACCGGGCTGAGCCTGTTCTGGTGGTTCGGCCCGATGTTCGTCTTCGGGTTCATGCCCCTGCTCGACACCGTCTTCGGCAGCGACCCGAACAACCCGCCGGACAACGTCATCAAGTGGCTGGAGCAGGACCGCTACTACCGCTGGTGCACCTACCTCTTCATCCCGATGCAGTACGTGTCGCTGGTGTTCGCCTGCTGGGTGTGGGCCACGCAGGACCTGTCGATCCTCGCCGCCGTCGGGCTCGCGTTCACCGTCGGTTCGGTCAACGGCATCGCGATCGCCAACGCCCACGAGCTCGGGCACAAGCGTGAGGCGATCGAGAAGTGGCTCGCCAAGGTCGCGCTGGCCCCCACCTGGTACGGCCATTTCTTCATCGAGCACAACCGCGGCCACCACGTCCGCGTCTCGACGCCCGAGGATCCCGCCAGCTCCCGCCTCGGTGAGAACTTCTACGAGTTCCTGCCGCGCACGATCATCGGCAGCTTCCGCTCGGCATGGAAGCTCGAGAAGCTGCGGTTCGACCGCATGGGCAAGAGCCCGTGGACGATCAAGAACGACATCGTCAACGCGTGGGCGATCAGCGTCGTGGTGTGGGGCGTCCTGCTCGCCGTCTTCGGTATCGAGATCCTGCCCTACATGCTCATCCAGGCGTTCTTCGGCTTCAGCCTGCTGGAGGTCGTCAACTACCTCGAGCACTACGGCCTGCTGCGCGGCAAGCGTGAGGACGGCCGCTACGAGCGCTGCGCGCCCGAGCACAGCTGGAACTCGAACATCGTGGCCAGCAACGTCTTCCTCTACCACCTGCAGCGCCACTCCGACCACCACGCCCACCCGCTGCGCCGCTACCAGGCGCTGCGCAACTGGGAGGGCGCCCCGGAGCTGCCGGCGGGCTACGCGACGATGATCGTCGCCGCCTACCTGCCGCCGGTGTGGAAGCGCGTCATGGACCACCGCGTCGTCGAGCACTACGGTGGCGACGTGACCAAGGCGAACATCCACCCCCGCGCGCGCAAGCGCATCCTCAAGACCTTCAACCCGCCCACCCCGACCGCATGAGCGTCTACACCTGCCCCGAGTGCGCCTTCGTCTACGACGAGGACCAGGGCGTCCCGCGCGAGGGCTTCCCGCCCGGCACGCCGTTCAGCGAGGTGCCGGACGACTGGACCTGCCCGGACTGCGGCGTGCGAGACAAGCTCGACTTTGTGGTTGCGGCACCGGAGGCTCCTGCTCCTGGAGGACCGGAAGGCGCATGAACCCCGCCTCCGCGACAATGGGCGACGTGGCGCCACCCCGCCGCCTGCCCTACGCCGAGGCCGCTCGTGAGCTGCTGCGCGACTCCCTGCTCGACGCCGCCGGCGATCTGCTCAACGACCGCACCTGGAGTCAGGTCACGATGGCCGGCGTCGCGAAGGGCGCCGGCGTCAGCCGCCAGACGCTCTACAACGAGTTCGGATCCCGTGAGGAGTTCGCGCAGGCGTTCGTGCTGCGCGAGGTCGACCGGTTCCTCGCCGCCGTCGAGGAGGCCGTCCAAGCGAACCTCGACGACCCGATGCGCGCCGTGTCGACCGCCTTCGGCGTGTTCCTCATGGCGGCGGCCCAGAACCCGCTCGTGCGGTCGATCCTCGCCGACGACGGGACCGACGAACTCCTGCCGCTCGTGACGACGCACGGTGGCCCGGTCATCGACCGCGCGACGCAGCGGCTCGCGGGCGTGTTCTCCCGGGGCTGGCCGAACGTCGCCGAGCGCAAAGCGCTGCTGCTCGCCGAGAGCGTCGTGCGGCTCGCGATCAGCTTCGCCGCGCTGCCGCAGGGACCGTCGGGCCTGAGCCCGGACACGGTCGCCGAGCTGCTCGGCCCGTTCATCCGCGACGCGCTCGCCGAGGGCGACGCGAACGCGGCAGCAGCCTGACCGGCGGGTTATCCGACGACTTCGGGGACGCCGAGCCGTGTGGCGTGGACGCGCCCGCGACGCCGAGAGAGCGCCGGCGCGCACCGTGCGCGCTGGCGCTCGGCCTCGAGCCCGTGTGCAAGGGGGGTGCACGCGGGACAGGGCACGTGCTCGTCGCCTGCAGCGACGAAGCCTCCGCCGTAACAGCAGGCGCACCTCGGATCGGGGGGAGGATCCTGATGAGTGAGCACGGTGTGACCGACCATACGCCTGCTCCCGGGCGGATGCGCCGGTTCGGTACCATCCGCCGCTCGGGCGGATCGCAGGGGGTTGACCCGTCCGATGTCTCGAACGAGGGGGAACTCATGTTGCAGCGTGTGCGCACTCGATGGGCGGCGGGTCTGGCCGTGGCCGCGGTCACCGGCGCGGTGATCGTGCCGACGGTGGACGGCGCGTCCTCGAAGACGGTCAACACCACGGTGAAGGTCAAGGGCCTGCCGAACTTCACGGGCACGGTGAGCGGGAAGCCCTACGGCTCGGGCAAGGTCAAGGGGAAGATCGACCTTCCGAACCTGACGGCGACGCTGACCTACAAGGGCGGCAACGTGAGGATCCGCGGCACCGTCTCCGACGCGTCACCCATCAAGGGCACGTGGCGCACCACCGGCGGCACGGGCAAGTACCGCAACGTCAAGGGCAGCGGCTCGTTCTCAGGCTCGTTCTCCGGCACCGCGGCCACGCTGAAGTTCCGCGGCAAGATCAAGCCGTAGCGACGACGCGCCCTACCGCACGGTGAACCCGACCCGGCCGGTGCGCCGGCCGGCGTCGGTGTCCACGCTGAGCGTCACGCGGTACTGGCCGCGGCCGAGCTTCTTCGCGCCGACCTTCGTCGTGACCTTCACGACGTTGGCGCCGCTCCTCCCGCTCAGGGTGCGCTTGACGACGGCGACCCAGGTGCACCCGCGCCCCTTGCAGACGCGCCGTTCGTAGACCGTGCGGATCGGGGCCGAGCGCGGAAGCGTGAATCGCACCTCGAAGGCCTTCGTCGCGCACCCCGTCCGGCACAGGGTCGCGCTGCCCTTCCGGCGGATCTGCAGCGCGGGAGGCGGCGCCGGCTCTTCTTCCTCTTCCTCGTCGCCCTCCTCGGGCTCCTCCTCGACGATCTCGTCGGCCGGCGGGGCCGGGTCGGGCGTGGGATCGGTCTCGGGCTCCGGGGTGGGCGTCGGCGCGGGGTCCTCGGCGGGCGGCGTGACGTTCAGCGCCCGCGCCGCGTTCAGGCGGCCGCCGGTCACGGACGTCCCGGCGAGCGCGGCCTTCGCGTCGACACTCGACATCAGCGCGGACTTGACCTGCGTCGGCGTCCAGGAGGGGTTCGCCGCGAAGACGAGGGCCGCGACCCCGGCGGCGTGGGGCGATGCCATCGACGTCCCGCTCAGCCACGCGTAGGTCCCGGTGGGGTAGGTCGAGCGGATGTCGTCGCCGGGCGCGAAGAGGTCGACGGTCGTCGCGCCCCAGTTCGAGAAGCTCGCCCGCTGGTCGGTCGACGTTGACGCACCGACGCACAGGACATTGGCCTTCGCGACGTTGCACGGGTACTTCGGCGTGCTGTCGTTGTTGCTGTTCTCGTTACCGGCGGCGACGACGAAGAGCGTGTTCGGCGCGGCATCGATGGCGGCCGCGAAGGTCAGCTCGCCGCCGGTCCCGCCCAGGCTCGCGTTCACCACGCGGGCGCCGTTGGCTGCGGCGTGGGTGAAGGCGTCGGCGATGTCCGACGTGTACCCGCTGCCGGAGTCGTCGAGGGCCTTCAGCGGCATGACCCGCGCGCTCGGGGCGACGCCCACGACCCCCACGCCGTTGTCCTTCGACGCCGCGATCGTGCCCGCCACGTGCGTGCCGTGCCCCTGGACGTCCTCCGGCGTGGCGTCGCCCGCGACGAAGTCGTAGCCCGCGACCGTCCGCCCCGAGAGGTCCGCGTGCGCGGTCTGCACGCCGGTGTCGACGACGCCCACCGTCACACCCGAGCCGAGGGACTGGCCCCAGGCGGCGGTGACGTCGATGTCCGCGTCGGACGTTCCGGCGAAGCCGAGGATCGACTGCCCCGTGTTCTCCAGGCCCCAGAGGCTGGTCCACATCGGGTCGGTCGTGAACGCCCGCACCGGGGCGTCGGGCTCGGCGGCCACGACGGCGGGGTCGGCGTTCAGGGCGTCGAGCGCCTCCGTCAGATCTCCGGGCGCGGCGCGGACGACCTCGGTGTCGGCGAGGCGCAGCATCCGCACGTGGTCGACGTCGGCGTC